>NZ_JAEEGC010000019.1 GCF_019207025.1 Clostridium thailandense | reverse complement strand
TATAGCCTTTATAAATTAAAGATTTTTCGTAGCATAGCGGAGAAAAATCCTCCTTCATTGTCCTCTGTCAACTGTCCTCTGTCCTCTAATAAAAATTATTGCTTCGCATAATTTTTAAATTATGAATTTATTAAGTGAATTTTATATTGACAGTATGTTTCAGCTATGATACTATCATTACGATATAATTAAATATAAACTCTTATCAAGAGAGGTGGAGGGAAAGGGCCCTATGAAACCCGGCAACCAACTTAATGTTAAGGTGCCAATTCCTGCAGTATAATCTGCGAGATAAGAGAGTGAGTTAAATGATACTTAACGACCTCTTCTTATTGAAGAGGTCTTATTTTTGTAAACGGAGGGATTAAATTATGAGAAGATTATTTACGTCTGAATCAGTTACTGAAGGACATCCAGATAAGATGTGCGACCAAATTTCTGATGCAATTCTTGATGCTATATTAGAACAAGACCCAGAGGGTAGGGTAGCTTGCGAAACAGCAACTACAACAGGTATGGTATTAGTTATGGGAGAAATATCTACTAAGTGTTATGTAGATATTCCTAAGTTAGTTAGAAAAACTGTAGAAGAGATAGGATACACAAGAGCTAAGTATGGATTTGACTGTGACACTTGTTCAGTCATCACTTCTATAGATGAGCAATCATCAGACATAGCCATGGGAGTAGATGAGGCGCTTGAAGCTAAAATGGGTAAAATGGACAGAATGGAAGCAGTTGGTGCAGGAGATCAGGGAATGATGTTTGGTTTTGCAACAAATGAAACACCTGAATACATGCCGATGCCAATAAGTCTAGCACACAAGCTTTCAAGAAGATTAGCAGAGGTTAGAAAAAGTGGAATTCTTAGCTATTTAAGACCAGATGGAAAAACACAGGTTACTGTTGAATATGAAAATGATAAACCAGTTAGAGTAGATACAATCGTAATATCAACTCAACATGATCCGGAAATAACACGTGAACAAATAGAAAAAGATTTGATTGAGAATGTTGTAAAGCCTGTTATTTCAGCTGAGTTATTAGATGATAACACTAAGTATTTTATAAATCCAACTGGAAGATTTGTTGTGGGAGGTCCGCAAGGAGATTCTGGATTAACAGGAAGAAAAATCATAGTTGATACTTATGGTGGATATGGAAGACATGGTGGCGGTGCTTTCTCAGGAAAGGATCCAACTAAGGTTGATAGATCTGCTGCATATGCTGCAAGATGGGTTGCTAAGAATCTTGTTGCTGCAGGTGTTGCTGATAAGCTTGAAATACAAGTTGCCTATGCTATAGGTGTTGCTAAGCCAGTATCTATAACTGTTGATACATTTGAGACAGGTAAGCTAGCAGAAGACAAGATAGTTGAAATTGTTACAAAAGTATTTGATTTAAGACCAGCTGCTATAATAAGAGATTTAGGCTTAAAGAGACCACTTTATAGACAAGTAGCTGCATATGGACATTTTGGAAGAACTGACATTAATGTTCCATGGGAAAACTTAAATAAAGTTGAAGAAATAAAGAAATACTTATAATAAATAAAAAAGTTCTTATGCTAAGCATAAGAACTTTTTTATAGTTAAGAATTAGAAATATAAAAATTAAGTAGTGCACAGATGTCATACAATAAAAATCTATATTTTATCTGATAACTAGTAAAAACTATAACTGATGAGAGAATTACTTTGTGCTATAATTATAAGAATAGGGATTAAAAGAGAATAGAAAATTAGGAGAGATTTTATGCAAGAGGTACAGGGGAGCGTAGAAGACATAATTTTTCGAAATGAAGAAAATGGATATGTAGTGGCCAAAGTTAAAAGTGAAAATGAAAACATAACTGTGGTTGGATGCATACCTTATATAATTGAAGGACAAAATTTAAAATTAATAGGAGAATGGGTTTTACATCCTCAATTTGGACAACAATTTAAAGTGCAGTTATGCGAAGAAATAATGCCAAGTTCTATTGTTGGAATAGAGAGATACTTGTCATCAGGGATAATTTCTGGGATAGGACCTGTTACAGCTAAGAAGATTGTAGAAAAATTTGGGGAAGAGACTTTAGACGTACTAGATAATTGTATAGAAAAGCTCAATGAAATAGAAGGTATTGGAGCCAAGAAAATAGCATTAATAAGCGAGTCATATTCCAAGCAACATGAAGTAAGAAACATAATGGTTTTCTTACAGACTTATGGAATTACACCTAATCAATGTGTAAAGATACATAGAAGATTCGGTGCAGATTCTATAAAAGTCGTAAAAGAAAATCCGTATACTCTAACGGAAGAAATATCGGGAATAGGTTTTAAAATAGCAGATAAAATAGCTAGAAGCCTAGGAATAGAGCCTAACTCTCCTTTTAGAATACAAAGCGGTATAAAATATTTGATAAATCAATTTTGCGGGTTAGGAAACACATACATGCCTATGGAAAAATTAATTGAAGAAGGTATGGAAATGCTTAGTGTATCGAGAGATGAATTAGAAGAAAATATATATGAAAGCTCTATTAATGGAAAAATAAAAGTGGAGAAAATAAAAAATAGATTATGCGTATTTTCTTTGCCGTACTATTATTGTGAACTTGGAGTTACTAAAAAAATACTTACTTTAGCACTAAGTAAATATGATGATATAGGAATTGAAATAGATAAGGAAATAGAGGAGTTTGAAAGGTCTAATGGGATAGATTTTGCTCAGTCTCAGAAAGAAGCTATTCGAGGAGCCATAGAAAATGGAGTAGAAATAATAACTGGAGGACCAGGAACTGGCAAAACTACTATAATAAATTGTATAACAGAAATATTTGAAAAATCAAAGCTAAAAGTTTTTATGGGAGCTCCCACTGGAAGAGCGGCTAAAAGAATGACCGAAGCTACTGGCAGGCAATCAAAAACAATTCATAGACTTCTAGAGATGGGCGTAGGTGATGAAGAAGATGGATTGCTTTTTTCCAGAGATGAAGGTGCCCCGCTTGAGTGTGATGTTGTGATTATAGATGAGGCTTCAATGATAGATATTATGCTTATGCATAATCTTCTTAAAGCTATATCGTTAGGAACTAGAATTATAATTGTAGGAGATGTTGACCAACTTCCATCTGTTGGACCAGGAAATGTACTGAGAGATCTCATAGAAAGTAAGTGCATAAAGGTTGTAAGGCTTAAAGATATATTTAGGCAGTCACAAGAAAGCATGATTGTTGTAAACGCTCATAAAATTAATAATGGAGAAACACCAGAACTTAATAAGAAAGATAAGGATTTTTTCTTTATAAAGTGTGAAGAGTCAGGAAAAATATTAGAGACTCTAATAGAGCTTATAGATAAAAGATTACCTAAGTTTAATAAATCATGGAACAAAATGCATCATATTCAAATATTATCTCCTATGAGAAAAGGAATACTAGGAATATCTAATTTAAATAACAAACTTCAGGATATTTTAAACAAAAAAGACGAAAATAAAAAAGAAAAGGAATTTAGAGATATAATATTTAGGGTTGGGGACAAAATAATGCAAACAAAGAACAATTATTCACTAAAGTGGATTAGAATTGCCGGGGAAGGTGAAAGTGAAGGATTGGGTGTATTCAACGGTGACGTAGGCTATGTGCATGATATAGATGAAGAAAAAGATACTGTTACAGTCATCTTTGATGATGAAAGAAAAGTTGTATATGACAATATATATCTAGATGAAATTGACCTAGCATATGCAATAACAATACATAAAAGTCAAGGAAGTGAATTTCCTGTAGTTATTATACCTATGTTCATGGGGCCTCCCTTACTTATGAATAGAAATTTGTTATATACTGCTATTACAAGGGCTAAGCAGTTAGTAGTATTAGTAGGCAGCATAAAAGCTATGCAATTTATGATAAATAATAGTAAAAGCTTTGAGAGATATTCACTATTAAAATTTAGAATAATGGATATAATGGAGAGTGAAGTGAATGATCCTTTTGCAGAAAAAGAACTTAATTGAAGAGAAAGAGAAAATAAGTAATAGTATATTGAGTTGGGTTAGAAGTCATGAACGTTTCTTGAATGTAATATCACTCCCATATAACTCTTCAGATATTTTTTTAAAGGCAATACAATATTGTGTTGAAAGCAGAAAAAACGTTATATACATTACAAATGAGGATTCAAGTAATATTAATATATTAGAAACAATAAAGAAGTATACCAATTTTAGAGATTATACTTATGTAAGAAATGAAAAAACAAATTTGCAATCTAAATTAAAGGTAAGTAGTTTTAATAATGCTTTATTAATAAATGAAAAGTTTGACTTAGTTATTTATGATGATATAAGGAGCTTTCCTATTCATAGTAAACACGAGATATTTGATTTAATAACTAAAGTTTCTAAAGCAGATTCGAAATTCATAACATATTCCATAGAGAATATACTAAAGGGTGGAAGAGAAATAAGCTTGCCTGTAAAAGATAGTAAAAACCCTATTATAGAGCCAAGAACAATATTAACAAGAATAAATATAAACAGAGATATACCTTTCGTTGTATATGAATATTTAAAATGGTCAATAGATTGTGAGAGAAGAGTTGTAATATGTGTACCAGATGAAGAGAAAATTGAAAATGTGTATTTTTATATAAACAATTATTGTCGTAGTTTAAGTAAGAATATAGTATGTATACCTAAAGGTAAGGTGACTAAAAAAGTAATTATAAACTTTGAAAAGATAAAAAGAGCGGTACTCATAACAAATGATTTTGAACAAGTATTCTCTGGTGTTAATGATTCAGATGTTATGGTTTACTTTGCCAATGATTCTGAATTTAATTATAAAAAACTTATATATTTTTGTGGAAGTGTAGGACGATGTGAAAAGGATTGGAAAGGAGAAGTTATATTTTTATCTAACGAAGAAAGTGAAGATATGGAAAAGGCAAAAAATATAACTAGAAATTTTAATAAAGAAGCATGGGAAATGGGATTGTTGAAAATTTAAAATTTGTATGGGAATGCATACTTCAAGTAATATATTCTGATGATGAAAAGTGTATTTTGTGTAAAAGCGAAATTTTTGATAAGGAATGTATATGTTTAGAATGTAAGAAACGAATGAAGCTTTGCAAAGATTCCTTTGACATAGAATTTAATAAGATAAAAATTTCAGCTTATAGTGTTTCGTATTACTCGGGAATAATGATGGAGTTAATATTAAAGCTTAAATATAAAAGTAATTTTAAGGCAGGAGAAACCATAGCTAATTATATGATAAGCTTAATTGAGGAAAATAATATAAAATTTGATTTTATAACATATATTCCTATGAATAAAGTTGCATTAAAGAAGAGAGGTTATAATCAGAGTAAGTATTTAGCTCAAATCATAAGTGATGCTTTAAAAATACCTATAATTCACTGTCTAGAGAAAACTCAAGAAACTAAAGATCAGATAGGTTTGAATTATAGTGAGCGCTGGAAAAACATGTGTCAGTGCTTTAAGTTTGTCAGCAACAGGGTGAATATTAAAAATAAAAAGATTTTAATAGTTGATGACGTTATAACGACTGGAGCAACAGCCTTTTATTGTGCTTATGAATTGATAAAGAATGGCTCGGGAAAAATTATCATATTGACTGGAGCGAAAAGTAAGGTATAATTATTATATTGAGTTAGGTTTGTGGTTGAAAGTCGATGCCAGTCGCAGGCGAAACGATCCACGTAAGTTAAATAAAAATGTTTAATGAGCATGGTGCGGCTTAGAGGTAAGTCCTGCCGTTAAAGCGAGAGAGTTAGTAGTGAGAGGTTAATTCCGGGTAGCAAAATCTCCAGCAGGCGAGTGTGGGGTCAAAGACCAGGTCAACTGACTTGATAAAGTTCTTAATCTTTTTAGATTAAGAACTTTAATTTTTTTCAGGATTTTGAACATAATAGTATTGTAAATAAAACTATAAAGAATAAGAGGTCTTAAAGGATAATAATATTAATTTGTGCAATATTTTGTTAATTCACAATAATACTATTGTAATTTAGTTAAAATCGTATTAAAATAGAGTTAACAAAAGTTAAGTGTATATCCATAAAATTATATTTATGGTATATAAGTATCAGACTATTGAGTTATTCATAAAGATAAGGAAGGGGCTGGAAATATGAGGATAACTGTAAGTGGAAAAAATATTGAGGTGACTAATGCTTTAAGAAGTACTGTTGAGAAAAAAATGTCAAAGTTGGAGAAGTATTTCAACCCTGATGTAGAAGCGCATGCTACATTAAGTGTAGAAAAAAATAGACAAATCGTAGAAGTTACGATTTCTGTTGGAGGAATATTGTTAAGAGCTGAAGAGGCACATGATGATATGTATGCATCTATTGATATAGTTGTAGATAAATTAGAAGGTCAAATAAGAAAACAAAAAACAAAACTTCAAAGAAGAAACCATATGGAATCATTGAGATTTCAATTTATACCTGACTTTAATGAGGAAGAGCGAGTAGAAGAAAGTAAAATAGTAAGAACTAAGAGATTTGCAATAAAACCTATGTCTGCGGAAGAAGCAGTACTTCAAATGGAACTTTTAGGACACAGCTTTTTCGTATATGAAAATGACAAAGATGGAGATGTAAATGTAGTTTATAAAAGAAAAGATGGAAATTATGGTTTAATAGAACCTGAATTTTAAAAAAGAGGAAGCTTAATTGCTTCCTCTTTTAAAATTAAGGTTTTGTTTAAAATGTAGGATTATGTAAAAAATTAACTTTGTAAAAAAATAATAATATATGTAAAATATTATTATATAAAAATTAAGCGTAAAAGTGTAACAAATTTTTAAACTATGTCAAAGTATTGTTCATATAAGTTGAATAGCGTGCAATTAGATGATATAATCTATAAAGTGTATGTTTATAAATTTAATATGGTGAGGATGAAAAAATATGGGTATTTTTCAAAAGATATTTGGATCATATAGTGAACGAGAGGTAAAAAGGATAATTCCTATTGTAGATAAGATAGATTCATTTGACTCTCAAATGCAAGGCTTAAGTGATTCTGAACTAAGAGCGAAAACGGATGAATTTAAAGAAAGAATTGAAAAAGGAGAAAATTTAAATTCAATTTTGCCTGAAGCTTTTGCAGCTGTAAGAGAAGCTTCAGCAAGAACTATAGGTTTAAAGCATTATAGAGAGCAGTTAATTGGAGGAATAGTTCTACACCAAGGTAGAATATCAGAAATGAAAACTGGAGAAGGAAAGACGCTTGTAGCGACTGCTCCGGCTTATTTGAATGCGCTAACAGGAAAAGGAGTTCATATAGTAACTGTCAATGATTATCTTGCTAAAAGAGATAGAGATACAATGGCTCCAGTGTATGAGTTTCTAGGATTAAAAGTTGGTGTAATTCTTCATGATTTAGACCAAACACAAAGGCAAGAAGCATATAGATGTGATATAACCTATGGAACCAATAGTGAATTTGGTTTCGATTATTTAAGAGATAACATGGTTGTATACAAGGAAGAAAGAGTTCAAAGAAAATTAAATTTTGCAATAGTGGATGAAGTTGACTCCATATTGATAGACGAAGCTAGAACTCCTCTTATAATTTCGGGTGAAGGTGAGAAGTCCACTGAGTTTTACAAAGTTGCAGATTACTTTGCTAAGACTTTAGTTAAAGAAAAAGATTTTACAGTAGATGAAAAAGCAAGTGCAGTAATTCTTACTGAAGATGGAATTAAAAAAGCAGAAGAGTTTTTTAAGTTAGCAAACTATGCAGATCCTGAAAATATGGAAATTCAACATCATGTAGTTCAGGCGTTAAAAGCTAACTACATAATGAAAAGAGATAAAGATTACATGGTTAGAGATGGCGAAGTTATGATAGTAGACGAATTCACAGGAAGAATGATGGAAGGAAGAAGATATAGTGATGGTCTACATCAAGCTATAGAAGCAAAAGAAGGGGTTAAAGTAGAGAGAGAATCAAAAACCCTTGCAACTATTACTTATCAAAATTACTTCAGAATATTTAATAAATTATCGGGTATGACAGGTACAGCACTAACAGAAGAAAATGAATTTAGAGAAATTTATGGATTAGATGTAATTGTGGTTCCTACACATAAACCAATAGCAAGGCAAGATATGCCTGATTTAGTTTATAAAACGGCTAAAGGCAAGTTTAAAGCTATAGTGGAAGAAATAGTTGAGACTTATAAAAAGGGTCAGCCAGTTTTGGTTGGTACAGTAAGTATAGAAAAATCTGAACTTCTTTCAGATATGTTAAAGAAAAAAGGTGTATCTCATCAAGTACTTAATGCTAAATACCATGAACAAGAAGCAGAAATAATAGCTCATGCTGGAGAAAAATCCATGGTTACAATAGCTACAAATATGGCAGGACGTGGTACGGATATTAAGCTTGGAGAAGATATTGTAGAACTTGGCGGTTTAAAAATTATAGGTACTGAAAGACATGAATCAAGAAGAATTGATAACCAGTTAAGAGGACGTTCAGGTCGTCAAGGAGATCCTGGTATGTCAAGATTTTATGTATCATTAGAAGATGACTTAATGAGAATATTTGGTTCAGATAAGTTAAAAGATATAGTTGAAAAACTTGGTCTTGGTGATGACGAAGCTATAGAGAGTAAAATGGTAAGTGGTGCTATAGAAAATGCTCAAAAGAAAGTTGAAGGGAACAACTTTGACATAAGAAAAACGTTGCTTCAATATGATGATGTTATAAATAAGCAAAGAGAAATCATATATAGACAAAGGTCAGAAGTTCTTGAAGGAGAAGACTTAAAAGAACAAATATATCAAATGCTTGATGATGTAATTACTTCTGCAGTTAACTCACACATTTCAGGAATAGAGGAAGACTTTGAAAATGATTTAGCAAATCTTATAGATTATATGGAAGAGCTATATGTGCCAAAGGATTCGGTCAAAGTTGAAGATCTATCGCAGCTATCAAACGAAGAAATTAAAGAAAAGTTTGTTGAAATAGGAAAAGGGATTTATTCACAAAAAGAAGATGAATTTACTCCAGAGCAGATGAGAGAAATTGAAAGAGTTGTTCTTCTAAGAGTTGTTGATACAAAGTGGATGGATCATATAGATGATATGGAACACCTTAAGAGAGGTATAGGACTTAGAGCATATAGACAGCAAGATCCTGCTCAAGCTTATTCCTTTGAAGGTAGTGAGATGTTTGAAGAAATGATATATAACATTAAGTTAGATACCATAAAATATCTATTCCACGTTCAAATTCAAAAAACACCTGAAAGAGAGAGAGTTGTAAAAGAAACTCACACAAATCAAAGTGGAGATGATTCTGTAAAGAAGCAGCCAGTGAAGAAGGAAAAAACCACTGGAAGAAACGATTTATGTCCATGTGGAAGTGGTAAAAAGTACAAAAATTGTTGTGGAAGATTTGAATAATATTCTGGATGTCGTTTTGCTTGAGCAAAACGACATTTGTTTAGTAGAATTTAATATTATTTAAATTTGCATTGTTTTATATTAAGAGGAGAGTGATTAGATGCTACTTCAATTAGAAGAAACTTTAAATGAAATAGGTAGCTTGAAAGAAGCCGTTAAAGAAATTAGGGATTCACTTTGACATTGATAATTCTAGAATTAAGATAGACGAATTACAGAAAAAAATGCAAGAACCAGATTTTTGGAGTGACATAAATAGAGCACAGGAAGTAACAGAACAAGAAAAGTTTATTAAAAGCAGATTAGATAGATATGAGCAACTAAATACAAGGATAGAAGATGTTGAGGTTCTAACTACATTATCGATAGAAGAAGTTGATTTAACTTCCGCAAAAGAAATATTAAAAGAAGTAAAAGAACTTCAGGACGATGTAGAGAGGTTTAGAATAGAAATACTGCTATCAGGAGAATATGATAAAAATAATGCAATAATATCTTTGCATGTAGGAGTCGGAGGAACAGACGCACAAGACTGGACAGAAATGCTTTTAAGGATGTATACAAGGTGGGCTGAAAGAAAAGGCTTCAAGATAGAAACCATAGATATACTCCCTGCAGATGATGCTGGAATTAAAAGCGCTGATTTAAGGATAATTGGTGAATTCGCTTATGGATATTTAAAAGCGGAAAAAGGAATACACAGATTAGTAAGAATATCGCCGTTTAATGCTAATGGTAAAAGACAAACTTCCTTCGCGTCTATTGAAGTTTTACCAGAACTTACAGCAAGTCAAGACATAGAAATAAGGCCAGAAGACATAAGGGTGGACTCTTTTAGATCAGGAGGAGCAGGAGGACAGCATGTAAATAAAACAGAGTCTGCAATTAGGATAACGCATATACAAACTGGAATAGTTGTTCAGTGTCAAAATCAAAGGAGCCAACATCATAATAAGGATGAAGCAATGAAGATGCTAAAATCTAAATTGGTGGAGTTAAAAGAGCGATCACATAAAGAAAAAATAGAAGATTTAACTGGAGAATTAAAAGATATGGGATGGGGAAGTCAAATAAGATCTTATGTTTTTCAACCATATACTTTAGTTAAAGATCATAGAACTGGTGTTGAAAATGGGAATATAAATGCTGTTATAAATGGAGAAATAGACGAATTTATAAATGAATATTTGAAACAAAATACAAACTAGAAGGTATATAGATAAACACAGACGAAAGTAGACTTATGCTCTGGGATATGTTTCCAGGCTTCAACGCTATAAGTCTACTTTCTGGTTTGGTTATCTATATATCTTTTTTATTTTTGTTTTGATATAAAAGGATTAAAGCTAAAAGTGTACAAAATAAAGAAGTAAAGAGAAGTTCTGTATTATAGAGTATGAAAAGGTTCTTGCCAAAGCCGTATTTAATTATTTCTGGTGATATCACTTTGAAACATCTGTCTATAGAAGATGTATCTATAAACGTTGGTTTATCATCGGGGGTATGAATTCTTGATGAATCTGCATCGCAGAGGGTTACTGCGTCAATATTTTGTTTTCTAAAATATTCGTGGTCGCTTGCGTCTTCAAATAAATAGTTAAAATTAATTTTACTTTTTGCACAAACAGCCGAAATTTCTTTTATAAGAGGGCTATCTTTTGTATCTTGTCTTCCGCCCATTATATAGAGAGGAACAGATTTACTTCCGCCCACCATATCAAAATTAAATATTCTGGAACCATTGAGGTTATTCTTATATTTATCTGCAAAAGCTTTTGAGCCCAGACAACCAAGTTCTTCGGCATTAAAACCAACGAATAATATATTTCTATCAGGTTTACCTATAGAATTTATATATTTGCTCATTTCAATAATAAAGGAAACTCCTGAGGCGTTATCTAAAGCACCATTGTAGACTTTTGCAGAAAGGTCAGATCCAATATGGTCGAAATGTGCAGAAAGTACAATCGGAGGAGCCTTAGGGTCTTTACCTTCTATATATGCAGTAACATTGTTTAATGATGCTTGCTTTGATTCAAAAGGTATAAAGCAGTTTATGTTATAGTCTTTGCCTATATAAGAATTCAGTTCGTTAAATGTGCTTTTGGTGATCATAATATACATACTATAGGGTGAAGTGCTTATAAATGAACTTCTAAAGTTAAGTTCAGAGTTTTCAGGTGTATAAAATAAGAAGAAATCATTATCTTTTTTAACTTGAATGTGTCCATTTAAGAGATTTATTTTATCATTTCTATTAAAGCTTAAAGTGTTTTTTCTAAAGTTCAATAGGTCTTCTTTAAAATCGATACCATATTTGAATTCTCTAATTAAGAATCCATTTTTATCAGTAACATTTAAATATGGAGTTCCAGAAACTTTGTGTGGATAGATAGTTTGAAAGCTTTGAAAATAGCTGTCATTGTAAGGCTTTAGATTATTATTTTTAAAGCTATCTTTAATATACATAGCAATTTCAGCATTCTCTAAACTGCCAGCTAGTCTGCCTTTAAAGGCGTCGGAAGATAAATAATCAATATTCTTTTTTACAGAATCATGATTGAATGAATGTATTTTTAGGTAAAGATTAAAGCTAAAGCCGAGTAAAATAAATGATGTTATTAACAAAAGATAAGATATGTATTTTTTCATTATAATAACTCCTCAAAAAATATATCTTTAAAATATATTAATTTGCAAAATATTATATAACTGTTATAATATTTTTTAGCCGATAACTTAAAAATTTTTATAGTTTAATGAGCACGGAGGTAAATATGAATAATATAGTTGAGAGACTAGTACAAGAATTAAATTTAAATAAGACCTATGTAGAAACTGTAATCGATCTTCTAGATGGTGGAAATACAGTTCCATTTATAGCAAGGTATAGAAAAGAAATGACAGGTGGGATGAGCGATGTAACTCTTAGAAATCTTTCAGAAAGACTTACATACTTAAGAAATCTTGAGGGAAGAAAAGAAGATGTTATAAGACTCATAGATGAGCAAGGCAAGTTGACAGATGAATTGAAGGCTGTCATAGTGAAATGTGATACGTTAACGGAAGTTGAGGACATATACAGACCTTACAAGCCTAAAAAGAGAACACGAGCAATCATTGCAGAAGAAAAGGGATTAAAGCCTTTAGCAGAAGCTATCTGGAGTGGAGAATTTAAAGGTAATATAGAACAATATGCAAATGAATTCATAAACGAAGAAAAGGAGGTAAAAACAGTAGAAGAGTCTTTAGCTGGAGCAATGGATATCATAAGTGAGATGATATCTGACGAAGCAGATCACAGGAAGTATATTAGAGGATTTGTTCAAAATCAAGGTTTAGTAGAGATAACTGGAGAAAGTCAAGAATCTACTCCATATGAAATGTATTACAATTATAAGGAATCAGTAAAAAGCATACCGCCACATAGGATACTTGCGATTAATAGGGGAGAAAAAGAAAAAATACTTTCTGTAAAAATAACCTCAGATATGGATAGGATTATTAACTACTTAAGGGAAAAGTGCTTAAAAGGTAATACAAGCACTGATTCATATATAGAAAATAGTGTTAAGGAGTCTTTAAAGAGACTTATATATCCATCAATAGAAAGGGAAATAAGATCAGACCTTACAGATAAAGCTGAAGAAGGTGCTATAAAAATATTTAAGGCAAACCTTCAGGCTTTGTTAATGCAGGCACCTATAAAAGGAAAATTTGTACTAGGGTTTGATCCAGGCTTTAGAACTGGTTGTAAAATAGCCGTACTTGACGATACTGGAAAATTATTAGATACGGCAACTGTTTATGCGACTACCTCTCAAAAGAATATAGAGGATGCAATAAAAACATTAAAGGACTTAGTTTATAAGCATGATGTAGATGTTATATCTCTAGGAAATGGTACTGCCAGTAGAGAATCAGAGGAAGTAATTGTGAGGCTTATAAAAGAAGTTAAGTCAGAAAGAAATAGAGAACTCTATTATGTTGTAGTATCAGAGGCAGGAGCTTCAGTATATTCAGCATCTGAATTAGCTGCAAAAGAATATCCTGATATAAATGTTTCGTTAAGAGGTGCTATATCTATTGGAAGAAGACTTCAAGACCCTCTAGCAGAACTTGTAAAGATAGATCCCAAATCCATAGGAGTTGGTCAATATCAACATGATGTAGCTCCCAAAAAGCTAGATGAATCGTTAAGGGGAGTTGTAGAGGATTGTGTAAATAGTGTAGGAGTAGATTTAAACATAGCGACTCCATCATTGTTATCTTACATATCTGGTATAAATTCAACTATAGCACAAAATATTGTAGCTTACAGAGAAGAAAATGGCAAATTCAAAACTAGAAAAGAGCTATTAAAGGTCAAAAGATTAGGAGCAAAAGCCTTTGAACAATGTGCAGGATTTTTAAGAGTAATGGAAAGCGAAGAACCTTTAGATAATACCTCAGTCCATCCAGAGTCTTATAACGCTGCTAAAGAGTTATTGAATACATTAGGATATGTTAAAGAGGATTTGAAAAATAATAAACTTACAGATATTGATGAAAGAGTAAAAGAAGTGGGGGTAGGGAATTTATCAGAGAAACTATCAATAGGAATTCCTACTCTTAACGATATAATAAAGGAAATAAAAAAGCCAGGAAGAGATCCAAGAGAAGAACTTCCAAAACCAATACTGAAGACTGGAATAATAGATATAACTCATTTAAAACCAGGAATGGCACTCATGGGAACGGTAAGGAATGTTGCAGATTTTGGTGCTTTTGTTGATATTGGAGTTCATCAAGATGGATTAGTTCATATAAGTCAGTTATCAGATAGTTTTGTAAGGCATCCGCTTGATGTGGTAAAGGTTGGAGATATTGTTGAGGTTAAAGTTCTTGAAGTTGATGAGAAGAGAAAAAGAATAGCATTGACAATGAAAAAATAGTTTATATATAGTATGTTTTAATATTGAATTTAAAAAGAACTTGTATTATAATTAAGTCGTAAAGTTAATAGAATAATAATCTTCAGGGCGGGGCGAAATTCCCCACCGGCGGTATAGCCCGCGAGCCTTAGTGGCATGATTCGGTTAGATTCCGAAGCCGACAGTAAAGTCTGGATGAAAGAAGGTAAAGTATAATGTGAATTCGGCCCTGGTTTTTTACCAGGGTTTTTTGTTATACTAGCACCTTACACCTAAGTATGAATATTTTAAGAAGATTATTAAATAGTTATATTAGGAGGGTGAACAAATGAAAGATCAAAAATTGAACAAGTTGGTAAAGGTATCTTTGCTTAGTGTAATTGCATTTATGCTTATGTTTATTGAAGTTGCTACTCCGTTTTTTCCATCATTTTTAAAGATTGACATAAGTGATTTACCAGCACTAATTGGAGCTTTTGCACTTGGACCAATGGCAGGAGTTACAATAGAGCTGTTAAAAAATATACTTCACGGTATATTTGTTGGGGGAACTGCTTTTGTTGGAGAATTAGCGAATTTTCTTGTTGGTGCAGTTTTGGTGTATGTATCAGGGTATATATATAATAGAAATAAAACTAGAGGAACAGCAATAACTTCGTTAATTGCAGGAACTTTAGTTATGACAGTGGCAGCAAGTATTCTTAACTATTTCATATTCTTGCCTTTATATGAGATTGTGTTGCATTTTCCAATAAGTGCTATAGTTGCAATGGGAAACAAAGTGAATAGCCACATAAAAGATTTGAATTCATTTGTAATATTGGCGATTGCACCTTTTAACATAATTAAAGGTATAGTATTATCAATTTTAACTACAGTTATATATAAAAGTGTATCTCCTATACTTCATAAAGAAGGAGAAGGGGAAAGAAAGCTTCTTAAAAACAATTAATAAAAAAATGATCCAGTTTTCTGGATTATTTTTTTTATTATATTTTACTTAGTTTATAAAGTTAGACTTATATGCGATAATGTATATATAAACTGAATTATAAGGAGTGAGTTTATTGGCTGGTATATGGAATATAAATAGTGTTTACAATGCTAATACCAAAATGGTTTCAAGAAAGTTATCTTTTGAAGTTGGTCAGAATTTTGCAGCAAGAGTAGTGAATTTAGATAAGTTGACAGGCGAAATACTCTTGAAACTTCTTGATGGATGGCAATTCTCTGCTAAACTTGAGAATCCTATAGAAAATCTACCAGATGGCCTCGTAAGATTTGTAGTTGATGGTTTTGAAGACGGAAAGCTTCAACTTAAAATAGTAAACACAAATTCTAAGCAGCAATCTATTGAAAAAGATTCAGTTAATGCTTTTTTAAAAGAAAACAATATGATGTTAAATGACTCAGATTATGAGATTTTGAATAAAATGGTAAAACATAATATACCTCTTACTAAAGAAAATATTTCAGAAGTAAAAACTATGACAGACTTTATGAGCAAAATAAAGCTAGATACAGGAGAAGAGGACGCTTTTATAGAAAAATACATACAAAGCAAAAATATTGATACTCAGAGTAAAGAAGGAGTACAAGTAAAAAATACTTTAAAATCCTTTTTTAATGAGTTGAAGAATTTGACAGAAGATGACTTATTCATTCTTTTTGAGAATAATATAGATTTGACAGAGGAAAATATTAAAAGCTTTAACAATGTTTTTAAGGGAGATTCAGCTATACTTAGAGATGTTAAATACATTGGAGATGAATTTAAAAATATTGAATATGAAGATGGTAAGTTAGATAATATTGCAACAGAAAATGGGGATTTTAATAACGTTATTACTGCAAATGACAAGAAAGTTCTAGAAAAAGAACAGCTTGGCAACAAGAATACAACAGAAAATAATAAAACTTTAGAAAAAGCAAAAATTAATAATAAAAAGATAGCAGATAATCAGGATGGCAACTTGAATATTGATAAAGAAGTTCTAACAAAACAAGATGATAAAACAGATACATCGAAACCAAAAATAATAAATGAAAAGGGAGTAGTTGAGAAAGAAAATTTAGATAATAATATAAAGAATTCTCAAGAATCAAGTAAGATTTCCAATGAGAAAAATTCTAATCTTGTCGAAGAATTAAAAACTAATAGTGGTTTAAAAGATAAAAATGTACTTGTAGACAAACAAAATGAAATAGAGGATATAGCAAACAATATTAAAGAACAAATAAATATAAAAACTGAGGAGTTAAAGGATACTGTCAAAACTTTTTTAGAGCAAAAAAGTGATTTAGACCCTAAAATTTATAATAATGTATTACAGGCTTTAGATAAGAATATTAATGATTTTAAGGTATTTAATTCTATCTCAAATCAATACTACTATTTAGATTTGCCAATAAATTTACAAAAACAAGAATATCAATGTAAATTAATGATAAAAGACGACAGAAAAAAGGGTAAAAAAATAGATTCGACGGATGTGAAAATAGCAGCATCTGTAAATACTGTTAATATGGGAGTCGTAGACGCGTATATAAAAGTTAACAACTATAATATGAATTTAGACATAAAATGTAACGAGCAATGGATTAAGGTTTTAGATAAAGGAAAAGAAATAATATTGAGCAAACTAAGTGATATGGGATATAACGTTTATGCTAATGTAAGTGAAAGGAAAAAAGAAATGAACATAACAAATTGCTCAGATTTTTTTGATGATAACAATTTAAATGCTATAGATAAAAAGGTATAGTCTAGTTTTAGGTAATTTACAATATAATAATAACAATTTATAATTAATTAGTAGATTCCACATTTATACTAAGGGGTGTTGAAATGAATAAAAGAAAAAAAGCAGCTGCATTAAGATATGATTATGCCTACACGGCCCCAGTAGTAACTGCGGCTGGTATGGGACATATAGCTGATAAAATAATAGAAAATGCAGAAAAAAGCAATGTGCCAGTAGTTTATGATGAAGAACTTACTAACCTATTAACTAACGTGGATGTGGGAGATGCTATACCATTTGAATTATATGAGGCAGTTGCTAAGGTTATAGCCTATGTGATGGATATAGATAAAGATTTAAATAAGTAAAGTAGAAGGTGATAAAGTGGCGTTATATGCAATATCAGATTTGCATTTGGATTTAAACGGTGATAAGCCAATGGACATATTTGGCGAAAATTGGTTCAGACATGATAAAAAAATAAAAGAAAATTGGATTAAAAAGGTTAAGGATGAAGATACAGTTCTTATATCTGGGGATATATCTTGGTCCATGAAAATAGAGGATGGCATGAATGATTTACATTGGATTCATGATTTGCCAGGAAAGAAAGTAATGGTAAAAGGTAATCATGATTATTGGTGGGTTAGCATCACAAAATTAAATAATCTGTATGAGGATATGGAATTTATTCAGAATAGTTTTTCTGTTTATGAAGAATATGCTATATGTGGTACTAGAGGATGGATTTGTCCAGGTGGAGAGAATTTTAAAGCTCACGACGAGAAGATATACAATAGGGAGCTAATGAGGCTGAGATTATCTCTAGATGCCGCTATAAAGAAGGATTTTAAAAAAATAATTGTAATGATTCATTACCCACCTATGAATGAAAAGCTTGTAGAATCAGGTTTTGTGGAGATATTTAAAGAATACAATGTTGAGAAGGTTATCTATGGACATTTGCATGGACCTTCATTATCTAAGGCCTTAAACGGAAAAAAGGATGGAATAGAGTATGTGCTTACTTCTGGAGACTATTTAAATTTTGATCCCATAAAAATTCTATAAATCTTCATGGGGTAATTTATTGACAATAAAATCATTACATCTTAATATATAAATATAATGATAAATAAAAATTAGAAAATAGTTAAAAATATTTATTATAATCATTTTAGGATAGAGGTATTATATGGATAATAATTTTGAACAATTTAATGAAAGTGCTGAATTTCTTAAGGTATTAGCGCATCCGGTCAGACTTTGTATAGTAAAAGGACTATTGAAGAAGAAAAAATGCAACGTAAGTCATATGCAAAATTGCCTTGATATGCCACAGTCTACTATATCGCAGCATTTACAGAAATTGAGAACTGCTGGGATTATTGAAGGAGAAAGAAATGGGTTAGAAGTGAATTATAGAGTTTGTGACCCAAGAGTAGAAAAATTAATTAACATGCTATTTGACGAAGAAATATAAATAGATTTAGTAATTATAAAAGAACCGTTCTTAGTTTTATTGATTGTAGTGAAAGCCATTGTAATAATTGTCTGGCAAACTAAGAAATTTATGTACAACATGTTGCTTTACAAATTTTAAATTAACAAAATATTATTGTAATATTTATTCTTAATGAGACAGACAATTATAGATTACTTGAAAAATTTGGAGAAGAATCCTTTTTTTTCTTTAAGAGCTTTATTACTAGAAGATAAATTTTCTTCTACATATGTATCTTTTGAATTTTTTATTCTAATGCTTTCTTCTACTAAATCTCTTTGGTCTCGAGTCTTGTCTTTAAGTTTTTGAGGAGCTGAGGGAGAAGTTATAACCCTACTAAACCAGGTTAAAGCTACATCATGTTTCTCTACTCTTCTATTAAGTTCGCCAATTAAGTACATAATAGTAAATTTGTTCATTTCATATATAGGAAAATCTTCATCATAGAAAGCGTTGCTGAATCCATCTAATGCTAAATTTAAAAAGGCAAGTTCATTTTCTCTATCTTCTTTAATTCGATACATCCATGCAAGCTTCAAACAATTCATTGCTTTTTTACTGGCCTTTGCATCCATAGCAGTGTAGTTTAAAAGTGAAAGTTTATATCTTTCTATAGCTATATCTATATCGTACACATCCGGATACGTTCTACCGCGCCATTTTGTGGTGATTTTCTGTTTTATTACTTCTATATGATAGCTTCTGATTTTATTAAAATCACTTTTCATAGAAGAATACCCACAACTAGGACACACCCACACATCGTAGAAATAAGGATTTATTAGATTAAAATGAATAAAGGAATCTGAATCCTTTTTTAGAATTCTGTATGCTGAACTTTTAACAGTTCTGGCTTTGAATGATGATTCACATACTGGACAAGTAACTTGAGAATCGTATAGTAAAGATTTTTGCTTTTCTTCATCACTTTTTGGAGATTGAAGCTCGTCAGTTTTTTTTTCGGTCTCTTCTTTTTTATATAAATTGACATTTTCGATATCTTCAAATCCTAGATCCTCTAAACCAGAAAATATATCATTTGGCATGAAAAAACATCACCTTCAATACTAATAGTTTTTAGAATAATACTATTATATCAAAAAATATAACGAAATTATATTATTTATTTATAAAATAATATACTATAATAAAAGTATAGTATAATAAATATTAGACAGTGCATATTAATACGTAGGGGTGAATGGTTATGGCAATAGGAGAATGGAAAACATTTCTGATACCTTATGAACAAGCAGTTGAGGAATTAAAAATAAAATTTAGAAGTATAAGAAAAGAATATAGAAGAAAAAATGAATATTCACCTATTGAGTTTGTTACAGGTAGGGTTAAAGAAATATCAAGTATACTAGAGAAGGCTAATAAATTTAACATACCATTAGATAGAATTGGTTATGAGATAGAAGATATAGCAGGACTTAGAATCATGTGTCAGTTTGTTGATGATATAGAGAAGGTTGTAGATATAATTAGAGGCAGAAGAGATATGAAAATACTATATGAAAAGGATTATGTTACCAATGTTAAAGGAAGTGGATATAGGAGTTATCATATGGTTATTAAGTATCCAGTGAATATGGCTGATGGCGAAAGAGAAATACTTGCAGAATTTCAGATAAGAACTTTAGCAATGAACTTCTGGGCAACTATAGAACATTCTTTAAATTATAAATATAAGCATGAAATTCCTGAAAACATAAAATTAAAATTAAAAACTGCGGCAGATGCAGCTTTTCAATTGGACCAGCAAATGTTAGAAATAAAAGATGAAATTAAAGATGCACAAATGCTTTTTGAAGTGAAATCCAGTTTTGTGTCTGACATAATGAATAATATATTAACATTACTTTCTATGGGAAAGCATGCAGAATCATCAAGATTTCAATCACAACTTAATAGACTTATTGAAGAAGGGGAAGTACATGAATTAGCAAGTCTTTTAAAATCTACGGAGAAGATGTTGGAAATGTATAGATAATATGGGGGCATAAACCCCCATATTTTATTTCACAACAATATTTACAAGTCTACCTTTAACAACTATAACTTTTTTAACTTCTTTTTCACCTATAGAAGCTTTTATATCTTCATTATCAAGTGCAGCTTCTTTAATTTGATCTTCAGTTAAACCACTAGCTATATTTATTTTTGTTCTTATTTTGCCGTTGACTTGAATCGCTATTTCAACTTCGTCTTTTATTAGGGCACTAGCATCAAAAGTAGGCCATTTTTCATTAAATACTGAGTAAGACATTCCTGAAAGTTCCCATTGTTCCTCTGCAAAATGAGGTGCAAATGGAGCAATAAGTTTTATAAAATCAAGTATAGTTTCCCTCAAAAATGAGGAGTTTTTTACATCTTCCACTACATACTTTGAAAGAGCATTTATAAATTCCATTAATCTTGCTATAGAAGTATTAAATTGAAATTTAGCAGTATCATCGCTTACCGATTTTATGGCATGATGTCTCATGTAATTAAGCTCTTTTTCTGCTTTATCTAAAGTAACTTTATTATTTTTAGAATTATTTATTTCCTCTCTGCAGGAATCTAATATTCTTTCAATCCTATCTACAAATCTTCCAATAGATTTGATACCATCATCACTCCATGCGCCACCTTCAGTATAATCAAATCCGAACATTAGATACATTCTAAACACATCAGATCCAAAATCTTTTATGTAATCATCAGGAGATATAGTATTTCCTTTAGATTTACTCATTTTTAAACCATCAGGACCGAGAATTAAGCCTTGATGCCTTAAGGATAAGAAAGGTTCATCAAAGTTTAAATATCCCATATCTCTTAAAGCTTTAGTAAAGAATCTTGCATATAAAAGATGCATACATGCATGTTCGGGTCCGCCCACATACATATCAACTGGAAGCATTTTGTTTATTGCTTCAGTATCAAAAGCTTTTTCACTGTTTTTATTATCAGGGTATCTTAAGTAATACCAAGAAGAACAAACAAAGGTATCTAAAGTATCCATATCCCTTTTAGCGGGCGCGCCGCATACCGGACAAGTTGTGTTTATAAATTCTTCAGACTTTGATAATGGAGACCTTCCATCAGGTGAAAACTCTACATCATATGGAAGTACTACAGGGAGATCCTTTTCTGGAACAGGAACAGTTCCGCACTTATCACAATGAATTATTGGAATAGGTGCTCCCCAGTATCTTTGTCTTGAAACTAACCAGTCTCTTAGTCTGTAATTTACTTTGCCTTTTCCAAGTTCCATAGATTCAAGTTTTTTAACAACAGCTGCCTTTGCTTCATCACCATAAAGACCGTTGAAATTATCGCTGTTTATCATTTTGCCATATTCAACATAAGGAAGAGAATCTCCACCTTCAATTACTCTCTCTATAGGAAGTTTGTATTTTGTTGCAAAGGCAAAGTCTCTCTCATCATGAGCTGGAACGGCCATAACGCAACCAGTACCATAAGTGTTTAATACATAATCGCCTATCCATATAGGAACCTTTCTTCCGTTGATAGGATTTATAGCGTATGCTCCACTAAATACACCAGTTTTTTCTCGAGTTATTGACTGTCTTTCTATATCAGATTGTTTCTTTGCTTGTTCTTTATATTCATTAACTGAGTCTCTATATTCAGCTGTAGTAATTTTATCTACAAGATCATTTTCAGGAGCTATAACTACATAGGTAACACCAAATAAAGTATCTACTCTTGTAGTAAATACATTAAATTGTAAATCTGAATCCGCTACTTTAAAGGTTATTTCAGAACCAATAGATTTGCCAATCCAATGTCTTTGCATAGCCTTTGTCTTTTCAGGCCAATCCAAGCCGTCTAACTTTTGAAGCAACTCTTCAGCGTAGTCTGTTATTTTAAAGAACCATTGAGTTAAGTCCTTTTTAGTGACTTCGGTACTGCATCTTTCGCAAACACCATCTATAACCTGCTCATTAGCAAGAACAGTATTACAACTAGGACACCAGTTAACAGGTGCATTTTTTCTGTAAGCTAAACCTTTTTCGAATAATTTAGTAAATATCCATTGAGTCCATTTATAGTAATCAGGCCTACAAGTTACGACCTCATTTTCCCAGTTAAACATTGTACCCATAGCTTTAAGTTGATCTTCCATAGTTGCAATGTTTTTCTCTGTTGAATCTTTAGGATGAATTCCTGTCTTAATTGCAAAATTTTCTGCAGGAAGACCAAAAGCATCAAAACCCATTGGTTGGAATACATTATAACCCTGCATTCTTTTCATTCTTGCCCAGGAATCAACTGGTCCGTAATTAAACCAATGACCTGCATGAAGCTTACTTCCTGATGGGTAAGGAAACATTTCAAGAACATATAATTTGTTATCTAAGTTATTTTCATCAAATTTGTAAAGATTAGAACTCTCCCATTTTTTTTGCCATTTTTCATCGACTTTAGTATTGTAAAAGCTCATGTTATCGCTCCTTTACTGTGTTTTGTTATATAATAATTATTATTACAAAATTTGTAAAAAGTAAACAGATTTAATCATTTATAATATACTGGTTCCAATTAATAAAAAAGCCTTTCATCTCTCTTCAAAAGAGACGAAAAGCTTATATTCCGCGGTACCACTCTTATTAAACCAAACTTAAATCTTGATTTCACTTAAAAATATAACGGTTTTAACCGTACCTGTTTTGCGCAGGTAAGCTCCAAGGCGAGTTCGTAGTTTATCAGCACTGTTTCACACCAAACAACAGCTCTCTTAGGCAGACAAAAATACTACTATTCCTTTTCAAAGCATTTTATCAACTTATTGTAAATTTTATAATATCAATAATTTTTTGTCAAGGGTTGTAGAACAGTTTGTTAAAAAAATATAAAAAACTCTACAAAATTATGTAGAGTTCTTATTTTCATGGCTGCCCATAAAGGATTCGAACCTCTGAATACCTGAGTCAGAGTCAGGCGCCTTACCGCTTGGCGAATGGGCAATATTTGAAGTATGGATGTTACAAAATCCACAACAACTATTATATCATAATTATGATATAAGTCAATATAGATAAAGCAATTTTATAAATTTAATCGTTTTATAAAATAATTATTTGCATGATTTATGATTAAAGTTAATGCATAATCGTATATTAAAAATGCTATTTCTGATGCAATTATAAGTAAATGGATAGGCATATTTATACTTATAAATCCAAGGAAAAATGTTTTATAAATATAAAATGATATAAAAATAACTATATTAAAAAAGCAAAGTTTTAGTATAATTTCTACATATAGCTTACGTATTTTTTCAATATAATATTTTGCTATTCCATACAATCCGAAAAATATTATATAAGATATTGCAGTGACTTTTGAAGCAGAAATAAATAGAGAAAGAATGGAAGTAGCAAAATAAACAGTTAATGCATTTTGTATATTAGTGGTAATAACAGATAGAGGAATAATAGTTGAAGCGATACCTAGCAGATAAAGCTTATTTATAGGTACTACACTGCTCAAATATACTAAGATTACTCCAAGTGCTATAAAAAGACCACCTTTAGCTATATATGAGGTTTTTTTATTCCGTCTATCCATGACATCTATCCTCCATTTCTAACAACAACTAATAAGATCTCCGCCGCTGCATTCACAACAACAATCTAGACAGTATAGGGTTGCACAAATATCACACATACTAGTGTCTCTTCTTCTATTGTTGTAATAAGGTTCTCTGTAAGACTGATTCATATTATTTAATCTGTTAAAGGCATCTCTATATTTTCCATTGCGAGGTTCAATATTACATGCTGTGCTCAAATTATTATAGGCTTCATTGTACCAGCCTTTTCTCATATTAAGTATTCCCATAAGATAATTCCACTCGGCATCCCTAGTAGTAATTCTATTTAGATTTTCTTCTGCAAATCCAAGATTACCATTTTGTATAGCCATCTCAATAGAACGATATATATCAGAAGTATTTCCATTATTATATGTATTATTCCCATAGCTAGAAGTAGAATAGCTGTCAGAAGAAGAATTTTTCATTAGATAGTCATAAGCTTCGTTAAGTTCTTTCATTTTTTCTTCAGCTAAATCTCTTAATGGGTTATTACCATATTGATCAGGATGATATTTTTTAGCTAATTCTCTATAAGCTTTTTTTATTTCATCTTTTGAAGCATTTTTACTTACTTCAAGTACTTCATATGGATTTCTCATGATCACAACAACTCCTTTTAAACACTTTATCCATTTTTTCTAAGAGCCCAAACTGCAGAATATTATACAATAATTCTTCATTCTTTTTTAAGGTCAGTTTACTTAAAAGAGAAGAGCACTGTGAAGCGCAAATACCTAATATAAAATCTACTTTACTTTCAATTATACTTGAAAATTCCTTATACGAAAGATTGTCTCTATTAAAACAAGAATTTATTACATTAAATTTATTATTTGACATATCTTTTTCTAGATCATCCCAAGCATCAATAACATAAATCCATTTTCCAAGATTGTATCCAAGCCAATATAGTGTATCTTTATTTTCATTATTTTTATACGAAGATACAATAAAACCAGTAAGTTCAGCAAAGGGATGTGCAATATGATCAATGGATTTGCCATCAGGACTTTTTTCTATACTATATAGTGTATTTAAATTATTCTCTATATATATAAGGTGCTCCTTTAAGCTATCAGGGACCTTTTTCAAATATCCTTTAAAAAATAAAGAGAAAAGTCTACTTTTAATAGAATTATCATCATTTATATTATCTAAAAGTTTATAATAAGTTAAAATTATATTGCAAAATGCAGCATAACTTAAACAATTGTTATCTACAACAAGAATTTTTTTCTTAAGTGGATGTACAGAGCATCTATACTTTGAATAAATTGGATATTTATCATCTAATGAATCTAGCAATATAGCTAGAAAGGTCATATCATAATTTAAAGAAACTCTAGGTATATTTCCAATATTATTCTTTATAGATTTACATAAACCGCAGTAGTAAGCTCTAAATTTTTCATAATCTTTGATTTTAAGCTCCATCTTACATGGAGTAACATAGCCGAACATATAAATTCTCCATTTCTAGAAAAGAAAGATTAATTAAAGGCCAGCATCACAATTGGATGTATAATTGCCTTCTTTCAATATCTCAAAGATAGTTTTAGATGTAGTATCTTCTAGTTTATATCCTAATAATTCAACTACTTCTTTAAGTTCAGTATCGTCATTAGTTTCAATTTCTATGTAAGGAAATGGACAAAAAGATTTCTCATTTATGTCAATTTCGATTAATGTATTTTTGTACTTATAACTTTCTCTATATTTTTTTATTGATTGAATAAGATTTAAGCCTAGAGATTTAAATATACTTTCACCTGCTTTTGAATCTAGTATTTCTGTTTCATTTTCTTCCATTACTTTATATTTATCTTGACTTAAAAGTTTCTTTGTAGTCATATAATAGTGATTATTGTTATTCAGCAGGTCTTCTACTATTCTTATTCTAGCATAACCTTTTTTATTTAATAGCCTCCTATCATCAAAATCATATATATTGTTAATTTGATTTTCTTGTTTAACTTTAACTGCATTTATTTGCATAAGCTTAGTCTTAATTTTATTTTCATCAATATTAATTATCCTTGTTTCAAACTCTTTCAAAGTATAACACCTCTTCTATCTACATTATAATTGAGAAATTTTATAAAATATATTTATATTTGTAAAGTTCATAAAAAGTTTTATTTATAAGGTTGTAGTTTTACCTGTAAATTAAAGTATTATGAAGATATTTTATTTTTTTCTGTATATAATACTTTATCATTAATTTTATATGAAATTGCTATAAAAATCTACATGATTCATTGAATTTAGAAGATATAAACAAGGTTGTTTGATAAACGTAATACAGGTTATAATTATAGCTGACATTAACTCTAAATGAAGGAGAGGAGAGAACTTGGAATATATAAAGGAAATAATCATAAATGAGGCTGTAGTTCACATATTAGATACTAATGCTGAAGAACCTGTATTAAACGAATACCCACTGCAGCTGAATGAAGAGATATATGGATTTTTATTAAAACACATAGAAAGATGTCTAAAAGATGAAGAGTTAAGGTATGCTATTTTTAACGGAGAAAAAAATGTGATAAAGGAAGCATCCCAAGAGTATCTTAATGAAATTAAAGGTATTATTGAAACTTCAAAAGAATTAGCGAACAAGATGTTCAGGTTAATGAAAGCTGAAGGAAATATATATTCCTGTGATTTAGTTATAGTATCAATATCAACAGAATATGGGCCTATGTTAGCAATATTAAAAATGGATTACATAAAAAACTATACTCATTCCATAGAATTTCTAGACAATAAGATAGGCATAAACATAGTTCCAGAATTAACTGGACTTCCTACAAGCTCTGGGAAAATACAAAAGAGTGCTTTTATTAAAGTTGTAAAGGAAGATCAAGGATTTAATTTAATGATTATAGATAAACAAAGTAAAAGCAAAGACAATATGGAATATGGATCAGATTATTTTACAAACAAGTATCTTGGATGCAGGACAATAGATAACGAAAGAGACATGACTAAAACCTTTGTTAAAGCAGCTGAAGAATGGACCAGAACAAGCTTTGAAGAAAATGCAGATACAGCAGAAATAGTTAGAAGCTCTATAAAGAAAAAGTTAAAGGAAGAAGAAAAAATAGATGTACATTCACTGGCAGAAGATATGTTTGGAGACAATGTAGAAATTCAGCAAAGTTTCAAGGAGTACATATCATCCCAAGGGGTAGGGGATAATGTAGATATAGATAAACAGTGGGTAGAAAAAAAGCTAAAAAGAGTTAGGCTTAAAATAGACAAAGAGATAGATCTCTATATAAATCAAGATGCCTATTACGACAATAGCAAGTTTGAAATACAAAGAGTTGGTGATGGCAGTATCAACATTGTCATAAAACATGTGCGAAACTATACTGAAAAATAAATGATTTAAAGGATAAATTTTTAAAAATGGAGAATGAAACCAGAAAGCGGACTTATATGGAGAGGTATAGTGCCGAAGCTTGGCGACATACCTCAGAATATGAGTCCGCTTTCGGCGGTACTTCTTGAAAATAAAAAATGTGGCTCTAAAGCCACATTTTTTCTATTCCATAGAGTTAGCTGAACCAAGAACGTTGTCTATTTTGCCTTCAACAACTTTCTGAATAGCATCTCTTCCAGCTCCACAATATTTTCTAGGGTCGAATTCCTTTGGATTATCTCCAAAAACTTTTCTTACAGCAGCAGTCATAGCTAATCTTATGTCAGTATCCATGTTTATTTTACATACTGCCATTGAAGAAGCTTTTCTTAGCATATCTACTGGAATACCTTTAGCACCAGCAATGTTTCCACCGTATTTGTTACAAGTTGCAATAGCTTCTGGGTCAACAGCTGAAGCTCCATGAAGAACTATTGGGAATCCAGGTAATTTTGCTTGAATTGCTTCTAATATATCAAATCTTAATTGAGGTTTGAAATCTAATGGGAATTTAAATGCACCATGTGAAGTTCCTATAGCTATAGCTAATGAATCAACACCTGTTCTGTTAACAAAATCAACAGCTTGATCTGGATTAGTATATATATGCTCAGCAGCAACAACATCATCTTCAATACCAGCTAAAACGCCAAGTTCAGCTTCAACAACAACTCCACGAGCATGTGCATATTCAACAATTTCCTTTGTTTTTGCTACATTTTCTTCATATTCAAAATGAGAACCATCAAACATAACTGATGTAAAACCAGCGTCAATAACTTCTTTAACAGCTTCAAAACTTGGACCGTGGTCTAAGTGAAGAGCAACATCTACTCCAGTTTCTTCGATAGCAGCATCAACCATAGCTTTTAAATATTTTGCACCAGCATATTTTATTGCTCCTGTTGAACATTGAAGAATAACTGCTGAGTTTTTAGCTTTTGCACCTTTGATAACACCTTGAATTATTTCCATATTATTAATGTTAAAAGCACCTATTGCGTATTTCCCTTCGTATGCTTTTTTGAACATTTCCTTAGTTGTAACTAATGCCATTATGTATTCCACCTTCCAAATTAATTATTTTAAGTTATGGTTGATAATATTAACCACAACCTAACAGTAGTTTCGATTCACAGGGGGACATTTTTGGCCCCACTGGGACGAAAATGCTTACATATATATTATAATTCATTAGTTTTACATTTTCCATATTTAATTATAAATTATTTCGAGAGTTTTTTAAAATATATTTTGTGAATTAACCTTTTCCATTTCAACTATATGATTTAAAAGGAGCTTTATTACATGAGCCGAAGCTAGAGATTCATCTTTAGTTTGACACTTTGTGTACTGAGTAAGCTTCCAAAGTTCTATGTTTATATTGTCTATTTCAGCATGATGTGTAAAAATAGAAACTGTTTTAGAATAATCATGCCATTCATTTAAAAATTTTATTGAGTTGTTATATGCCTTATTCCATTCATCATTTTTAATATTATTTTCAATTTGGACATCTAATCCCTCTAATTTAATGCATACAGTTTCTAAATAATTTATAGAAAACACTACTATTAGCATTACTATAACAAAAAGGGCAAAGGAAGCTATAATATTCTTCATTCCATCACACTCCATCTACTTATTATCTTTATTCTCATAACATTGATAATAGAACTTACCTTTAGAATCCATAAGTGCTAAAAATACATTTTTTATAGAAGAAATCTTATTTTGTTTTAATTGAGTATTAATCCAAGTTTCATCTTTATTTATTATTTTTAAATTTTCTTTATTTATTCTTCCATTTAAAATTAATGTTACAGGAAGCGAATCTTGCTTAGCCTTAATATTTAAATCAGATTTTGTAACATTTGAAAGCTTAGTTTTTGGTATAACAGAGAGTTGTCCGCTGGTCTCTAATAGTGCATATTCGATGTCTTCGATATCATAGTAGCCCTGCAACCTTAATTCTTCCATCAAATCATTTATATTAAATTTCTCGTTTTTCAATTCATTAATATCTATTTTACCAGACTTAATTAAGATGCTTGGTTTGCCACTCAAGATAGATCTCATTTTTTCACTTTTTAGTTGTATTAATGCCAATATGGTTTGCAATACTAAAAGAGTTACGATAGGAATAATGCCATGAATCAAAGGAATCCTTGTATCTTGCATAGGGAGTGATGCAAGTTCTGAGATCATTATCGCTATTGCTAATTCAAAAGGTTCTAATTGTCCTATTTGTTTTTTCCCCATTAAGCGCATTGAAACAATTACTATTAAGTATAAAATGATCGTTCTAATTAATACAGTAAACATATGGCTACACCTCACAAAATAATTAATAATACAATCTTCTTTAATATATTTTTACATTAATAAAAAAAAATATAAGTAAAAATCTGAACATTTTGATAAAAATGACGTATAATAATAGTACACAAAAATCGAGGGGGAGTGTTCGCAGTGGGGATACTAAAACTTAAAATAAATAACAAAGAAATATATGTAGAAAAAGGAACCATTTTATATCAAATAATTAAAGATAATAACCTTGAAGAAAATATCCCGATAGTTCTTGCAAACGTTAACGGGACCTATCATGAACTTGCAAGTGAATTACAGGAGGAAGGAGTTTTTACTGCCGTTGATATAACAAATAACTTAGGAAGTAGAACTTATGTAAGAACTTTGCAATTTGTACTTATAAAAGCGGTTTTTGATATTTTTCCAGAGGCTAAGGTAACTATAGAACATTCTTTGGGAAAAGGTTTGTTTGGAGAAATTCATAAAAACATTCCACTGGATGAAAAAGATATAGAGAGAATTAAAACTAGAATGAAAGAACTAATAGATAAAGATATTCCTATAAAAAAAGTATGTATGAATAGAGAAGAGGCAATAAAGATTTTTGCAAAATATAATATGGATGATAAAGTAAGATTGTTAAGGCATGTAACCAGTAATATTGTTAGATTATATGAGTTAGACGGCAGATATGATTATTTTTATGGGTCTATGGCTTATTCAACAGGAGCATTAAAAATCTTTGATCTTTTCTATAGGGATCCAGGTTTTGTGCTTAAGTATCCTTTAGAATCTGATCCGTTTAATATACCTGAATTTGTAGAACATAAAAAACTTGGAAAAATATTTTTTGAAACAGAGCAGTGGGGCAATATTCTAGGTGTAGGTGATGTTGGATCGCTAAATGATAAAGTAGAAAATGGCGAAATTATAGATATAATAAGAGTTGCAGAAGCATTGCATGAAAAGAAAATAGCATATATAGCAGATATGATTAGTGAAAGAAAAGACACAAAGATAGTGTTAATAGCGGGACCATCATCTTCAGGAAAAACTACTTTTGCAAGAAGGCTTGGAATTCAGTTAAGAGTAAATGGGCTAGTGCCAATACCTATTTCTTTAGATGATTACTTTGTAGATAGAGACCATACTCCAAAAGATGAAAATGGAGAATATGACTTTGAATCTATATATGCTTTAGATTTAGAGCTATTTAATAAAAATCTGGAATCTATGCTAAAAGGGGAAGCGGTTGAAACTCCAACTTTTAATTTTAAAACTGGCAGCAGAGAGTGGAATGGACAAAAAATTAATATACCTGCAAATGGAATACTAATAGTTGAGGGAATTCATGGACTGAATGAAATGCTTACGGCGTCCATTCCGATGGAAAATAAATTTAAAATATATATAAGTGCACTCACACAATTGAATGTAGATAACCATAATAGAATAGCTACAACTGATGTTAGAATAATAAGAAGGATAGTTAGGGATTATCTTTCAAGAGGATATGGTGGTGAAGATACTTTGAAAATGTGGCCTTCTATAAAGCGAGGAGAAGAGAAAAACATATTTACTTTTCAAGAAAATGCAGATATAATGTTTAACTCTACTTTAGTGTATGAACTATGTGTATTAAAAAAATATGCACTTAAAGAATTAGAGAAAATAAGCGAAAAGAGTCCGGTGTATTATGAAGCATTAAGGCTTAAGAGTTTCTTACATTTTTTTAAAGATGTAGATATGAGTCTTGTACCAGATAATTCAATATTAAGAGAATTTATAGGAGGAAGTTGTTTCTATAAATACTAATAAAGCTAGAAAGAGTAAATTCAAAAAAGCGGATAACGATGTAGCTTAATATATAATACAAAAAAGATTTCTATTTGTGTACAAATGGAAATCTTTTTTGCTGTGTACTAATAATAAATGTCCGTGTTAATATTACAATATTACTTATATGTAAGTGAAAAACCCTGTATTTATAATAATATAAAAATACAAAAATAAGCATAATTTAATTCAATATAAAATATTTTGCAGGATTACAAGAAATTATATGGACTAGTAGTTCTAAATTTCAACAAAAAACCTTCAAAAAAAAGTGCAATTTACTTAATTATATTGTATAATTAAATCGATATCATAAGTTTTTAATAGAATAAATGAAAAGTTGTGTCAACATAGAAAATGAAAGGTTGGTGGAGCAATAATGAGAGAATATAGCGCATTTGACATTCTTGGACCTATAATGATAGGGCCATCAAGTTCACATACAGCAGGAGCAGCAAGATTAGGCAAAATTGCAAGAACTATAGCAGGAGATGGAATTAAAAAAGTGCAATTTTTCCTTCACGGATCTTTTGCTACAACTTACAAAGGGCATGGTACTGATAAGGCTTTAGTGGCAGGAATATTGGGAATGAATCCATGGGATGAAAACTTAAAAAATTCAATGGATCTAGCAAAAAATAAAAATATTGAAGTAGAGTTTATTCCAACTGACCTAGGAGATGTACATCCGAATACTGTTAAAACAGTTATGACTAAAGAGGATGGAAAGACCGTTGAAGTAGTGGGTTCTTCAATAGGTGGAGGAAACATAATTGTTACAGAAGTAGATGGTAATCAAGTAGAATTTACTGGAGCATATCCTACTATATTGATAAACCATATTGATGTACCAGGAATGGTTGCAAAAGTAAGTGCTGTACTGTATGAATATAATGTGAATATAGCATTTATGAGAGTTTATAGAACAAGTGGTAAAGGGGGAGCGGCAGCTATGGTGTTTGAAGTTGATGATTTTATTTCTCAAGATATAATAGATGCAATAAGCAAAATACCTAACCTACACAAAGCTAGAGCTATAAACCCAGTAAGAGAGGAGGCATAATAAATGGTTAATCATGGATACGAACTTTTAGAAGTGTGCAAAGAAAGAAATATAGCTATATGGGAATATACATTAGAAGAAGAAGCCAAAGCAACAGGACTTACTAAAGAACAAGTTTTTGAAAAAATGAGAAAAAATTTACAGGTAATGCAGGCAGCAGCAGAACGTGGACTAAACAATAAAATATCATCAGTAAGTGGATTAATAGGTGGAGATGCATATAGATTGAATGAATATGCAAAAACAGGAAAAACATTAACAGGAACTTTCATGGTTATGGCCATGGCAAGAGCCCTTTCCTCATCAGAAGTAAATGCTGCTATGGGTAAAATAGTAGCAGCTCCTACAGCAGGTTCATGTGGAATAATGCCTGCAGTAATAATAAGTGCTGGAGAAAGATTGAATTCAACAGAAGATGATATGGTTAAAGGATTATTTACAGCTACTGGCGTCGGAATAATAATAGCTAAAAATGCGACTATGGCTGGTGCTGAAGGTGGTTGTCAGGCTGAATGTGGTTCAGCAGCAGCTATGGCGTCCGCTGGTGTAGTAGAAATGATGGGAGGAGCACCAGACCAAGCTTTAAATGCGGCCGCTATAGTATTTAAAAATATATTAGGATTAGTGTGTGACCCTATAGCAGGTCTTGTTGAAGTTCCTTGTGCAAAAAGAAATGCAGCTGGTGCAGTTAGTGCATTAACTACAGCAGATATGGTTATGGCTGGTGTTGTAAGTAAGATACCTTTTGATGATACTGTTGATGCAATGTATAAAATAGGAAAGCAACTTCCATCTGAGCTTAGAGAAACAGCTCTTGGTGGATTAGCAGTTACTGAAACAGGACTAAAGCTACAAAAACAAGTATTTGGGAAATAGTTTAACAGGGTTGGTTGTATAGAATGCAGCCAGCCCTGTTTTTTTAGAGGACAATTGTCATCTGTTCTATAAAATAATGCTTTTCATTTTTATTAATAGATATCTATGTAACAAATTATTCTTTATGTGAATAAACTAATTGAAGGATAATAAATTTCGGAGGTTTATTAATGGAATTAAAAGAAAGTAAAACTATAAAAAATCTTCTTAGAACCTTTGCAGGGGAATCAAGAGCCAGAAATAAATATGACTTTTATGCAGAAAAGGCTAGGAGGGAGGGATATGAATATATAGCAAGTGTATTTGAAGAAACTGGAGGCAATGAAAAAGCTCATGCGAGAGAAGTTTTTAATAGATATTTAGGAATGGTAAAGAGTACTGAGGAAAATTTAAAGGATGCAGCAAGTGGTGAAGCTTTAGAGAGTACAAAACTTTATAAGCAATTTGAGAGTATTGCAAGAGAGGAAGGATTTACACAGATTGCGGATTTTTACAAAGAGCTTTCAGAGGTTGAAGAAGAACATATGAAAAGGTTTATGTCTATACTTAAAAATTTAGAAGAGGGAAAGATTTTTGAAAGAGATGAAAAAGTAAAATGGCAGTGTATGAATTGTGGATATATTCACATAGGAGAAGAGGCGCCTAATGTATGTCCTTTATGTAAATACCCAAAAGCTTACTTTAAAATTAAATGTGAAGATTATAAATAGGAGGGAGCAAATATATGTTTGTAGTATACTCAAATCGTCAAATGCTCCCTATAATCAAAGAAGTGGAGTATAGTAGTAGAGGAACTGAATCAGAAATTGGCATAAGGCTGACTAAAGTGAAAAACGATTATTATGATAAAATCCTAGAGGAAATAGATGAAGAATATATAAAAGAGTATACGTCAGGCTAATAATAGTTACACTAGCTTATTACTATGTGGCATGAATTTATAAGAATAATAATATAAATAAATATGTATCAAGATTAATAAGGTGATAAACATGCGGCATAGAAAGATAGTGGAAGAATATTATTCTGATATAAATAACTTGGCGGACTTATTAAGTAAGCTTGTAAACTCTTATAGGCTTCTTATAGGTGGAGTAGGGGAACTGAATGGAATAGCATTGGCTCATAAAAAAAGTGTGAAGGATGCCTTAGAAAGGGCAAATGACCTAGGGCATGTAATAGATGATATAATAGATGTTTTAGACAAATCCAAGTATATATATTTAGATTATTGTAAGTTAAGATCACAAGTTATAGAGTGTAAGATTCAAGCGCAATATATACAAACAGAAATAGATGAGGAGTTAAAGCTAGATAATAATGAAAAAGATCATGACTAACATAAAAAAAATAGGTGTGAGGCACACCTATTTTTTAAAATTTCTTAAATCTGTGTTTACAAACCATAAGGTAAGCTAAAGCGAGCATAATTATTGCAGTAACACCTTGAGGTACAAGATAATTCATAGTAACAAAACAATATAATGCCATAAACATACCTGCAAAAGTTATAGGAATACCATAAAATTCTCCATCAAATTCAGTAACATTAAATCTAGCTAATCTATAAGCCCCTGAGATAGGGAATAGTATAGCCAATAAATATCCTGCAATACCTAAACTTGCAAATGAATAAATATTAAATGCAAGTATAGCTGGTGCTACCCCAAAGGAAACCAAATCTGCAAGAGAATCAAGTTCTTTTCCTAATTCACTAGATACGTTTAACATTCTAGCTACCCTTCCATCGTATCTGTCAGCTAGACATGCAAGTAAAATAAAAATAGCCGCCCACTTATAGTTTTCTTGAAAAGTCATCATTAAAGACATCACGCCGCATCCTAAGTTAGCAAATGTAAAAACATTAGGTACAGCACTTCTAGCTATTTTAGCCATTGTAATCACTCCTAGTAATAATTATTGTAACATAGCATTAAAAATAGAAAAGTATATAATAGTATAAGCATATTATAACTCATTTTAATAAAATGTTTAAGTGGTTATTATTCTTTTTTTATGGAAAAATTATAAATTTTTTGTTAAAATATACTTGATTATCTTCGATGAAAATTTATAGAAAGTTGAGAGACACATGAAAAAAGATAAAACAAAACTATTAAAAATTCTAGTTGCAGTGATCGTTGGAGCAATGTTTTTGTATTTTATGGTTAAGCATGGAAAAAGGTTCGCTCATCTGAGGCCAAGACAGGTTAAAAGATTTATTTTGAGTTATGGTAATTTTTCTTCAATAATGTATGTAATTCTTTATTCGCTAAAGCCTGTAGTATTAGTTATACCAGTTTCACTTCTATCTATTGTCGCAGGAAATGTTTTTGGACCTTATAAGGCATTAGGATTAAGCATGATCGGGTGTTTTACATCAGCGACTTTAGGGTTTTTTCTAGCTAGATTCTTAGGTAGGTCTTTTGTTGATAAATTATTAAAGGGTAAAGCTATGACGTTAGACGAAAGTATTGAGAAACATGGTTTTAAGATTATGTCTATAATGAGGCTATCTTTTATTTTCCCCTATGATCCTTTAAGTTATGCCGCTGGTCTCACTAAAATGAGATATAAGGACTTTATTTTAGGAAGTTTACTTGGAGTGTTCCCAGAGATGATTTCATATTCGTTTATGGGAAAAAATTTGGAACATCCATTTTCAATTGAATTTGCTATGCCTATTATATTAATAATAGTTGTAGCAGGAGGTGCTCTTTGTACATATAAATTATCCAAAAATGTAAAAAAATAAAAGGAAAGAACTTTCTTACTTAAGGGAATAATACTCCTGAACTCAAAATAAAAGGAGGATTATTCAATTATGAAAGTAAGCGAGATAATGACAAGATCAATAGTTAGTGTGAATTCCGACGATTCTGTAGAAAGAGCTGCTGAAGTTATGAAAGAGCATAATATAGGAGCAGTTCCAGTATGTGATGGAAATAAAATTATAGGTATAATTACAGATAGAGATATAGCATTGAGATCTGTAGCTGCTGGAGAAAATTCTAAAAATCAAATTGTAAGAGATGTAATGTCATCAAATCCTGTTACAGGAAGGCCAGAGATGAATGTTCTAGATGCATCTAGAATTATGAGTGAAAGACAAATAAGAAGACTTCCTGTAGTGGATAACGATAACCTAGTAGGCATTGTATCCCTAGGAGATATAGCTGTTAGACCTGCTCTGGAAGAAGAAGCAGAGAGTGCGTTAAGTAGTATATCAGAACCAAGTACACCTGAGGTTTAAAATTAAATAAACTGTAAATAAATCCACAAGAATGTCTATAAATCTTGTGGATTTATTATATAAGGTGTTATAATATAATAGTCAAATTTACATATGGAGGTAAATTTTATTTTAATTAGGAGAGAGTTGTATTATGGATAAGGTAAGATTTATTTATAATCCGTATTCTGGAGAAAATACTATAATAACGGATATTGATAAAATTATTATGGTACATCAGAAATATGGATACGAAGTGGTACCTTATAGAGTCAGTTTTGAATTTGATATGAGTAAGGCTTTTGAAGGTTTAGATGAAACCTACAAGTATATATTAGTTGCAGGTGGTGATGGCACTGTAGATACTGCTGTAAACTATATGAAGACATTGGAAATAGATTTACCTATAGCAATACTCCCGACAGGCACAGCTAATGATTTTGCTAAATTTATAGGTATTCCAGAAGATATAGAGTCTGCCTGTGAGCAAATATTGAATAGTAAACCTAAAAAGTTAGACATAGGCAAAATAAATGATAAATATTTTATAAATGTAGCTAGTACAGGACTTTTTACAGATGTATCCCAAAAAACAGATGTGAATTTAAAGAATACAATGGGGAAGCTTGCTTATTATGTAAAAGGAATTGAACAACTTCCCAATTTTAGAAAACTAAAAATAAAGGTAAAGTCTGAAAATTCTTATTTTGATGGGAATATGTACCTAATGATGGTATTCAATGGTCAAACTGCTGGAAATCTTAATTTTGCATATAAGGCAGAAGCTGACGATGGACTTTTAGATATAATAATAATTAAGGCTGGTCCAATAAAAGATATGATAGCATTATTTATAAAGATGCTAAGAGGAGATCACCTAGAAGATGCGGCAGGACTTATATATTTTAAAACTGACAGATTAGAAGTAGAGTGCCATGAAGATATAGTTACTGATATTGATGGCGAAAGGGGCCCGGATTTTCCACTGGTTATAGAATGTATTAAAGAAGGAATAGAGGTTCTAGGAGCGAATATCAAAAAATAAGATGCCGAAAAGTGCATCTTTTTTTGTTTGTAAAGTAGTAATATTAGGTGGATTTTTATAATAAATATAAGTAGTATCAATACAAGGTGAGGGGAATATGTTAAACTTCTATGGACACATTCTTATAATATTTATTGTGCTTATTCTTATGTTTGAAGCGTTATACATAAACAAGTTTTCACCTACTAAGATAAGAGTTGCTGTTTCTATTGTTGTATTAATGATTATAATGAGATATGTTTCACTATTAATTTTATCTTTGACTTATAATATAAAATATCTTTATTTGCTTAAGCCGTTCTTCTTCTTAAATTTTATAGCTGTTCCGCTATTGGCGCTAATTGTACTTTATATATTTATAAGAAAAGACAATATAAACTTTTCTTATATATTCGGTGTAATAGCTGTATTAATAGTTTTATATGTAGGCATGATACACAAGTATGTAATATTAGTACAAGTAAATGATGTATATGGATATACCATGTATTTTGCAAAGAATATGTATTTATACTGGGTATTTATAATTTTAAATACAGTTATATTATTTTTAGACATGGCATTTATAAAAGATAAAAATGTAAATAAGTTAGGAATGATTCTTGTAGTAACAGCATCTTTGGTAACTATATCAGAGTATGTACTATGGGTTATTGGAATGAAAATTCTTCCGGAAAATATTGCAGGGGACATGCTTTGGGCAGTGAGTATGGTATATGCGCTAAATAGAATGAAAAAGAAAAAATTGAAGAGTGATTAGGTGGCAAAGCCTAGTCACTCTTTAAGCATATGAAATAAAACAGCAAATTAAAGAGTTCTTATATTACTATTTATGTTTTTTTAAAATTTGTTTGTTTTTCAATTTAGGTTTTAAGTCTTTACCTTGAGTAGAACCTCTTTTATATACTGTAGGAGAAATTAAACACTTTTCCCCTTTACCAATTAAGTCTTCCCGATTAGCTTTAGTTAACGCCTCTTTCACAAGTTTGTGATTTTCGGGATTCATAAATTGAAGTAAGGCTCTCTGCATATTCTTTTCTTTTTGTTCTTTAGGAACATAAATTTTTTCATTAGTCAATGGATTTATGCCTGTATAGTACATAGTTGTCGATAAACTCCCAGGTGTAGGATAAAAATCTTGGACTTGTTCAGGAGCATATCCCATAGATTTAATATATTGAGCAAGTTCTATTGCAGCATCTAAATCACTACCAGGATGACTAGACATAAGATAAGGAACGAGAAATTGATTCTTTTTAATTTTTTTGTTTATTTCAAAATACTTTTTTGTAAATTTATCATAAACCTCTTTTTTAGGTTTTCCCATTTGTTTAAGAACCTTATCACTTATATGCTCAGGAGCAACCTTAAGTTGACCACTTATGTGATGCTTACAAAGCTCTTCAAAAAAATCCGTATTTTTGTCATAGGTAAGGTAATCATATCTTATTCCGGAACGGATAAATACCTTTTTAATTCCTGGTAGTTCTCTTATTTGTTTAAGTAAGCTTAGGTATTCTTTATGATCTACTATAAGATTTTTACAAGGTTTTGGTGACAGACATTGTCTAGTTTTGCAAACACCGGCAGTTTCCTGAAGCTTACAGGATTTATGTCTGAAATTTGCAGTAGGACCTCCTACATCGTGTATATATCCTTTGAAATCATCTAGTGTCGTTAGAAGCTTAGCCTCATCTATTATAGAATTTTGACTTCTATTTTGAATTGTCCTTCCTTGATGAAAATTAAGTGCACAGAAAGAGCAGCCTCCAAAACACCCTCTATGACTTGTAATAGAAAATTTAACTTCCTTAATAGCAGGAATACCACCTTTAGCTTCGTATATAGGATGATATGTTCTTGTATAAGGCAGATTATAGACAATGTCCATTTCATCTGTGGTTAACGAAAACTGAGGTGGATTTTGTACTATATATTTGTCACCATGTTTTTGAACTATAGTTTTACCGTTTATAGCATCTTGCTCAAAATATTCAAGCTTATAACTTTCAGCATAGGCTATTTTATTATTAGATACTTCTTCGAAGGATGGTACTTCAACGAAATCTCTTAACTTATATAACTCTTTGGAAGAATATACTGTTCCGCGGACATCAGTGATCTTATGAATGTTCATACCATATTTTAAGAGATTGGCTATTTGAACTACTGTTTTTTCTCCCATGCCATATATTAAAAGATCCGCTTTAGAGTCTACAAGTATGCTTCTTCTTACTTTGTTATCCCAGTAATCGTAGTGGGAAAATCTTCTTAAACTAGCCTCAATGCCACCTATTATAATTGGTATATCTTTATAAGCTTCTCTGGCTTTATTAGAGTATACAATAACGGCTCTATCAGGTCTGTGGCCAGATTTACCACCAGGTGAATATAAATCATCATGCCTTCTTTTTTTTGCTGCAGTATAATGGTTAACCATAGAATCAATATTTCCAGAGTTTATTAAAAATCCTAGTTTAGGCCTTCCAAGTTTTTGGAAATCGTCTAAGTTGTTCCAATCAGGCTGAGGTATTATACCGACAGAGAATCCTTCATTTTCAAGTACTCTAGATATTATAGCTGTACCAAAGGATGGATGATCTATATAAGCATCCCCTGTAATTATAATAAAGTCTAGGGCATCTAATTTTCTAGATTTTAGATCATTTTTGTTTATAGGTAAAAATTTATTGTTAACTATCATTTATATTCTCCGTTCTTTAAAAATTTTGTATCCAAAATTTTTAGAGGACAATTGACAGAGGACAGAGGACAATGAAGGTGAGCTTTCTTCCTTACGTCAGAAAACTAATTTGTTTTTTTAGGATTGTTTTGCTAATTCGAAACATCGCTCAAATTTAATATAAATTTGAAAATTTTTCGTAGTGCAGCGGAGAAAAATCCTCCTTCACTGTCCTCTGTCAATTATCAATTGGTCTCTGATAAAATCATTAATATATTAACACAAGGATAGGAAAATATGAATAAATAATTTTTATACTTTACTTAGAATATGGAAATCGGTTTAGATATAATTGTAAAAAATTAGAATAAAATGTTTGCATAAAAAATAAGAGAAAGGCTAAGAATTTGCAATAGTAGCAGTAAAATTGAAAAATATAAAATTAAAATAGGATAACAAGGAAATATAAATAAATTTTATATTTATAGGTTGCATTTTAAGGAATTTGTACTATAATAAATAATGAAAGAAAGTTAATATAAAAAATAAATTTACTTATGTTAGGTGAGGCTCCTATATAGATATACGCTACTGCCCGGAAACATCGAGAGATGCCAATGGGTCAACAGGTACTACCGAATCAAGGTTTTACTTAATGTAGCTGAACAATATTGTTCAAAGCTATATAGTGCTAAAACTCGGACTATAAAGTTTTAGTTTGCAATGGAGCCTATTTTTAAGGCTCTTATTTTATTTTTATTAGGTGGTGTTTTTAAATGGAGGCTGGCCCTCATAGTGGTCGATTTAGGTTAAAACAAAAATTTAATATGGATATACAAAGGAACATTTACATTAACCGATAAAGAAAATTACTTCTAAGGACCCAAGGCATTTCTATAATTCCTTATCAGTTTTGTAAATATTCCTCTGTATGTAGAAGGAGGAATATTTATGAAAAGACTATCTAGTTTCTTCTTAAGTAAGGTTCTTTACAAAAAGATTTATGATGAATTTAATGAACCTGTAGGCAAACTTTGTGATATTTATGTAACCACAGAAGGTGGATTCCCAAGAGCTATAGGTTATAAGCTGAAAAAAGATGGTGAAATTCTTAATTGCGAATTTAAGCATATATCTTTTTATGAGAATGATGACAAAATACGCATTAAAGGAGAAGGCGTAAGAGAAATCATTTTGCAAAAATATTCGTATCTTTTATCAAAACATTTATTAGACAGACAAATTGTCGATATAAATGGGAAAAAATTGGTAAGAGTTAATGATTTAAGAATTGCGGAAATAGCAGGAGAGTTTAGAGTAGTTGCAGTAGATTCAGGTGTTCTTGCACTTGGCAGAAGACTTGGAGTTGAAAGTTTGGTTAAAAGTTGCTATAGGATTTTTGATAAAAAACCATCTGATAGTTTAATAGTATGGGATAATGTAGAATCACTAGAAATGGTAAATGATAATTTAAAATTAGCAGTGACATATAAAAAACTTTCTAAGCTACATCCAGCCGATTTGGCAGATATCTTAGAGGATATGGATATAAATTATAGAAATAGAGTATTTGAAAGTCTTGAAAAAGATCTTGCTGCAGATACTTTAGAAGAAATTGAACCAGATATTCAGGCTGATATATTGGAAAGCTTAAGTCAAGATAGAAGAGATGAGTTACTTGATAACATTCCAAATGATGAGATTGCGGACATCTTAGATGAAGTTGATGAAGAGACCGCAGAGCATATTCTTTTAAGCATGGAAAAAGAAGATGCGGATGAAGTAAGAACTTTGATGGAGTATAGTGAAGAAACAGTTGGAAGCATGATGAATAAAGATTTTATATCTTTTAATATAAATATAACTGTTGAAGAGACTATAGAACTACTTAGAGAACTTAATCCAGATGACGAAGTTTCTCATTATATATATATTGTTGATGAACAAGAAAGACTTCAAGGAGTAGTCTCACTTAAAAGTTTAATATTATCAAAGCCAGAAAAGACATTAAAAGAAATAATGCTTGATGATATAGTAAAAATAGAGGATTATGAGAATATAGATGAGGCTATAGAACTTTGTGTTAAATACGACCTTCTTTCCCTACCTGTAATAGATACCTATCAAAAACTATGCGGGGTAGTAATCATGAGTGACATAGTTGAAGATATACTAATTCCAACCTGGAGAAAAAGATTTAAAAAGGTAGGATAGAGAAAGGTAGGCAAATATGAAGAATAAAAATAGATTTTTAATTATACTAAGTATAGTTGGACCAGGACTTATTACAGCTAATGCCGGAAATGATGCAGGTGGAGTTGCTACCTACTCTGTTATTGGTGCTCATTATGGATACTCAATGCTATGGGGAATGTTTGCTATAGCCATAGGACTTGCGGTAGTTCAGGAAATGAATGCAAGAATGGCTGTAGTTACAGGAAAAGGTCTTTCAGATCTAATAAGAGAAAGATTTGGAGTGAGATGGGCTTTTTTTGCTATGTTTGTACTTCTTATAGCGAATCTTGGTGTGTGCATAGGTGATTTTGCTGGAATAGCAGCAAGTTTAGAGTTATTTAGTATTAGTAAATATATTTCTGTACCATTACTTACAGCCCTTATTTGGTTTGTATTAACAAGAGGAAATTATTCAAAGGCTGAAAAAATATTTTTATTTTTAACAATAACTTTTTTTGGATATTTTGTAACAGCATTTCTAGTAAAACCAAATTGGGGACACGTTTTTGGAAGTATAATAAAGCCTCATGCTAAACTTGATAAAGGTTACTTTTTAGTATTGATAGGAATGGTAGGTACAACGATAACTCCTTATATGCAATTTTATCTACAATCTTCTGTTGTAGATAAGGGAATATCTATTAAAGAATATAAATATGAAAAACTTGATGTATATCTTGGGACAGCTTGGGCTATACTAACAGCTTTAGTTATTACAGTGTGTACCGCGGAAACATTGTATAAAGCTGGTATAAGTATAGATACAGCACAGGATGCAGCTTCAGCGCTAAGACCATTGGCAGGTAATTATTCATTTTTGTTATTTGCAATAGGTTTGTTTGGAGCGTCATTTTTGGCATGCTGTGTTATACCCTTAAGTACAGCGTATGCAGTGTGTGAAGCTTTTGGTTTCGAAAGTGGATTGGATAACAAAATAAAGGAAGCACCTGTATTTTTCGGACTATTTTTATTTATGATTTTAGTAAGTGCTGTGATTATACTTGTGCCAGGGATATCATTGATTAATATAATTCTCGTCACGCAGCAGCTGGCAGGAATACTGTGTCCGGTAGTATTAATATTTATGATAATACTTGTGAATGATGTTGAGGTAATGGGTAACTATGTAAATAGTTCATTGCAGAATTTTATAGCAAAAGCTACAGTTGCATTAATAGTTGTATTGACGGTTTTAGCTATAGGAGGAAATTTTATATAAAGGATTTAAGACCTTAGCTTTTGAGCTAGGGTTTTTTTATGGTTAATTTTAACAATAACTCTTTTGTCTATATAATGTATTTTTTACGACTTTGTGCAGAAACTAAATTATATTATAAGAACTGAAAATGCTCATAGTGCTAGTTTTATTGAATACTTTAAATTTATAGCAAGGAGTGATCGGATGTATGTCTAAAAAAATTATGAGATTTAAAAGAGAAATTGTTTGCATACTTATGGTTATGTTTACATACATTAGCACGTCTGTTTGTATGACTCCTTATACTTCTGCAGTTAAGACTATATCATATTATTACGGGTCAAGAGGAGATGTGGTTTCGCAGATACAAGGAAGGCTTAGAGACTGGGGATATTATAATGGAAGTATAGATGGTATATATGGATATAAAACTTTTACCGCAGTAAAAACGTTTCAAGCCAAAAACGGATTATCCGTAGATGGTGTTGCAGGTAATGCTACATTAAATGCTATTGGCATTAACGTAGCTGCTTTGGAAGGAGCTGCTTCAGGTAATAATAAGAATGTTACCAGTAACCAAGATGTGCTTTTACTCGCTAGGCTTATTAATGGAGAAGCAAGAGGAGAACCTTATGAGGGTCAGGTAGCAGTTGGTGCAGTGGTGCTAAATAGAACAAGAGATCCTAAGTTTCCATCTTCTGTAGCAGGGGTCATATATCAACCAGGAGCATTCACAGCCATAGTAGATGGTCAGATACATGCAAATTTACTTCAAAGTTCTGTAAATGCTGCACAAGATGCATTGAATGGATGGGATCCATCGGGAGGAGCTATATATTACTTTAATCCATCAACAGCTACAAGCTCGTGGATATGGTCAAGACCGCTAATTAAAATAATTGGGAAACATAGATTTTGTAGATAATGAAAATAATACGAAGCATTATTTTTTAGAGGACAGTTGACAGTGAAGGTGAGTTTTCTTCCTTTACTGTCCTCTGTCCTCTAATAAAAATTTTGTGTCACAAAATTTTTATGTTTTGAATTGTAGAAAAATTTTTAAAACAGGGTTGACAAACAGAAAAATAATAATATAATAGTAAATATAGAATTCATATCAAAATACTCAGAAATACATTGAAGAAGGAAAGTAACCTAAAAAGAATTTTACAGAGAGGAAGCTGTTCGCTGGAAGGTTTCTAAATGAAGTTTAGGAGAAGTGCCCTTTGGAGTTATACACCGAATTAAGTAGGCTGTGTCGGATCCACCCGTTATAGTGGTAGAGCATAAAGTGTGCTTGAATTAAGCTGAGATCTTTAGATTAGGATCTAATTAGAGTGGAACCGCGGATTTGACCCCGTCTCTATAATATATAGAGACGGGGTTTTTTGACGTATAAAGCTTAATGTATTATGAGGAATAACTTATAATGTTAAAAATTTTTAAACTTAAAATGTAATTTTAAAACAAAAAAGGGAGGAATTTAAAAATGATATTTAATAATGCTATTGAAATGATAGGTGGAACACCTTTGTTTAAGCTAAATAATATAGTAGAAGAAGGAATGGCTGATGTCTATGTAAAGCTAGAGAAATTTAATCCAGGTGGAAGTATTAAAGATAGAGCAGCTTTAGGAATGATTGAAAAGGCAGAAAGAGAAGGACTTATAAAGGCAGGAGATACTATTGTCGAGCCAACAAGTGGAAATACAGGAATAGCTCTTGCAATGATAGGAAAATTAAAGGGATATAAAGTAATGATTGTAATGCCAGATACAATGAGTATGGAAAGAAGAAATTTAATGAAAGCTTATGGAGCTGAGCTTGTTTTAACTGAGGGTGTAAAAGGAATGAAGGGTGCTATAGAAAAAGCAGTGGAAATAGTAGAAGGTAAAGAAGGATATTATATACCTCAACAATTTACAAATCAAGCAAATCCAGACAAGCACTATGAAACTACAGCTGATGAAATAATCAAAGATTTGAAGGAGTTAGATGCATTTGTAGCAGGTGTTGGAACAGGCGGAACTTTAATAGGTGCAGGTAAAAAATTAAAAAAATATAATGCTAATATAAATGTTGTAGCAGTAGAACCTGCAAAGTCTCCTGTAATATCTGGAGGCCAACCTGGAGCTCATAAAATACAGGGAATAGGAGCTGGTTTTGTACCAGAAATATATGCAAAAGAGATAGTAGATGAAGTTATGACTATATCAGATGAAGAGGCCTATGAATATGCAAGACTTATGGGAAGAGAAGAAGGTTTATTGGTAGGAATATCATCAGGGGCTAATGTAGCAGCTGCAATAAAATTAGCAAAAAAATTAGGTAAGGGAAAAACTGTTGTAACTGTAGCACCAGATGGTGGAGAAAAATATTTATCCATGGGATTATATGATTAATATTAGTTAGAGAGGTAGATAGCTATGAGAAACCCATTTAAATCATTAGTTTACGATATAGAAAGCGCAATGAAGAATGATCCAGCAGCAAGAAATCCAATAGAGGTATTTCTTTTATATCCTTGTATCCATGCGCAAATTCACCATAGGATTACTCACTTTTTATATAAGAAAAAGTTTTTCTTTTCAGCTAGATTAATATCGCAACTATCAAGATTTTTTACTGGTATAGAAATACACCCAGGAGCTCAAATAGGTAAAGGACTTTTTATTGATCATGGTATGGGGGTAGTAATTGGAGAAACTGCAGAAATAGGTGATAATGTGACACTTTATCATGGAGTAACTCTAGGTGGTACTGGAAAAGATAAAGGAAAAAGACATCCTACTGTAGGAAATAATGTTATAATAGGATGTGGAGCAAAGGTTCTAGGACCGATAACTATTGGGGATAATGTAAAAATAGGAGCTAATTCAGTTGTTTTAGAAGATATTAGTTCAGACTCTACAGTTGTGGGAATTCCGGCAAAGGTTGTTCGTAGAAAAGAGACACCCATAATAGAAATAAAAGATTTTGAAGGAAAAAGAAAGCATATATACAATCAAATGGTTATATAACGGTTAACAAGAGAAGGTGATTGGGTGAATTTTAAAAGAGATATATTAGAGTATTGTAGTAAATTAGGTTTAGATGTAGTAGGTTTTTCAAAGTGTAGAATTTTTCACGAATTAAGGCCATATCTTGAGAATAGAAAAAGTAGTGGGTTAGAAAATGAATTTGAAGAAAAAGATATAGAGAAAAGGATAAATCCTTTTCTCTATATGGAAGATGGGAAAACAATAATTTCAATTGCTTTCCCTTATTTATTTAATAAAGATTTTCAAAGTAGAATTGGTTTTTCAAAATACACTCAAGGAAGAGACTATCATATTGTTGTATCGAACTACTTGAAAAAAATATGTGAGTATATAGAAACATTAGGAGGAAAAGCTTTATATTTTGTGGATAGCAATTCGCTTCTAGAAAGATATATTGCAGTACAATCAGGTATTGGGTTCATAGGAAAAAACAATACTTTGATCACAAAAAAGTATGGTTCATATGTGTTTTTAGGAGAAGTAATAACAGATATATATGTAGAAGCAGATAGGATTTTGGAAAATAAGTGTGGAGATTGTTTCGTATGTCAAAAGATGTGTCCTACAGGTGCTATAAGTGGAGAAAACAATCCGAATATGTGTCTTTCTTATATAACTCAAAAAAAAGATATTGATGATGAATGGTTTGATAAGTTGAATGGGAGAATATTTGGCTGTGATACATGTCAAAGCATGTGTCCTCATAACAAAAATATAGAAGTTTCAAAGATAGAAGAATTTAAGCCTTACGATTTCATGGAAAAAAGCAGTTTAGAAGAATTAATAGCTTTAAATAAAAAAGATTTTAGAGATAAGTACAGCCAAACCTCCTGTGGGTGGAGAGGTAAAAATATAATTCAAAGGAATGCACTAATTAATAAAATACATCAGGAGAAAAATATTAAATTAATAAAATTTACTTCTCCATATGTAGAAGATTACTATAATAGACTTTTGAATTATTTTAAACTGTGACTTGATTATATGATATAATACTTAATGTAAAACTTATATATTTGAAAACCATGAAAATGAAAGGTGGACTATGATATGATCTCTCCTGGAGTGGCTAGAATAGTAGGCTGTCTTCCCAAAAGTTTAATTCGATTTTTTTCTAGGAAACTAATTGACAAATATTTAAAAACCTATGCATATATCGAAGTTACGGGAATGGAGAACCTTGAAAATGTAGAGAAACCTATACTTTTTATCTGTAATCACTTAAGCAATTCTGATGGATTGATAATAGATAAGGTGTTAAAGAATCAAGATATAACCTTTGTAGCTGGAGCAAAGTTATCTAAAAATCCGTTGACAAGCTTAGGGGTATATGTTACTAAAACTATAACTATTAACCCTAATACTGCGGATAAAGAGGCGATATCAGAGATTGTGAAGACACTAAGAGCTGGGAAAAATGTGCTCATATTCCCAGAAGGAACAAGAAGTAGAACGGGAAGTTTGATTAAAGCCAAAAAAGGAATTGTATTAATACAGAGACTGACTAGGGCTTCTGTTATACCACTTGGAATTTGTGGAAGTGAGAAATTACTTCCTGTTCACGATAAGGATATGGGACAAGAAAAATTCTATCATGCTAAAGTTAAGCTTTCAATAGGAAAAGAACTTCAATTGCCAGCTAAAGGTGTTAAAGAAGAAAAGCATGAATATGAAGAAAGAACTACAAATTTCTTAATGAAGAAAATTGCAGAGCTTTTACCTTTAGAATACAGAGGAGTATATAAATAATGCCCATTAATTTAAATGGGTATTTTTTTCTATAGAAAATATAATATTAATATATGTTTAAGCTATTTGAAAGAAGGTGAAAAAATGGATAAAGAAAATATAAAAAAAATAATAAAAGTACTAAGTGAAACTTATCCTAACGCAAAATGCGCCTTGGAATTTCAATCTCCTTACGAATTACTAGTGTCAACAATATTATCTGCACAATGTACTGATGTGAGAGTTAACCAAGTTACGGAAGAGTTATATAAGAATTATAATACTCCAGAAAAAATGATTAGTTTAACAGAAGAAGAGTTAGGTGAAAAAATCAAAAGTTGTGGATTTTATAAAAATAAGAGCAAGAATATTCTAGGTGCTACAAGAAACATAATACAAAAATATGGAGGCAAAGTTCCAAAAACTATGGAGGAGTTAATAGAACTTCCTGGGGTAGGAAGAAAAACTGCTAACGTGGTTTTATCAAATGCCTTTGGCGTTCCAGCTATTGCTGTAGATACCCACGTATTTAGGGTATCCAATAGACTTGGAATTGCTAAGGGAGACACACCAGAAAAAGTAGAAAAAGACCTTATGGAAAACATACCTAGAGAAATGTGGAGTGACACCCATCACTACCTAATATGGCACGGCAGACAAATATGCAAAGCCCGAAAACCCCAATGTGAAGTATGTCCAGTAGCTCCTTATTGTGAGTATTTTAATGATGAGGTTAAAGAGTAGTCTTTATACCTTTTATAGATGCCCACAGCCGACACTTAATTTACACTCCGGGATATATTAACATTCTTTCGGCACGATAGATACTTTTGACAAGTCTAAAGTTCATATTTTTGAAAAAGCTAAGAACTTTTGATAACTCGCTCTGCTCAAACAATCAAAAGTTCTAAGCTTTTTCAAAAACATGAACTAAGACTTGTGGCAAAAGTATCTAAATGTGCTTTCAATAATGTTAATATATCCCTGCGTATAAGTTAAGTGTCTGGTTTAGTTCTCTATATAGGTCGTTAACTTTATACAGTAACTTACTTGAATACAAATTTATCATTTTTATATTTTATATGTATTAAAAATATAACTATTTGTAATAGATACAGCAAATCAGATAAGTTTGTCCACGGAATATAGAATGTAACCAGAAAGTAGACTTGTACGTAGGGAGGTATTACCAAAGCTGAAAGCACATATAAAAACTTTTTTATCAATCTTAGCTCAGTATTTTAGAAAATCTTAGAATCTTTGATATGTCTGAGGTACGAGTTTATCAAAGATTCTTGGATTTTCAAAATACTGAGCTTTAGATTGATTAAAAGGTTTTATCGTGCCGAAGCTTGGTAACACCTCACGGAGGATGAGTCTACTTTCGGTCGTACTTCATACTCTCTACTGGTTACTTTTCAATAATTCTCTTCTAACCCAATCAAGGGCTGTAATTGTAGTTCTTCTTCTTATCATTTCGCGGCTACCTGAAAGTTGTAACTTTATAGTTTTGGTTATACCGTTAATGCTAAGGCCAACATAAACTAGTCCAACAGGCTTTTCTTGTGTTCCGCCATCAGGCCCAGCTATACCAGTAGTTGATAGGCCTATATTTGTATTAGCAGTTTTAGCAATTCCCTCTGCCATTTCTCTTGCAGTTTCTTCACTTACAGCCCCGAAGGTCTCTAGTGTTTCGGATTTTACGCCTAAACGCCTCATTTTTGCATCGTTACTATAAGTAACAGCACCCTCCATGAAAACAGAAGAGATGCCTGGATAATTTACAAGCTTAGAAGCAATGAGTCCTCCAGTGCAAGATTCAGCAGTAGATATAGTAAAGTTACTCTTTATTAATAATTCACCTAGAACTGCTTCAAGAGATGTTTCGCCTTCACCGTATATATTTAAGCCTAGTCTCTGACGAATTTCATCTTCTACAGGAATAATAAGATTGTTAGCAGCTTCTTTTGTTGAGGCTTTGGCTGTTATCCTTAATGTGACTTCCCAATCTTTTGCATAAGGAGCGACAGTAGGATTAGTGTTTTCAGTCATAATATCTGAAATTTGTTCTGCCATTAGCCCTTCGCCTATACCACATATTCTTAAGACTTTGGATTGAATAACTATATTACTGTAATTTTCCAAGAAAGGAACTACATAATCTTCAAACATAGGCTTCATTTCTCTTGGAGGACCAGGTAGTACTATAAGAATTTTGCCGTTCTCATCTATAACACATCCAGGAGCTGTTCCGTGAGAATTGGGAAGGATTAATGAATCCTCAGGAAAATAAGCCTGCTTTATATTATTACCCTGAAGTTTATCTCTCTCTGTTTTTATAAAATATGACTTTAATTTATCTAAAGTTTCCTCATGTAAAATCATTTTTTTATTAAAATATTCAGCACCTGTTTCTTTGGTCAAATCGTCCGGCGTAGGTCCAAGCCCTCCGGTCGTTATTATAATGTCGGCTCTATCAAAAGCGGCTTTAAACTCCTCCTTTAATCGTTCACTATTGTCGCCGACTACAGATTGGTGATATACAAAAATACCTAAGTCTGCTAATCGTTTAGATAAGTATTGAGCATTAGTATTTACAATATCACCTAATAATAGTTCTGTGCCTACGCATAATATCTCAGCTTTCATACTATTTACCTCCATGGTATACAAAAATTTGTATACTTAATTTTATATCTTACTTTTCTTTTATTCAACAAATTATTTCATATAATTAACAAAATAATTTAAATAAGATATCTTTTATAGTATAATAAATAAGTGGAATAAAGAGGTGATGCCTATGATAAGAAAAAAAAGAAACATGAAAAAAATAACCAAATTAGGCGTGTTAATAGGTGTTGTAGTTTTAGTTGGTGGTATTATAGGATTTGCAATACATCAAAATAGTACGGTAAAAGCTTGGTCTGATTTAATATATCCGGGAGTAAAGGTATCTGGAGAAGATTTATCTGGAAAAAGTAAGGAGCAGGCTAAACAAATTCTAGAGAAGAAATATGTTGATGGAATAGCAAAAAAGAAAATTAACATAGTGGCTTCTGATAGGACTTATACATTAGATTATTCAAAACTAAATCCTAAATATAACATAGATGAAGCTGTGAACCAAGCCTTTTCTTATGGGAAAAATTCTAACGCATTAGAAAAATATAAGCTTATAAAATGGCCAAAAGAGAAGGAAGTTTCATTAGGATTTACATATGATCAAAAAGTGGTAAATGAACTTATATCAAGTGTTGAGCAGGGAGTTAACAAAGCCCCTGTAGATGCGACAATAAAGGTGAGTGAAGGAAACATAACAGTAGTACCAGATCAGGGTGGAAAAAAACTTGAAAAAGACAAATTGCAAAAAGAAGTCTTGTCTAAGATTGATGGAGGTGTAAAAGCCGACACTGATATTAAAGCACCTGTAGAGACAGTTGCTGCTAAAATCACTTCAAACAAGATATCTTCTATTAACGCTAAGATTGGAAGCTTTAGTACAGAATATGGAGCTATATCTTCTTCGGAAAGAGCTAATAATATACAATTAGCTACAAATAGTATAAATGGGAAAATACTTATGCCTGGAGATAGTTTTAGTTTTAATGATGTAGTTGGAGAGAGAACTGCAAAAAAGGGATACCAAGCGGCACCAGTTATTATAGGAAACCAGGTGGACTCGGGACTTGGAGGAGGAATATGCCAGGTATCGACAACACTATATAACGCAGTGCTTAGATCTAATATAAAATCAGTGGAAAGAGAGCATCATACACTTCCGTCACATTATGTAAAAGTTGGATTAGACGCTACAGTTGATTACGGTAACTTAGATTACAAGTTTAAAAATACACTAGATTATCCTATATATATTGAAGGGGATACTTCGGGTGGAGTTGTTGCATTTAACATATATTCTAATTCGTCTCTATCAGATGTAATAACAGATATAAAATCAGAAATTTACCAAGTTATGGAGGCTAATACAAGGTATATAGATGATCCTACTTTACCAGTTGGACAAACAGAACAAGTTCAAGCTCCTTCAACAGGTTATAAGGTGAGAGTTAGAAAGATAACCAGAAAAGGCAGTACTGTTATAAGTAATGAAATTATAACAAATGATTCTTATGAAGCAATTGAAGGAATAATAAAAAGAGGAACGAAAAAAGAAGAGACAACTCCCCCTACACCTAACAATACAAATGCAAGTACGAATGCAAATACCAATGCAAGTACACCTGCAACTACTAACACAAGTACAAGCCCAAACAAAAACACAAATACAAACAAGAATAATAAAGGTCAATAAATTTCAGAGGGTATATTGAAGTTTTCTAAATATATACCCTTTTCTTTTTTTCAAAAACTCTCATAGTACATCCTGTAAAAGAAATTTATGAAAAATATTACATAAAAGCATTTATTATCAATTTATAATATGATATAATAATAACATATTTGCGGGTATGGCGGAATTGGCAGACGCGCTAGATTCAGGTTCTAGTGAGGGAAACTTTGTGCAGGTTCAAGTCCTGTTATCCGCACCATAAACCTTGTGAAATTAATATTTCACGGGTTTTTTTACTTTGGTTCAGCATGTTTGCTGAACCAATATGCTAAAGAAGGAGCATGGAACCTTCAGTATATTCCAATCATAATAGTTCCTGTTCTAAATTCAATAATAACTTCTCCTTTGCAAATGCATTAATTCAAACTAAGCTATCAATATCAAGATATAGAAAAAGGTTAATTTAAAGAGAATAATATAAATAATAAACTAAATGGAATATCAATCGTAAAAATTAATTGTCAGAAAAATATAAATATTTTTAATAATTAGGAAATTATAGAAGGGGATTTAAAATTAGCCTCGAATATAATACATTATATTATATAGAGGAGGCGTTTTTATATGTTATTAAAATGGGATGATAGTTTCTTAGTAGGCGTAGAAAAAATAGATAATCAACATAAAGAATTATTTGAAATAATAAATAAATTTTTAACAGCAATGATAGAAGGAAAAGGAAAATCCGAAATAACTACGACTTTAAATTTTTTAGAATCCTATGTAATAAAGCATTTCAATGAAGAAGAGAGACTATTAATAGATAGAAATAAAGAAGCATACGATATTCAATTTCAACAACATGAGGCTTTTAAAAATGAAATTATAAAATTAAAAGATAGGTTTAGTAAAAGTGGGATTACATCTACTTTAGTTATTGAAACACAGAAAAGTGTAACCTCATGGTGTAGGAATCACATAATTAAAATAGATAAAGAGTTAGCAAGTTTTATGAAAGATTGAGTAATTAGAAATCTTGGAGGTGTTTTATTATTATGTTAAATTGGGATGATAGTTTATTAATAGGTATAGAAAAGATTGACAATGAACATAAACAGATATTTAGTTATATTAATAATTTATTGATGGAAATAGAGCAGAAAAAAAGTAAAGAAGAAATTTCTAAAACTATGGATTTTATAGAGAGTTATATTTCTAATCATTTCAAAAATGAGGAGAACATGATAATAAATAAAGATAAAGAAGCTTATAAAATCCAGTTTCAACAACATGAATTATACAAAAAAGACATTATAAAATTAAGACATGATTTTGAAAAGAATGGGGCTATGTATGCTTTAGCTGATGAAACTCAGCGCATTATAAATATGTGGTGCAGTAATCATATAGATAAATTTGATAAAAAATTAATAAGTTTCATAAAAGATTAAGTATCTAAATTTTATACAAACAAAATCTTATATGGTCTCCGAAAAATAAATAATATCAAGCTTGAAGTATGATTTTCTTTGTTGAGAAAAAATTAAGAAAGGCAGTAATAACAATGAATTGTAATAATTACAATTCTCCACTAATATAATTAAATAATAATACTGAAAAGTTTTATTTTATAATTTGATTATTGCTGAGGAGTGGTTTTGTGATTGGTAAATTACATAAAGTAAATGGAAAGAGAAGAATTGTCTACCTTATTATAAGTATTATGATAGCAGAAGGAGTAGGAATACTTAGTGGCTTTCTAGGAATGAATAATTCAATGAAGTATATGCAGTTTAATAAACCTCTATTTTCGCCGCCAAGTTGGATATTCCCAATAGTGTGGACTCTTTTATATTTACTTATGGGAATAGCTGCATATAGAATATGGATAAAAGGAAAAGAAGGAGAAAAAGTTACAAGAGCATTGGCATTATATACTATACAGCTAACTTTAAATTTCCTTTGGTCAATTATTTTCTTTAGGTTTAACCTCTATGGAGCAGCTTTTTTCGAATTGCTAGTATTGCTAGTAGTTGTTATTATGATGACCTTTGAATTTTATAAAATTGATAAAATATCGGCTTATTTAATGATACCATATATATTATGGTTATCATTTGCAGGTGTGTTAAACTATGTGATATGGATGTTAAATAAATAGAAATTTAAACTTAAACAAAAAGGGCTATCTATGAATATGAAAAATTCAATCTTTGCATATTCATAGATAGTTTTTTATTAAGAAATATTTATTTTTTAAGATAGTTTACAATTTCTCAATAACCAGGATAAGTAAATTTGGCATAATCCTACTTGCTGTAAATTCTTCTTGTTTTTTAATTTATGTATAGTTTTCATATATATTCCAATAATATTACTTTATGTTGAAAAAATTCCATTATATGTATATAATATTATTATAATTTGTATAGAGGGTTGTGAGACTATGAGAATTGGAAACAGGAAAAGATTTTTATTTTCTTGCATTTTTTTTACTTTAGTTATGTTGATGTTTGGTAAGTGGATGAACATATTTTATGAAAAAGCATTGGGAATGCCATCGCCAGCAGTAGTTAAAGCTGAGAAAGGCAATATTAAAGTAGGTAGTAATAAAAAAAATATGAAACAGTACATTATAGTATTAGATGCAGGGCATGGAGGGATCGATGCAGGGACAAGCTATAAAAATATGCAAGAAAAAGATTTAACTTTTAAAATTGCAAAATATGCGGAAGCATATTTAAAAGATAAAGGATATAAAGTGGTTTTGACCAGAAATGAGGACAAGCTAATACCACTAAAAGAAATAGGTAATATAGCTAATGCTTCAAATGCGGATGCCTTTATATCCATTCATATAAATTCTATAAATGATGTTAACTTTAATGGAATAACTACATATTATTACGATGCAAATGGGTACCAAAAGGAACAGAGGATGAGTTTAGCAGAAACTGTAGAAAAAAAGGCTATAAAAAATGACGGATGGGAGGATAAAGGAATAAGGAGACAAAACCTTGCTGTACTTAGATATAGCAAAATGCCATCTGTATTAGTTGAATGTGGATTTATAACCAATGAGGAGGATAGAAAAAGATTGCTAAAGGATGATGTATTAAAAAGATTAGCAGAAAATATATCAGATGGAACCATAGAATATTTAGACAAGAATAATCCAAAGGAATTAAACAAATAGTATATATATTCATAGAAAGAATAGGTTGGTGAGAATATAAAATATGTTTATTCCTAAAAGAGTAATATTTGAAAAGGATTCGTTAGATTATGAAATGGGCAAGAGTATATATGAAAAGTTTAAAGATAGTGCGGAAACTGAGATTATAAATTTAAATTCAAATAAGGTGAAACAACATATACCAGGAGAAGATTTAGCCTCTAGATATAGAGAGGGAAAGAAAACATTGGTTGTAGGTGTTAAGAAAAGCTTAAAGTTCCAAACCTGTAAACCATCTGCTAATTATCAACTACCGATTGTGTCAGGATGTATAGGCCAATGTGAATATTGCTATTTAAATACAAATTTAGGTGATAAACCTTTTACGAGAGTTCATGTGAATTTAGATGAGATACTTAGGCAAGCACAAGACTATATAGATGAAAGGTTACCAGAAAATACGATATTTGAAGGTTCTGCAACGTCTGACCCTGTACCGGTTGAGCCATATACTAATTCTTTAAGAAAGACAATAGAGTTTTTTGGGAGAAGTAAAAACGGTAAGTTTAGATTTGTTACAAAATATAATGATATAGATGGACTGCTTAATATAGAGCACAATGGAAATACAGAAATAAGATTTACATTAAATACCGATAAAGTAATAAGTGAATATGAAAATCGTACTGCATCTAGAGACAGTAGAATAGAGGCTAGTGTAAAAATAGCTGAGGCTGGATATCCAATAGGCTTTATAATAGCACCAGTATTTTTGTATGATAATTGGAAAGAAGAGTATAGAAATTTATTACTTAAATTAAATAAACAGATGCCAAATGGGTTAGCACAACCTATTATATTTGAAGTTATATCTCATAGATATACTACTAGAGCTAAAAATATAATACTTGAGGTGTTTCCGAACACCAAGCTTCCAATGGTAGATGAGGAGAGAAAATTTAAGTATGGTCAATTTGGATACGGAAAATATATATATACTAAGGAGCAGTTAGATGATATGAAAGAATTCTTTAATAATGAAATAGAGGCTATATTTACAAATAAGATTATTAAGTATATTATTTAGTATAATATGAGGCAATAATAGAGAAGTGAGTTGGAACTTACTTCTTTTAATTTTTTTATTGTTATAATATAATATAGTAATGTATTCTTTATAAGAACATATTGATTGGGGGAAACTAAATTGAATTTAAATATAGTATTATTTCAACCAGAAATACCACAAAATACAGGAAATATAGCGAGAACCTGCGTATTAACAGGTTGTAAATTGCATTTGATAAAACCACTAGGGTTTAGCTTAGATGAGAAGCACCTCAGAAGAGCCGGTCTAGATTATTGGAAGGATTTAGACTTAACAGTGTATGATTCCTATAGTGAACTTAGAGAAAAGTATAAAGAATCCACTTTTTATTTTTCAACTACACATGCTAAAAGCTCTTATTATCATGAAGTAAATTTTAAGTCAGGAGATTTTATCGTATTTGGGAGAGAGTCTTGTGGACTTCCTGATGAAATAAGAGAAAGTGACCCAGAGAGATGTATAAGAGTGCCTATGATACAGACAACTACTCGTTCACTAAATTTATCTAATACAGTGGCAATCATTTCATATGAGGCTTTAAGGCAGATGAATTTCCCCAATATGAAATAGGAAGGTAACAAGGATGATGGAAAAAATAAAAATAGTAACAGATAGTACATCGGATTTACCAGAGGAAATAATAAAAAAATATGATATAGAAGTACTTCCATTATTAATTAATTTTGGATCAGAAACATACAAAGATATAATTGATATAAAACTTCATGAACTTTTAATAAAAATGGAAGAAAGTGATGAGTTTCCTGGAACGGCTCAGGTTAGTCCACAAAGATTTTTAGAATGTTATAAAAGATACATACAAGAGGGTTATCACATAGTCTCTATACATATTTCGTCCAAGATGAGTGGTACGTACCAATCAGCATGTGTTGCCAAAGAAATGCTTGAAACAGATGATATTATTGTAATTGACAGTCTAAATGTTACATCAGGCCTTGGGCTTTTAGTGCTTAAGGCGGCTAAGCTACAGGAAGCAGGGTCTGGAGCTCGAGAAATAGAAAATGAAATAAAAGAAATGATTCCACATATTAAAAGTGTACTTGCTTTTGAAAGTTTAGATAATCTAGTTAAGGGTGGGAGATTATCTAAAACAGCCGGAATTATAGGAAATATATTAGGAATTAAGCCTATTTTATCAGTAGAAAATGGTGAAATAGGAGTTATTGATAAAGTAAGAGGGAGTAAAAAGTCCATAAGATTTATTCTAGATTATATAGATAAAAATGGAATAAAGTCTGGCGAAACATCTATACTCTTGCATGTTGAGAACAAAGATATTTTAGATACACTCAGAGAAGCCTTAAAATTAATGGAGAAAGATTTTATTGAGTGTCAAGTAGGATGTGTTGTAGGGATACATTCAGGTCCTAGAGCTTGTGGAGTATTTTTCATTGAAGATTATTAAAATGTATAAATTTTGTTAAAAGGTTACTATTTTTTGAATAAAAATTATGCTATATTAAATAAAATTGAAAAAATGCATTTGGAATTCAAATAGAAACTATAAAAAAAAGGAATGTACATCTTTTGAAAATCTGTGGAATTATAAATGGCTATAATCTATAATAATAAGTGTAAGGAACAATATTACAAAAATTAATAAAGTTTGGATGAAATTTTCGGGAGATTAAGTGTCATAAAATAGAATTCTATGGAAGATTTGCTTAGCCATATATTATAAGGATATGATTTTTAATATATGGTATCCTTAAATGGGTAGCCGAAGGAAATAAGTATTATTCTCTTTAAATAATATGAATCTCTCAGGCAAAAGGACCGAAAATGGACAAATCTCTGGAAAGCTTTATGCACCGATGGAGTAAAACTCTCAGGTTAATAGACAGAGGTAAAAGGAAAGGCCTTTTACCTCTGTTTTTTGTCATGCTTTTATGTTGAAATATTTAAAAAATACAGAAAATTTATAATATTAAGTGAAATTAAAGTATAAATTTGGTGGAGTTAAATTTTACTATATAAAAGGGGAATAATAAATGATAGAACCAGTAATTGTTGTAACTAATAACCCAATGAGCAAGGAAAAGTTAACTAAGAGCTGTGAGGTTGATTACATTGAAGGAACTACAATTGATGTATTTAAAAAGGTTAGAGATTATATACATAAGGGTCATAAATTGTTGACACATCCTTTGATGAGCAGCATAAAGCCTAATGAAACTCCTTATAGAACAGTGGTTATATCAAAAAATAGTGTAGAAGTACTAGATGTGCAATCCTTAAATTATATAGAAGAAGGAATATACTCCACTGAAAAATTTATAAAAAGGTTTGGTATTCCAAACTGGAGTGAGCAGATATTAGAAGACTTTCAACTTATAGACTACGATTTAATCTATCATGCTTTTAACTAATTAAAATTAGGAGGGAATATTAATGCCGCAGATTTATGACACAATAATAATTGGTGGTGGTCCAGCAGGATTATCAGCTGGCCTTTATGCTTCAAGATCAAGAATAAAAACTCTAATTATTGAGAGAGCAAAATATGGTGGGCAGGCAACAACTACAGATGAACTTGAAAACTATCCTGGATCAATTGAGGATTGCACAGGTACTAAGTTAAGTGAAAGAATGAGAAAGCAAGCAGAAGAGTTTGGAACTGAATTTGTTAAGGATGAAATAGTAGATGTAGATTTAAATGGTGATATAAAAACGGTTAAAAGTAAAAAGGAGATCTATCAAGCTAAAACAATAATAATAGCCACTGGTGCAACTCCAAAACTTTCAGGATTTAAAAATGAATTAGAGTTAAGAGGAAAAGGCATTTCATACTGTGCCACCTGTGATGCAGATTTTTTTACTGATTTAGATGTAGCTGTTATAGGAGGAGGAGATTCAGCTATAACCGAAGCTATGTATCTTACAAAGTTTGCTGAACATGTAATCGTTATACACAGGAGAGATGCATTAAGAGCAGCAAAATCATTACAAGAAAAAGCATTTGGGAATCCTAAGATAAGTTTTATATGGAACTCAACCGTTCAAGAAGCATTAGGAGATGAAATATTAGAAGGACTTATTCTTAAGAATAAAATAACGGGAGAAACCAGTGAATTGAAGGTTGATGGATGTTTTGTTTTTGTTGGATACGATCCTATATCTCAATTATTTGAGGGAAAAGTAGAAATGGAGAATGGATATATTATTACTGATGACGATATGAAGACAAATATTCCAGGGGTGTTTGCTGCTGGAGACATAAGAAAGAAGTTATTAAGACAGGTTATAACAGCTGCGGCAGATGGAGCTATAGCTGCAACAGCTGCTGAACACTATATAGAAAATCAAAAGTAGAAGGAGGGTTTATAAATGATAGAGTTAAACAAGGAAAACTTTGAGGCAGAAGTTTCAAATTATACCGATAAGCCAGTATTTGTGGATTTCTGGGGAGATAAATGTGAAATATGTAAACAACTTATGCCAGGAGTACATGAGCTTGAGCACAAATATGAAGATAAAATCAAGTTTGCTAGCTTGAATACTAGTACAGCAAGAAGGCTTGCGATATCTCAAAAAGTGCTTGGACTACCAACAATGATAATATATAAAAATGGTGAAAAGGCAAGCACTATTACTGCTGATAAAATAACATCCTTAGATGATATAGAATGTTTCATAAAAAGTTATTATGAAACATTATAAAAAAAGACAAGATTAAGATGGAAGGCACTCCACCATAATCTCGTCAAGAATTAATTAATGTACAATAAAAATCCTAATCTAAATAAACAAAAAATACAAGCGAATTTTAATGGTATTAAGAATCTAAATATAAGTTCTTAAAACTATTATAAATATTAATCACTTAAATCCCATTTTTTAACAATTAATCATCAATTAGGAGTTTTTAAACTCCTAATTGAAATAAATTTGGAGGTGACTACTTTGCGTTTAGAAGTTGGAAAGGTTTACGTAAAAGACGTTCAATTTGGAGCACAAACAAGGCTTGAAAGTGAAGTTCTCTATGTAAACAAGGAAGAATTACTACAAGTAGTTGGTGGCGATGAGAGAATTAAAAGTATAGACGTTGATATTGCAAAGCCAGGTGAGGAGACGAGAATAATTCCAGTAAAAGATGTTATTGAGCCAAGAGTGAAGGTTGAAGGAAATGGTGGAATATTTCCAGGTTTCATAAGTAAGGTTGACACAGTTGGGTCAGGAAGAACTCACGTATTAAAAGGGGCTGCAGTAGTTACAACTGGTAAAATAGTTGGTTTCCAAGAAGGAATTATAGACATGAGTGGAGAGGGTGCAAGATATACTCCATTCTCAAAGACAAATAATATTGTAGTTATTTGCGAGCCAAAGGAAGGCGTTAAACAACATGAACACGAGGAAGCTGTCAGAATTATTGGATTTAAGGCCGCAGCATATCTAGGAGAGTTAGCTAAAAATATTCAGCCAGATGAAATAAAGACTTTTGAAACATTACCATTATTAGAGCAAGTTAAGCAATATCCAGACTTACCTAAGGTTATATATGTCTATATGCTTCAAACACAGGGACTCCTACATGACACTTATGTGTATGGTGTAGATGCTAAGAAAATCATACCAACATTTATATATCCTACAGAGGTATTTGATGGAGCCATTGTTAGTGGAAACTGTGTATCAGCTTGTGATAAAAATCCAAGTTATGTTCATATGAACCATCCAGTAATTGAAGATTTGTATGAAAGACATGGAAAAGACATTAACTTCTTAGGCTGTATAATTACAAATGAAAATGTTTACCTCGCAGATAAAGAAAGATCTTCAAACTATACTGCGAAATTGGTTCATTTCTTAGGAGCAGATGCAGCTATAATATCTGAAGAAGGTTTTGGTAATCCAGATGCTGATTTGGTTATGAACTGTAACAAGATAACTGATTTAGGAATAAAAACTGTATTAATTACAGATGAGTATGCAGGTCAGGATGGAAGTTCACAATCACTTGCAGATTCAACACCAAAAGGTGATGCTGTTGTAACAGCAGGAAATGCTAATGAGGTTATAGTATTACCAGTAATGAAAAAAGTAATAGGTCATCCTGAAGTTGCAGATGTGATAGCAGGAGGACATGTAGGAAGCTTAAGAGAAGATGGATCTATAGAAGCTGAAATTCAGGTTATAACTGGAGCTACAAATGAAGTTGGATTCAACTACTTAACAGCAAAAGGTTTCTAAATATAATAAAAAGATTATTGATATTAATGTTTATTATAAAAAAGACATGTAGCAATATTTAATTTGAAAGAGAGGATGATATATATGTTACAAGGAAAAAAAGTTATAGCAGTAGGCGATAGAGACGGAATACCAGGACCAGCGATAGAAGCTTGTGTTAAATCAGCTGGAGCAGAAGTTATTTTTGCATCAACAGAATGCTTTGTTTGAACAGCCGCAGGTGCTATGGATCTGGAGATCCAACAAAGAGTAAAAGATTTAACTGAAAAACACGGTGCAGAAAATGTAGTTGTAGTAATTGGAGGAGCAGAAGCAGAGGCTTCAGGACTTTCAGCAGAAACGGTAGCTGCTGGGGACCCAACTTTTGCAGGTCCACTTGCTGGAATAGAGTTAGGACTTGCTGTTTACCATATTGTTGAGCCAGAAATAAAAGATGAGTGTGACGCAGCTGTTTATGATGAACAATGCGGAATGATGGAAATGGTTCTTGATGTGGATGCTATTATTGAGGAAGTTAAAAATATTAGAACTCAATACTCAAAATATTAATTTAAAATGTTTTGCAAATTCCTAAGAAAAGGGGGAATTCAGAAATGATTAAAGTAGTTCATTATATAAATCAATTTTACGCTGGTATTGGCGGAGAAGAAAAAGCTGATGTAAAACCAGAAGTTAGAGAAGGCTTTGTTGGTCCCGGTATGGGGCTAAATGGCATATTTAAAAAAGATGGTGTTGAAATAGTTGCTACAGTTATTTGTGGAGACTCATATTTTAATGAAAATCTAGAAGAGGCAAAAGCCGAAATTCTTGATATGATTAAAAAATATAATCCTGATTTATTTATAGCAGGACCTGCTTTTAATGCAGGAAGATATGGAGTAGCTTGCGGAACAATAGCAAAAGAAGTTCAAGAAAAGCTAGGGATACCTGCACTTACTGCTATGTACAATGAAAATCCAGGTGTAGATTTATTTAGAAAGTACATTTACATTGTAGAAACTAGAAATAGCGCTGCAGGTATGAGAGATGCTCTTCCTAAGATTGCATCCTTAGCATTAAAGCTTGCTAAAAAAGAAGAAATAGGTTCACCAGAGGAAGAACACTACATTGAGAGAGGAATAAGGAAAAATTATTTTGCAACTGAGAGAGGGTCAAAAAGAGCTGTTGACATGCTTGTTAAAAAACTAAAAGGTGAAGAATTTGTTACAGAATTTAAAATGCCTGTATTTGATAGAGTAGATCCTAATCCAGCGGTAAAGAATATACGGGAAGCTAAGATAGCTTTAGTTACATCTGGTGGTATAGTCCCAAAAGGAAATCCAGATCACATAGAATCATCAAGTGCTTCTAAATTTGGAAAATATGATATAGAAGGTGTAATGGACTTAACAGCAGAAACTTATGAAACGGCACATGGTGGATATGACCCTACCTATGCTAACACAGATTCAGATAGAGTACTTCCAGTTGATGTGCTAAGGCAAATGGAGAAGGAAGGAAAGATTGGATCTCTTCATAGATATTACTATTCAACTGTTGGTAATGGAACCGCCGTTGCTTCTGCAAAGAAATTTGGTGAGCAAATAGTTAAAGAACTAGTTGCAGATGGAGTAGATGCAGTTATATTAACGTCCACCTGAGGAACTTGTACGCGTTGCGGTGCAACACTTGTAAAAGAAATTGAACGTGGAGGTCTTCCGGTAGTTCACATGTGTACAGTAGTCCCAATATCTCTAACAGTTGGTGCTAACAGGATAATACCTACAATAGCAATACCTCATCCACTTGGTAATCCAACATTGGATGCAAAGGATGAATATGAATTAAGATATCATCTAGTTGAAAAAGCATTAAAGGCTCTTTCAACTGAAGTAGAAGGACAAAAAGTTTTCGAAGACTAATAGTAAGTTTCGGCTGTGCAACCTTATGTAGAGAAGTACGGCCGACACTTAACTTATCCTCCGGGAGATATTGATAGCCTTTCGGAACTATAAATACTTTTGACAAGTCTAAAGTTCATATTTTCGAAAAAGCTAAGAACATATGATAACTCGCTATGCTCAAACAATCAAATGTTCTAAGCTTTCTCAAAAATATGAACTAAGACTTATAACAAAAATATTTAAATGTACCTTCAATGCCATCAATATCTCCCTGCGTATAAGCTAAGTGTCTGGTGCAATTCTCTATAGATCATTAACTTATTAAAGCATAATTTTTCCATTTTAATATTCTATACCTATTACAAATGTTACCGATTGCAATAGGCATAGCAAATTGGATAAGTTCAATTCTAGAGTTAATGATGTATAGATACCCATACCAGAAAGTAGATTTATACGCAGGGATATGTTTCCAAAGCTGAAAG
>NZ_JAEEGC010000189.1 GCF_019207025.1 Clostridium thailandense | reverse complement strand
AAAGGTATACATATTGCAGGATAAATACCTCTCCATTCTGCTCTTGATTTTGCTGCTTTTGCCATAATTAAATTCCTCCATTTTATAAATAAATTTTTAAACCTTTTTCTCTTCAGATACTCCTTAGTCTTATATATTTAATAAAAACATATTATTAAACATATAAGAGTTATGTTACAACTCGATAGGTAACGTTTCCTATAAATCTATTATAGTTAACGTTTTCTATAATGTCAATAATTTTTTTAATTTTTTATTTTTCTTAAAACTATGTTTAATAAAATAGACATACTATATGGTTTCTAAGCACTCATATCAATAAATTTAATATAATTCCAAACCAATTGTAAACATATTAAAGCTTGAAATTTATAGATGAAATCATTATTATTATAGATTTTATGTAAAATTTATACAGATAACATTTTCTTTTTTGTACTATCCATTCTAAATATGTATAGAATAAAGATTATTATATACGTAATCATGAAAGAATCATAACATTTTTCTATCTTTCATTTTTAGATACGAGTGTTGTTTTTCCAAGACATTTGGCACTTTATTCAACTATTTTTTCATACATATTGTTAATATGACGAAAATTATGTATAATATAATTAAAGAAAACGTTTTACTTTATTTTGACTTTTAGGAGAATATACTATGAAAAATATTTCAATTGTTGATGTAGCAAAACAAGCAGGAGTCTCAGTTACTACCGTATCTCGTATAATGAATAATGTTGATTATCCAATAGCTTCAGCAACACGAGAAAAAGTATTAAAGGTAATTGATGAATTGCAATACACTCCTAATAAAGCTGCTCAAGGATTAAGAAAAAAGTTCAGTAATATTATAGGATTGATTGTAAGAGATATTTCAGATTCTTATTTTGGAGAAATAGCCAATGGAGTGACTGATAGAGCTAGTGAACTTGGTTATCTATCTTTTGTATGTAATACAGGTCGTAATCCTGAAGATGAATTGAGGTATCATGAGCATCTTTGGCAGCATAGAGTAAAGGGCATAATACTAGCTGGAGGAGGGCTTGATCAAATTGATTATAAAAAAGGACTTCAGACCCAACTTGCAAGACATGAAAAATCTGGCTTGAAAGTAGTATCTTTAGCTCCCCAGGGAATTGAAATTCCATTTGTAATGATAAATGACTTCGAGGCTGGTAAAAAAGTCACAGAATACTTAATTGAACGAGGACACAGAAAAATAGGTTTTATCGGGGGACCGCCAAAATTATTTACTTCTATAGATCGTCTAAAGGGATTTAAGACAGCACTTGACACTGCTAGCATTAAATACAATAAAGAATATATTACCAACAGTGATTTCTCACAAAAGGGAGGATATGAAGCCTGCAAATTATTAATATCTAAGATCAAGGATTTAACTGCAATTTGCTGTGCAAATGATAATATTGCTATCGGAGCTATGAGTGCTATGAGAGAACTAGGATTTAGTATTCCAAAAAATATTTCTATAATTAGTATAGGTAATATAACAGAGGCAAGGTACACAACTCCTCCTCTTACCACACTCTCAGTTTCTCATTATGAAATGGGTCAAATGGCTGTGGATGTTATTACCCAATGGAAAGAGAAAGTGGAAATCACTTTAAGTACATCGATTTTCGAAAGGGAATCAGTCAGAGTATTAGATTATTAGGTACAAGTTATATTTTAATAGAAAAATTAGAGTCTAGTATTTCATCTGAAATTAAATTCTGTAATAATTGTAAAAAATAACTAAGTTCATAAAAAATGGGACTTGAGGCTTTTCACCTTTTATCCCATTTTTGTGTATTAATTTTCTTTTAAAAATTAAATTTTAAATCTATCTATCAATAACCTTAATTCTTCTGCAATTGTAGCTAAGCTCTCCCCTGATTTAGCAACTTCTTCAATTGTATCTGATTGTTCTTCCATAGATGCAGATGTTTGCTCTGTTCCAGCGGCATTCTCTTCAGAAATTGCGGATAGGTTTTGAGTTAACTCAATGATTTTGTTTTTATTTTCTGTCATTAGTTTGGAAGAATTATTTAGTTTATTAATTACAGCTTTTATAGCATCTATCGCTTCTGCTATTCCCTCAAATTTTCCTTCAGTTGCTTCAACACTACCAGCTTGTTCCTCAACAACATGCTTTGTTTCTTGCATCAAGTCGACTGCACTTTCCGATTTTGACTTTAACTCATTTATTACATTTTTAATGTCATTTGTAAAGTTATTAGATTGCTCTGCAAGCTTTCTTATTTCTTCAGCAACAACTGCAAAACCTTTACCTGCTTCCCCTGCTCTTGCAGCTTCTATTGCAGCATTTAAAGCTAACAGATTGGTCTGGTCTGCAATGCTTTGAATCATAGTACTAGCACTTTCAATTTTTTCTGCACTTTCATTGTTACTAATAATAATCTGATAAACATTTCTTGTAGCATCACTATTTTTTTCAGTTTTATTAATAAGCTCTTTCAAAATTAAAAAACCTTCTTCTTTTTGCTTTTCAATTTGAACTGCCGCAATATTGAGTTCTTCTATATAATTCAAATCTTGTTCCAATAAATTCCCCAACTCTTCTACATTATTGGCTGCTGTTTGGGTGTCTTTAGCTTGGTCACTGGCTCCTTTTGCAATTTCATCAATAGCTTTGGCAACTTCATTTGATGCAGTAGCTGCTTGATGAGAAGTAGCAGTTAATTCTTCTGCTGATGCAGCAACCCTTTCCGTTGAATCTGCAGTTTTATGGATAAATTCTGATACGTTCTCTCTCATACTTCTAAAGCCTCTCACCATAGCCCCTATTTCATCTTTTCTACTTAGATATTTTAGTGTATCTGCCTTTTCATCTACCGAAAAATCCAAATCAGCAAAATCTTGTACTCTTTTTGTGACTGCTAAGATAGGTTTTGTTATACTGCTTGAAATAAAATTAAACAAAATAGATGTTATTAATAGTATGATTATTGCAGAAAACATTACTATATTCATTATGTTTTTTGCACCATCCATTAGCTCTTTTTCTGTAATAAATGATGCTAATATCCAATCAGTCCCCTCAACTTTATATGGATTTACTATATATTTTTCACCATCAATAACAACATCAAATGATTTTAAGTCTTTAGCTAGGAGCTTGTCTAATCCATTAATCCCAATCTCTTCAATTTTTTTAAAATTGTTTTTAGGATTTTTTCCATCTGCCATTATTAAGCCATTATTATGTACAATCATTGAATATCCTGTTTTACCACTCTTCATTTTATTTAACATATCACTAATATAAGATTGTTGTACATCAATTCCTATTGCACCTATGACTTTTCCATTTTTATCAGTAATTGTACGAGCATTACTTGTAAGTAGTTGGGATTTATAAGTGTATGGTTCTGTTCTAATGATACTTCCCTTTTTATTCATTGCATCATTAAACCAAGGTCTTTTTGGAGGATTAAACCCCGCTGGTATACTCTCTTCTGGCCATTGTATATATCCTCCATCTTCTGTTCCCAAATACACATAACTTGTACCTTTATGGCTATTTGCATATTGCTCAAATACTTTATAGATTTCTTGTTCAATACCTTTATTAGTTGAAGGGGTCATTGGGGTATCTTTAGTTGTATTTTTATAGGTTGTAATACTATTATCGAGCATCATTACTGAAGGATTTGTTGCTAGCATATCAATATTTTTATCAATTTGATCATAAAAAATGTTAATTGCCTGAGAAACACTCTTCATTTGTTCCTTGGAATTAGTAAAATAATCCTCACGAGCCTTTTTATTTACTTGATAGATTACAATACCGCTAATACTTACTAGAGTTACCAAAAGAGCTACAATTGAAGGTAGTAAAATTTTTCCCTTTATTCCGATAGCTTTTTTATTCATAATACCCGCTCCCTTATTTAACTAAACTTTCAAATTTTATCATTTTTTGTTCTATCTATTACATACCATTAATTATCACACAGCACTTATTGACAATTATGTTTTCATGTTGATATTTTCCTTTGTCAACATAAATCTACATTTTTCTTGAATATTCTTGTATTTTTGTAGAATATAAGAATCAAAAACCCCCTCAAACCAAAAATTTCTAGAGAACATAAAACATATCTTAAAAAGCGCGCTTACTTATGATATGATTCATCGTAATGGGTATAACATATATTTCGTTGAATTAATTGGTAAACTTGAGGCAAAATCATATAAACATTATTTTTATAAATATAAATTTAGTTGATAATGTTATAGATAAAATTGTAGTAATAAAAAAGCGTGGCTTTTGGGCCCGCTTTCAATCTATTTCCTTTGTCTAATTTTATCTTAAGATTTATATTACATTTCTTTATGATAACTTTTGACATCTCCTAATTTTTTATCTATTACAGAATGAGGAAGTAGAAAAATAAAGATAAGTGCTACTACTAAGACAACAATTCCAAAATAATAAGTATCCCTCTGTGCAAGAAGATAGGTACCTTTAGCACTTAAGTGTGTCTTTTCATTATAAACCAACTGACGAGATGTTAATATAATACTACTAGATGCAACCCCTAATGTCTGTCCAAGATTGCGCATAGTTGCTAGCATTCCGGAGGCAACACCAGCATGTTCCCTTGGCGCTGAATTTAATATGGCTGTATTAATAGAAGAAACACTTAAACCAGTTCCAATTCCCATAATAATCAACGTAAAAATCACGACAAAATAATTTGAGGCTTCTTTTAATGAGCTCATAAATAGACAACTAACACAGATGAAAATCAGTCCAATGCCTGATGGCAAACGTGCTCCATGTTTATCAGTCATACTCCCTCCAACTGGGGAGATTACCATCATCGCAATTGATGATGATAGCATAATCAATCCTGCAACATCCGATTGCAGTGATTGTATATTTATCAAATAGAAGGGTAATAAATAGGTAATTAATTGTTGCACCAAATACGAAAGCATAGAAACAACATTTGCCATAGAGAATGTTTTATTTTTAAATAATTGCAAAGACATTAGTGGTGATTCTATGCGTTTTTCACGCATGATAAATGCATTTAATGATAACACGCTGAAAAGCATACATCCTAAGAAGTAGATCGATTTCCATCCCCAGTGAGTAGTAAAATTAAGTCCAACTGAAAAAATACCTACTGACATTGCAAATAGAACTGCACCAGACCAATCCATATTTTTGCCTTCAGAAGTTTCCATATCATCATCTGCCATAACAAAACAGGTTAAAATAAAACCTAAAATACAGATAGGCACATTAAAATAAAAAATAGCATGCCATGAAAAATGAGTCAATAAAAATCCTCCAATTGTAGGACCTGCAGCCAATCCTATGGAAATAAATACAGTATTCACACCGAGGGCCTTGCCACGTTCCTTCGAGTCAAAAGTTCGGCTAACAATTGCCTGTGTGATAGAAATCATAATACTATACCCAATGCCCTGCAAACACCTGAAAAAAATTAGAACTCCTAAATTTACAGATAATAATGGGGCTGCAATACATACTAATCCAAAAAATAAAAAACCAATTTTAAACTGCCTTTTGTATCCGTAAAGTTCTGCTGCCCGTCCCAAAATCAGCAGTGTACAGCAGGATATCAATGAATATACTAGGGCTAACCAGCTAATACTATTCTGGCTCACACCAAATTCTTTTGTCAATGTTGGAAGCGCAATGTTCAAACTGTTTACAGAAAATGTTCCAACTAAATTGGCCATGCTAGTCACAGAAAAAATCATCCATTTTTTATTTTCATGAACCCAATTCACTTTAATGCATCTCCTTTTTTCTATCTGCACTAACTTGACTTCTTATAGCACATATACTGATATTTCTAAATGAATAAACTGTCATAGCATTATTTTTAAAGACCAATTGTGCTGCCATCCTCTGCTATATAGATATTGGCTATTGTTCCAATTCCACCTGCCTGAATAATACTCCTAGATTTAAGACGAACATAAGCATAGTATTTACCGTCCTTATACGAAAAGCCTTTACACTCCCCTATGATATCCGAAGTATCTTTTAATTCTAATGTTTGAGCAACTTTATTTATTGCCAATTGAACCGCCATCTCAGGAGTATATTCTTGTTCTAAATGATTATTTATTTGAGTCACTCCCGTTGTAGAACTGATTACTGTTATGGGAACCTCAGTCTTTTTCTTTTGTAAGTGATTAGGAGTATCATTTTTAAGTTTTTGTTCCTCACATTTTGAAACATATTTTATATATTCATCACTGCTATACCACTTGATTCCTAGAAGCGATACGATAACAACCAACATCATAGATATAGATATTATAGTTTTATATTGTATTCTCTCAATCATTATACCCTGTCCTCCTTATCACATAAAATAGAATGCTTTTTTAGTTGAGTGTTATTTAAAAGCAGTAACTTTAATTAAAAACATATAACAATTTAACAGACAACGTTTTCTTTATTTTTATTATAGATATCGTTTTCTATAATGTCAACAACTTTAATAAATTCTTTATTTTAAAAACTGATGTAAAATAAAGTATCCTTATGACAGTGCAATAAAAAAATTTGCTTATAAGTAAAAATGCTAATTTAAATTATTAAAGAGCATATACAGATTTTTGTAAATTATATCTGTGCATGCTCCTCTAAACAATTATAGAATTAAAAAGTTTCTTAGATTTTCAAAACACTGTGCTTTAGACTTATCAAAAGTATTTATTGTGATGGAAGAATGTAAATATCTCCTGGAGTATGAGTTAAGTGTCTGCCTTAGATGTTATTGGGACAGATGTTATTGCGACAGCCCCTTTGAAACATATACCTGCATATAAGTTAAGTGTCAGCCGTGCTTATCTATATCTTTCAACTATGATAGCAGTACCCATACCGCCACCTATACATAAAGTTGCTAAACCACGTTTAACATCTCTTTTTTCCATTTCATATAATAATGACGTTAATATTCTTGCTCCTGAGCATCCAACTGGATGTCCTATTGCAATAGCTCCTCCATTTACATTAACTTTTTCCATATCAAAATTTAAATCTTTTGCTACTGCTAAACTTTGAGCTGCAAAAGCTTCATTTGCTTCTATTAAATCCATATCTTCTATAGTTAGGTTTGCTTTTTCTAAAGCTTTTTTTGTAGCATAAAATGGTCCATATCCCATTATTGCTGGGTCTAATCCTTTTGATCCATAAGAAGTTATTTTAGCCATTACTTTTAATCCAAGTTCTTCTGCCTTTTCAGCACTCATTATAACCATAGCTGCTGCTCCATCATTTATTCCTGAAGCATTTCCTGCTGTTACTGTTCCATCTTTCTTAAAGGCTGGTTTCAATTTACCTAAAGATTCTGCTGTGGTTCCAAACCTAGGGAATTCATCTGTATCAAACACTATTTCTCCCTTTCTATTTTTTATAACTACAGGAACTATTTCTTCTTTAAATCTACCATTCTTTATAGCTGCTTCTGCTTTTTGTTGAGATGCTGCTGCAAACTCATCCTGCATTTCTCTAGTTAAATTCCAATTTTCAGCTATATTTTCTGCAGTCATCCCCATGTGGTAGCCTTGGAAAGCATCTGTAAGTGCATCATTTACCATTGTATCTACAATAGCTCCATTGCCCATTCTTTGTCCCCATCTTGCAGCTTGCAGTACATATGGTGCTGCTGACATATTTTCCATACCACCAGCTATGACAACCTCTGCATCTCCTGCTTTTATCATTTGAGCTGCTAAACTAACTGCTCTTAAACCTGAACCACAAACTTTGTTTAAAGTAAAACCTGGAACTTCTTCTGGCAGACCTGCCTTTATTATTGCTTGTCTTGCAATATTTTGTCCAAGTCCTGCTTGTATAACATTACCCATTATAACTTCATCCACTAATTCTGGTTTAACTTTTGCTCTGTTAAGTGCCTCTTTAATAACTATAGCTCCTAACTCTGCTGCCGGAACATCCTTTAATGCTCCCCCAAATTTTCCAACTGCAGTTCTTACTGCACTTATGATGACTACTTCTTTCATTGTTATCCTCCTATATATATCTAATACTGCCATTTAACTTAAAAGAACATTTTAGAGGACAGAGGACAATGAAGGATGCTTTTTCTCCGCTTCTCTACGAAAAATCTTTAATCTATATAAATCAGCAATGTTTTGCCTAAGCAAAACAAGCCTAAAAAATAAATTTAGTTTTCTGACGCAAGGAAGAAAACTTTCCTTCACTGTCCTCTGTCCTCTAGCAACTTTGTCCAATATAGTTTTTCTAATTGTTTCTATGATTCCATAATCTTTAGTTCTTCATCAATTACTAGCTCCGCCTCAGTAGCTGCTATTACATCTTCAATAGTTGTTCCTTCAGCAATTTCTCTAAGTACAAGACCATCTTTTGTTACTTCCATAAGCCCCATTTCTGTAACAATAAGACTAACCTTACCTACTGCTGTAAGCGGCAATTTGCATTCCTTTAATATTTTGTGCTCTCCTTTAGCTGTGTGAAGCATTGCAATAATTACTTTCTTTGCTCCACTTACTAAATCCATTGCTCCGCCCATACCTGGCACCATTTTTCCTGGTACCATAAAGTTTGCCAAATTTCCTTTTTGGTCCACCTCTAAAGCTCCTAAAACTGTAGCGTCAACATGTCCACCTCGTATAATACCAAAAGATGTAGCACTGTCAAAAAAGGCTCCGCCTTCTTTTATAGTAACAGGTTGTCCACCCGCATTTACTATATCCATATCTACTTTTTCTTCCTCTGGTGCACAGCCTAAACCTACAAAACCATTTTCTGATTGTAAGGTTACATCTATACCTTCTGGTATATAGTTTGCCACCATTGTAGGAAGTCCTATGCCTAAATTTACTACGTCTCCATCCTTTAATTCCTTAGCTATTCTTTTTGCAATAATTTTTTTAGCCATTTTACTATCCATTAATTTTCACCTCCAACTATGTAATCCACAAATATCCCTGGTGTCATTACATTATTTGGGTCTAATTCTCCAACCTCAACAAGCTTTTCTGCACCTACTATAACCATGTCTGCTGCCGTTGCAATTAATGGGTTAAAGTTTCTTGTTGATCCATTGTAAAAAGTATTACCTTTTTTATCCACTATAGTTCCACCTATTATAGCTACATCTGCTCTTAGTGGTAATTCTAAAAGATATTCTTTATCATTAACCTTTATCTTTTGCTTTCCTTCTTCTACAATTGTTCCCACTCCAGTTTCTGTTAAGAAACCGCCTATACCAGAACCACCACATCTTATCTGTTCTGCTAAAGTTCCTTGAGGTATTAAATCCACTGTTATTTCCTTTTCATTCATCTGTCTTCCAGTTTCAGGATTTAAACCTATATGAGAAGCTATAACTTTTTTAGCCTGTTTATTCACTATTAACTTACCAACACCTTTATCTGGAAAACCCGTGTCGTTTGCTATTATAGTTAAACCTTTTACTCCTTTTTTAACCATTGCATCAATAATAGGTTCTGGTGTACCAACTCCCATAAAGCCACCTATCATAATTGTCATTCCATCTTTTATATGTTCCATTACTTCATCAATACTCATTACTTTATTAGCCATACTATCATACTCCTTTGAAAAATACTTCTATATCTCCATATCAAGCAATACAGAACTTAAGCTTTTTCCATGCATATCCAAAGATAACGACCTCGTTACCCCTCCGCCTAAGGCATCATACATAACAAAATTTAAAGCACCTATATTAGGTAATTCATATCTTACTACTTCTCCATGTACTATATCTTTGAACCACTGTTTTACTTTATCTGTAGTTACAGCATTCTTGATTACTTCATAATCTTCTGCTTTATAAGCTATAAGTGATATATTTGAAATATTTCCTTTGTCACCAGTTCTTGAATGTGCAATTTCTCTTAATTTCATCTTTATACCTCCTCATAAACTACTTTTATATTTATATCTTCACTTGGTACAAATATAGAAGCTACTGATACTATCTCTTTAACACCTTTTCTTGCTCCACCGCCGCCTGCTGGTCCATTTGTATAAAGTGCTTCCACTTCATTTCCTATTACTGCTGCAGCTTCTTTTGTTAATGTTCTTGCAGCAACTCTAAGTCTTACTTCACCAAAATCATTACGTCCATTATTTAAAGCGTCGCTTAAAGAATCTTTATAAAGAGAGTTTACTCCAATAAGGTCTATTCTTAACTCTTCAATTGGTGCTTTTATGTACTCTAATCTCTTTCTAATAATCTCTCCTGCAAGTTTTCCTCTTTCATAGGCTCCTGAACCACCATAGCTCATTTCTCCTTCTCCAATATAGCAGTCTTTGTAACCTACACTAGTTTTAAATAAACCAGTCTTTTCTTTTCCACTTGCACCCTTCATTAAAACTTTATCTTTTCCTGACTGTTTAACAGATACCTTAGAAAAATCCGCTATAACATCTGGTGTAAAATAATTTTCTGGATCATGGATTTCATATATTATCTGTTCTTTACAAGTGTCTTCAGTAACCATTCCACCTGCATCTTCAAGCTTTGTGATAACTATTTCTCCATCTTCTGATATTTCTGCAATAGGGAAGCCTAAGTTCCATAATTCAGGTACATCTTTATAGCCTGGATCTGCAAAATATCCTCCTGTTACTTGTCCAGCACACTCTAATAAATGTCCAGCTAAAGTTCCTTTTCCTAAAAACTCATAATTTTCCTTACTCCAACCAAATTCAAACATCAATGGTGCTAAAGTAAGAGAAGGATCTGCAACTCTGCCAGTTATAACAATATCAGCACCGCCTTCTAAAGCTTCTATTATTCCCTGTGTTCCAATATATGCATTAGCAGAAACTATTTGATGTCTTATGGATTCTAACTTTTCTCCTGTTTCAAGTATTTTATAATCTATATATTTATCTATATTATTGAAGATATCATCTCCTATAACTGCAGCAATTTTTAACCCTTTAATTCCTTGATTTTCTGCAATTTCTTTTACAACTTTAGCAGCTGCTATAGGATTTGCAGATCCCATATTTGTTATTACCTTTATTTTCTTATCTTTGCATAGAGGCACCACTTGTGTCATTCTATATTCTAATAATTCATTATATCCTTTATTTGGATCCTTTAATTTTTGTTGTTGTCCTATTGCTATTGTTCTTTCTGCCAGACACTCAAATATAATATAGTCAAGGTTTCCTTTTTTCATAAGTTCTACAGCTGGTTCTATTCTATCTCCAGCATATCCAGCACCTGAACCAATTCTTATTTTTTTCAATTTAATGGCCTCCTTAAATATTGATAATGTTTATTTATAATTTAATTACTCCTACAAGAATAGAAGTTATGAGCATTACTATTGTTACTGCAAAAGCATATAATATAGTTTTCTTCTGGTGTTCCCCAAGTTCTACTCCTGAAAGACCTATCAGCAGGAAGGTCGATCCTGTAAGTGGACTCACAGGGAATCCTGTTGTCATCTGTCCAAGTAATGCAGCTCTGCCAACTTCTATGGCAGGAACGCCAAAGCCTTTTGCTGTTTCTGCAAGTACTGGAAGCACTCCAAAGTAGAAGGAATCTGGGTCAAATATTAAGCTAGCTGGCATGCCTATTATACCTACAATAACTGCAAGATGTTTTCCTAGAGAATGAGGTATTATAGATATTAGTATAGTAGCCATTGCTTTAATCATTCCTGAGTATTGCATAATTCCAACAAATGCACCAGCAGCAAATAATATACTAGACATTAAAAGTGCTTCTTTTGCATGAGCGTCTATTCTAGCTCTCTGTTCTTTTACATTTGGGTAATTGATAACTAAAGCTACAGTAAATGCAATCATAAATACAGCTGTAGATGCAAAAATTCCTTTTATCAATATTGCAATAGTAACTATAATTATTACGATATTTACCCAAAATAATTTTGGTCTATAAAGTTTTTGTTTTTCTTCGTCAACTGCAATTTCATCAATATTGATATTTAAAAGATTTTCTTTTCCGATTCTTGCTACCTCTTTTTTAGCTAGTCTATAATCTATAAACAATATGAATATAGCTCCCACTAGAATAGGTACAAGCAATGGGTTGAATAATTCTGTAGAGGTTGTTTTTAAAACAGATATTGCCCTAAGAGGAACTCCTCCCCATGGCTCCATATTAACAAGCCCTGCAGATAATGCTACTACTGTTGCTAAAGTAGTTCTCTTCATTCCTACTGCATCAAATAGTGGCAGCATTGCTGGTATAACCACCAAGAAAGTTACTGCTCCATTACCATCTAAATGAACAAACATAGATAAGATAGCAGTTCCTAAAACAATTTTCACCGGATCTCTTCCAACTATCTTAAATATCTTTTTAATAATTGGATCAAAGGTTCCTGCATCAGTTAATATTCCAAAGAATAACGTTGCAAAGATAAACATAGTTCCCGTTGGAGCTATGGTTGTGATACCTTTCATTATAAAGTCTCCAGTATGCTTTCCAAAACCTCCTATAAATGCTGCTACTGTCGGTACAGCTATAAGTGCGGTTACAGGCGCCGCCTTGTTTGTCATTATTAGTGCTAGTAAAACGACTATAGTTATAAAACCAAGTATTGCTAACATTAATAAACCTCCTTTAAATTTTATTTTCACTTTTATATATAGCAATAACCGTACCAATATTGGTTATTTTAAAATCGTAAATAATAAAATACTTGCTTTGCGGCCTTTACTTTGCTAATTTTTTAGCATTGTCAAAAATTTATTAACCATTCTATTTATCTTAAATACAAATAAAATCATAATATCATAATAATATTTTTCTAATATTTTAGAATTTTTTTCTCTAAAAACTACTATTTAGATAAGAATATTCAAAAATATAGTTAACTTTTTAACATTGTATAGGTTATAGATACCCAAACCAGAC
>NZ_JAEEGC010000188.1 GCF_019207025.1 Clostridium thailandense | reverse complement strand
ACAAGAAAAATTGTATTATTAATATTAGATAGACTTTTTAAAGTTCATCTAAATTCTCGTGAAAAGGTTTACATTTTCTGACTTATACGCATCAATTAGAGGTTAGATACAAAATAGTATTTAACGGGCATATTTGCTTATATATCATTAATTTGCCCAATGTTGCAGGCAAACTCAATATTGATGCTAAAAACTCTATTTATTCAAGGAAGGATTTCTCAAATTTTTGTAGAATTATGAAATGTAGACCAAAAAAAAAAATTAATTTCGGAGGGATATTTTATGGAAGTACGTTTTTCAGAAAGAGCTATGGGATTGAAGGCATCAGAGATTAGAGAGTTGTTGAAACTAACAGAAATGCCAGAAATTATTTCTTTTGCGGGTGGATTGCCTGCACCAGAATTGTTTCCAACAAAGGAAATGGAAGAAATTTCTCAAAAAGTTTTAGAAAAAGATGGTAGACTAGCATTACAATATAGTTCAACAGAGGGCTTTGCACCTTTAAGAGAAATAATTGCGAAGGAAAGAATGACTCCTGCAGGAGTTAACGTTACTGGTAATGATATTGCTATAACATCAGGTTCACAGCAAGGACTTGAGTTTTCAGCAAGAATATTTGTAAACGAAGGTGATACTGTAATTTGTGAAAGTCCAAGCTATCTAGGAGCAATTAATGCTTTTAAAGCATATAGACCAAACTTTGTGGAAATAGGCATGGATGATAACGGAATGATAGTTGATGAGTTAGAAAAGGCACTAAAAGCACACCCTAACACTAAAATGATATATACTATACCAGATTTTCAAAATCCAACAGGCAGAACAATGTCTGATGACAGAAGAAAAAGAGTAGCAGAGCTGGCTGCTGAATATAAAGTTCCATTAATCGAGGATAACCCATATGGAGATCTTATTTTCGAAGGTAAAAGACATCCTTCTATTAAGAGTTTTGATAAAGAAGGCTGGGTTATTTATCTTGGAACTTATTCAAAGACTTTCTGTCCAGGATTAAGAATTGGTTGGATATGCGCAACACCAGAAATATTAGAAAAATATATAGTTGTAAAGCAAGGTGCAGATTTACAATCTAGTTCTTTTGACCAAAGAGCAACTGCTTTATTTATGCAAACTCATGATTTAAATGAACATATAGAAAAAATAAAAGTAGTTTACAAGAATCGTAGAGACCTTATGCTTGATAATATGAAGAAATACTTCCCTGAAGGAATAAAATATACTTTTCCAACTGGAGGATTATTCACATGGGTTGAGTTAAAAGAAGGTCTTGATGCTGCTGAGGTATTAAAAGAAGCCTTAAAAGAAAATGTAGCATATGTTCCTGGCGGGTCATTCTTCCCTAATGGTGGTCATCCAAATTTCTTTAGAATGAATTATTCCTGCATGAGTGAAGATAAAATAGTAGAAGGAATAAAAAGACTTGGAAAAGTCCTTGCAAAATTTTATTAATATTTTTTAATTAAATTGTATAAATAAATGCATAAAATCCCCCTTTTAGGTGAAACTATTCCTAAAAGGAGGGGTTTATATGTATGATGCTAAAGTTCAAAATTCTGTTTTAGACAATTATGATTCGATAGACAGTAACAATTCGATGAGATGTGATTGCATTGGAGACAGATCATATTTTAAGCAAGTTCAATATGAATCTATGTTTGAATTTAAATCAATGCATATTCCTATTGAAAATGTTATAAAATAATATTTCTTAATATTCAGATATATTTACAATCATTTATCGTAAATATAATAATCATATCTTTTATTAAGGATTGGGGGTACTTTCGAAATGAAATTATCAAACAGAATTCAAAACATGCAATTTTCACCTATTCGTAAACTAGCACCATATGCAGCTGAAGCTAAAAAGAGAGGTATTCATGTTTATCACCTGAATATTGGTCAACCCGATGTATTAACTCCTGAACAATTTTTTAAAGCTATTGCAAATTTTAAAGAAGATGTTTTAAAATATACTGAATCACAAGGAATGGATATTTTACAAGAAAGTTTTATAGAATACTATAAAAAATGGAAAACCCAATTCACTAAAGATGAATTATTTATAACAAACGGTGGTAGTGAAGCTATAATGTTAACATTTATGGCTATATGTGATCCAGGTGATGAAATTTTAGCTCCAGAACCATTCTATACAAACTATAATGGCTTTGCTGAAGTTGCTTCAGCTAAAATGACTCCTTTTTTGACTAAGGCAGAAGAAGGATTTCACCTTCCACCTAAAGAAGAAATAATCAAAAAAATTACAAACAAAACAAGAGCTATAATGATATCAAATCCTGGAAACCCAACTGGTGTTGTTTATACTTCAGAAGAATTAAGAATGTTAGGTGACATAGTAAAAGAATATGATTTATACCTAATAGCTGATGAGGTATATCGAGAATTTGTTTACGATGGTTTACAATATACTTCTGCTCTTTCAATGAAAGATATAGCTGACAGAGTAATAGTAATTGATAGTATTTCAAAACGTTATAGTGCTTGTGGCGCCCGAATAGGTCTAGTTGCTTCTAAAAATAAAGATTTAATGTATAATATAATGAAATTATGCCAATCAAGACTTTGTGTCCCTACAGTAGAGCAAGTAGGTGCCGCTGCATTAAAAGATACTCCCGACAGTTACTTTGCTGAAACAAGAGCTGAATATCAAAAAAGAAGAGATATAATGATGGAAGGTTTAAACAAGATTCCAGGGGTAATTTGCCAAAAACCAACAGGTGCTTTTTACATAGTAACTAAATTACCCGTTGAAGATGCAGAAGATTTTGCCAAATTTCTTTTAACTGATTTCAGCCATAATGGTAAAACCGTAATGGTTGCACCTGCTGAAGGATTCTATGCTACGCCTGGTCTTGGAAAAGACGAAATAAGATTATCTTACTGCTTAAATTGCGAGTCATTAAAAGATGCTATGGATTTAATAGGAATGGCAGTAACTAAATACAAAGAAATTCATAAATAGAAAACTATACCCCCATGATTATTCATAGGGGTGTTATTTAAATTATATTAACGTTTAAGCTCCCACATATATACTTCATTCTTTTTATAAAAACCTAATTTTTCATATAGATTTATAGCTGGTACATTAGTGCTTTTAACCTTAATTTTTACAATGTCAAAACCATTAAATTTTATTATTTTTAAAAGATGGCTTAGTAGAACTTTACTATATCCATTTCCTCTATACTCTTTTAATATGCCAAAATTAACTATAGTTGGTATCCCATCCTCAATTATTATTTGACCATATCCTATATATTCTCCATCTTTCTTTAAAAATATCGAACCTCGATCGAAATAATAACTTTGAATCTGATCAAAATATATGTCTTCAATATTTAAGGGTATTCTATTATCATCTTTAAATATTTCATTTTGAATCTGACACCTTTTTGCTTCGTCTTTACCTATCTTTAAATTTTGAAACTCAAAACCATTGTCAAAATACTCAAGACTCTCTTTCGATATGTTAGAGTAAAGTATTAAAGTTCCTTCTTTTTTATTAAATCCTATATTTTTTAAAATTTCATAATTATAGTCATTACTTTCACATAAATAATTTATAACACTTTTATTCTTTAAAGTATCTATTAACAATTTATATAGCATATGAATTTTTATACTTCCTAGTACCTTTAAAACATTTATAGCATTTATTGAGCATATATCTTTATCATTTGTATTTGACCATATATATCCTATGTATTTTGAATTGATTCTTAAAAGTTTAACTCTTCTTCTTAAAAAAATCTGTTGAGCAAAATTGCAATTGTTGTAAGTCTCAAAAAAATCCTCATTTAAAGAGTTAAATTCATTTTTTCTCTCATTTAACGATTTAAAGTAAACAAGATTTTTTTTATTTAGTCCAACACATTCATACATAAAACTTATCCCCATGTCGTAATTTATTATTTAATTTTAGTTCAATATTAGTATAAATCTTAATTGTTTTCCAGTCAAACCTTCATTGTTTATTATTAATATAAGCTAAATAATCATCTAGAAATCTATCTTGATTAGTATTGTATCTAACTAATCTATTCAATTTGTAAGTATATTTTGTTTCTTCCCACACTTTATGTTTTATATATCGTTTTTTCCCTAATTTACAAAACTTATGTGGAAATATAATTAAGGCTAACATTGTTTCTAATTCATTTCTGTTAAGTTGTACAATAGAGCAATATTCTTCTATTATTAATTTAGCCTTTTGAAAATCCCATTTATGAGTCTTTTTAAACATTAGTTGTCTTATAAATTTCCCAAGGTCATTTACACGAAGGTCAACTATTATATTATCTAAATCTATTATATAATAACCTTGACCCCTTTTAATAATGTCTTCATGGTAAAAGCCAGCATGACATACAGTCTTGTCTTTTCTAGCTTGTTTACATAGCTTATAAAAGTTAGAAGTGTTCAAAAGCCTTAGTGCAATAATCCCTCTATTATATACACTTTCTATATAATTAAGATAAACCATATCAAATTCACATTTAAGTTTTTTTCTATTTATAATTCTCTCAAATTTTTCTAAATCATGTAAATTTTCCTTAAAAATTCGCGGCCAGTCCCTTAATTTATTTTTAATTTTCAGTTTTTTCATTTCTATATTGTTGCATGTCATATGGTATTGTGCTAATAATTTTACACAGTTCTTCGCTTCTTCAATACTATCTAAATTACATTCTTCTCCATCAATCCATTCAGTAATATAAAATACTGAACCTTTGTATCTTACATAAGTTTCATTATTTTTAGTTTTATAATATTTAGCAATATTACCAAACCCTTCATTTATAAATCCTTCTGCTAAGATATTTCCATTAATAATTTTATGTCTACCATGTTTAATTCTCTTCAGACATACGTTCCCACAAGAGGTCTCCACTCTATAAACATTTCTTACTTTTGCAATGTTTATAACATCAAAATTATAATTTTCTAACACTCTAAATACCGTTTTTTCCTCTTTTTCTGAGAGTTTATAAATATAACTTACATTTGGATTTTCCATTTTTCTACCTCCTATAAGCTCCTCTAATAAATATATATTATATAAGGTAGAAATTATTACATTCATTCAATAACTAAAAGTCATTAAACATAAAATAAAAGACCATCAGTAACGATGGCCTCTTATATATTTGATGCTTTAACTGATACTGGTTGCTCAAAGATTCCTCTTTTTACTTCAGTAGCAGTCATGTTCTTTGCTTCAAATTTCTCTGTCATATAATTACATGCGTCCCATGGATTTATTTTATCTCCACAAGTAAATACGTCTACAGCAGCGTATCCTAACTCTGGCCACGTATGAATTGTTAAATGTGATTCAGATATAATAACAACTCCACTTACGCCTTGTGGACTAAACTTATGGAAGGCTACTTCCCTAACCTCTGCTCCAGCTTTTAGAGCAGAATCAACCATTATTTTTTCTATAAATTCTTTATTGTTTAGAATCTCAGAATTACATCCGTAAATCTCTGCTAAAATATGACGTCCTAATTCATGCATTCTACGTATTTACCCCCTTACATAAAAATATAACAATTAAATTTTATCAAAAATAATCAAAAAGTCAATATATATAGCTATTTTTTTAGTAATACATCTATAAAACTCTTATTTTTTTAATTTTTCTCTTTATTTCTATATATTTTATTTAAAATAATAAAAAATGCGTGCCTATAATAATATTACACGCATTTTTCAGTAAGTATGCATAAAATAAGGATTACTAAATTAAATATTAAATTTCATCAACTTCTTTAATACTTAAACCTATCTTTTTGTTTTCCTTGTTAACATCTAGTATTTTAGCCTTAATTTCTTCACCAATAGTCAATACATCCTCTGGTTTGTTTATTCTCTTATGGCTAATTTGTGATATGTGAACTAACGCATCAACTCCTGGCTCCAATTCAACAAAGGCTCCAAAATTTGCAAAACGAACAACTTTACCTAATACTATATTTCCAGCAGGATATTTAATTTCTACATTAGTCCATGGATTTTCCATAGCTTTTTTCATTGATAAAGATAATTTTTTATTTTCTTTATCTAAATCTAATATATAGACCTTAACTTTCTGTCCTATTTTTAGTACATCACTTGGCTTATCTACTCTTCCCCATGATATTTCTGATACGTGTAGTAATCCATCAACCCCTTGTACATCAACAAAAGCTCCAAAGTCTGTTAATCGTTTTACTTCACCTTCCATAACTACATCTTTTTCTAATGAGTTCCAAGTTTCATTTTCTTCATCTTCTTTTTGTACTTTCAGCAAACCTCTTCTTGATGCTACTATTCTTGTTCCTTTTCTATCTTCTTTTAACTCAATGATATTTACCTCTAACTCTTTATTTATATATTGATTAAGGTCTTCTACATGAAAAAGTTCAACATGTGATGCTGGAATAAACACTCTAATTCCTTTAAAACTCGTTACTAAACCTCCATTTACAGCATCTTTAACTATTACTTTAATTGTTTTATTTTGATCCTTAGCTTCTCTCAAATCTTTATAGGCTTTTTCTCTTTCTAATTCTATTTTTGATAAAACCACATATCCATCTTCATTTTTTCTTCTAATAATTTTTACATCTAGTTCATCACCTTCATGAATTAAATCAGTAAGGTTATCAGACTCATTCTTTGTTACCTCATTCTTAGGAAGTAAACCATCCGCCTTATATCCTATATTTAGGAAAGCTTCTTTTTCACTTACAGTAATTACCTTTCCCTTGATAATTTTACCTACTATTATTGGCTTGTCATTCTGCTCCATATAAGCTAGTTGTTCATTCATTTCTAAGTTTTTATCCTCGCCCATTTTTAAAATTGCCTCCTTTATTACCCAATCCGGTGTTGAAGCTCCAGCTGTAACACCTATAGTTTTTATTTTATTGGAATTAATTATATCATCAGGTATTTCTCCTGAATTTTCAACATGAATAGTATTTAAGCAATTATCTTTACATATTTCATATAACTTAGTAGTATTAGAACTGTTTAGACCACCTAAAACTATCATCATATCTACCTTTTTAGAAATCTCTGCAGCAGCTTTTTGTCTCAATTCTGTGGCACTACATATAGTGTTAAAAGCAATAAATTCCTTACATTCTTTAGCGACTACATCCAAAACTTTTTCCCAATTAGATTGCTTCTCTGTAGTTTGTGATACAACACATAGTTTATTCGGCAGTTTTTTTAAATCTGAACCATCTTTAGTTATAATAGCTTTCTCGTCACACCAACCATTAACTCCAACTACTTCGGGATGGTTGCTATCACCAACTATAAGAACAGAATACCCTAGTTCATAATATTTTCTTACTTTTTTATGTATGTTTGCTACATAAGGACATGTAGCATCAATTATGTTTATTCCCCTGTTTTCAAGTATCTCATAAGTCTTTTTAGGAACTCCATGAGAACGTATAATCACAATATCACCATTTTGCAACTTATTTATATCATCTATACTAATTGCATGTATGTCTCTTTCTTTTAAATATTTTACTACATCATTATTATGTATTAGTGGTCCTAGCGTATATATTTTTTTACCATATTTATCTTGAACACTTACTGCTTCATCAACCGCTCTTTTTACTCCAAAACAAAAACCAGCATTATCAGCTAATATAACTTGCATTTATTTTCACCTTCGATTATTAATTATTCTCTTTAATATATTCATTTATGTAATTAGAAATAACATCTACAACTTCACTTATCGAGAGTTTGGATGAATCTATTTCTATGGCATCTGTCGCCTTACATAAAGGATTATTTTCCCTATGAGTATCTATATAATCTCTTTTTATTATATCATTAAGTACATTATTATATTCTACATATATACCCTTTTCTTCAAACTCTTTACATCTCCTTTTAGCTCTTTCTTCGGCTCTTGCTGTAAGAAAAAATTTAAGAGGAGCATCCTTAAGAACGACAGTTCCTATGTCTCTGCCGTCCATAATCACATTGTATTTATATGCCATATTTTGTTGAAGTTTAACTAAGATACTTCTAACTTCAGGAATGGTAGCATAATTTGATACATTATTGCTTACTTCTAGTGACCTTATTTCATCTGTAATGTCTTCTCCGTTAACTATAAGGTTATCATTTTCAAAATGCATTTCCAACGAATTGGTTAATCTACACACTTCCCTAACATTTGAAAAATTTATATTATTCCTCATGGACATAAGAGTAACAGCTCTGTACATTGAACCAGTATTTATATACATCAATTTAAATCTATCAGCTATAATATTTGCAATAGTACTTTTTCCTGCTCCTGCAGGACCATCAATTGCTACAGATATATACAAAGTTTCATTCCGCCTTTCCAAGAAACGTAACTATTTAAAACTATCTATAAATATATTCTATAAAAATACTTAAAATCCTTTAATTTTTGCTATTATTCGTTAAATAAATCTTTTTTAAAATTTTAACATCATTTAGATATATAAAGCTCTTATTTTCTAAATCTACATCCGTTAATACTAACACTCTAATGCACAGTAACACATAAGAACTATCATTCCTTTTCACCAACTTTAATTCCTGCTAAAAAACCAGTTGATAATGCTATTTGTATATTATACCCTCCAGTATAAGCATCTACATCTATAACCTCACCTGAAAAATATAGGTTAGAAATCAATTTTGACTGCATTGTAGAAGGGTCTATTTCTTTGACATTTACTCCTCCAGCAGTAACTATAGCCTCTGATATAGGTCTTAATCCTTTTATCTCTAGGGTAAAATTCTGCAATAATTGTACTAAATTTCTTCTTTCCTCCCTAGTAATTAAGTTAACCTTTTTATCAGAGTCAATCTCCGATACTTTAATAATAATATCTATTAATTTTTTTGGTATAAGATCATCCAGTGAGTTTTTAAAATCTTTATTAATGTACTTCATAAAATCTTTTTGTATTCTCTTATCAAGTTCCTCAAAAGATAAAGCTGGTTTCAAATTAATAACAGCTTTTAAGTTTTTCCCTTCAGTTACAACTCTACTTCCACTTAATACAATAGGCCCTGATATTCCAAAATGTGTGAACAACATTTCACCAAATTCCTTAAAAAGAGGTTTATTTTTATCATCTACTATTGTTAATTCTACATTTTTAAGCGAGAGACCTTGAAGTTCTTTTATCCATTCTTCCTTTGTTTCAATTGGCACTAAAGAAGGTGTAATTTTTGTTATATTATGGCCTAACCCTTTAGCAAATTTATGTCCTTCACCACTTGACCCCGTTTGCGGATATGACATTCCTCCTGTACATAAAATAAAATAATCTCCTTTAATAATTGTATCATCTTGCAATTTAACTGCTTCTATATAATTATTGTTTCCTATAAGTTCCTTAACCTTGCTATTAAATTTAACATTTATTTTTTTTCTACTTAATTCTTTTTGAAAAGCAGATATTATATCCGAAGATTTATCTGACTCAGGAAAAACTCTATCTCCTCTTTCAACTTTCAATTTAACACCGAGGTTTTCAAAGAATTTAATGGTATCTTCATTAGTAAACGTATAAAGTGAACTATATAGGAAATGAGGATTTCCAGGTATATAATCAAAGAACTCACCTATATCCTTTGCATTAGTAACATTACATCTACCTTTGCCTGTTATAAATAGTTTTTTTCCTAACTTTTCATTCTTTTCTATTAATATTACATCATGTTTATCTGCAGCCGCTAAAGCTGCCATCATACCTGCTGGACCTCCTCCAATTACTATAACCTTTGCCATCTTAACACCGTCCGTTCATTTTAATCTATATTAATAATTAAATAATACAGCTAATGTATATTATAATACAAATTCCATAAATAAAACAATTAAGAAGTATCAAACATAGTATATAGTATAAGGATTTTTTTATTTTTGTTATATACTTTTTTACCTTTTAAATCTCTTTTTATCTAGTATTTTCATCCAAAAACTCGACTATTATATTATTTAATAATACAGGCTTTTCATTTATCAAGTGAGGTCCATGTCCACAATCTTCTATAACTCTACTTTTCGAATTTTTTACTCCTTTAGCTAAACTTTCAATATGCTCCTGTTTAATAGCTTCATCTTTTCCCCCTGCTATAAACATACATGGAAAATTTAATTTTTCTAGTTCCTCATCAGTTATGTTAGGATATTTTCTCTAATTCATTACACTAGTCTTAGCAAAACTTTTCCATTCACCTTTATGCGCATCAAAATGATTATGCTTAAGTAAGTTAATATAGTTTTTATCTTCTTCATTTTTTATTATGTGATATTCAAAGTTATTTGCATTGCTCTTTATCCCATCTGTTACACAACTGGCAGTTCCAATGGTAAGCAATGAATTTATTAATTTCGGACACTTAGTTGCTATATAAAAAGCAACTCCACCACCCATGCTAAATCCAATTAAATTAACCTTTTTAAGCTCCAATTTATTAATAAATTCTATAATATCCTCAGCCAATTGAGGTATTGTCCATTTTAGTTCATCACATTTAGTTCTTCCATGCCCCCTTAAATCCGGCATTATACAATGGTATTTATTCTGCAAAACAGGAATTTGAGCTGAAAATGCAAGAATTCCTCTCGAAAAGGCATTGTGTAAAAATATAACGGGTTCTCCAATACCTACTTCCTCATAATACAAATTCAAATCAGATAACTTAATATAAGGCATATGTACGCCTCCTTATGCTTATATATAAAACATTCTTAATTAGTCGATCAATAATCCCATTAATAAAGAGTCGTAAAATTCACCATCAATTAAATAATCCCTCTTTAAAACTCCTTCTTCTAAAAATCCTAATTTCTTATAAAGACCAATACCTCTCTTGTTCTCAGTTCTGACCCTTAAATTAATTTTTTTAATTATTTTTGAATTTTTACTCCAATCAATCAAATATCTTATCAGTTCCTCACCAATCCTATTTCCCCAATATTCTTTAAGAACACTTACCCCAAATTCACCAACATGAGCAATTCTCTTTCTTGGACCGCCTGAAAAATTTAAATTTCCAACTACCTTTCCGTCAACTTCTGCAATTATAAATAGAGCATTGTTTTTTTCTAAAGCATTTTTAATAAACTCCCGTTCTGCTTCAACAGTTCTCCCAAATTCACCTTCTCCAAAAGTTAAATCGTTTGATTGTCCACCAATTATATTAAGATATTCTATTAATACCTCTGCATCTGACTCTTTAGCTTTCCTAATTGTAATCTTTTCTTTATTAACTATTAGTTCTTTCATTTAGCATCTCCCCCTAATAAAACTTATTCCTATATTTTTTTAAAATTATACCAACAATTATCATTTTAGCATAACATTTATATTTCAAAAATAAAAAAAAGCTGTTGCACTTATAGAGAACTACACCAGAAAGTAGAGTTATACGTAGGGAGCTGTTACCAAAGCTAAAGACACATATAAAAACTTTTTTATCAATCTTAGCGAAGTATTTTAGAAAATCTTAGAACTTTTGATATGTTTGAGGTACGAGTTTATCAAAGGTTCTTAGATTTTCAAAATACTGAGCTTTAGATTGATTAAAAGTTTTTATAGTGCTGAAGCTTGGTAACAGCTCCCGGAGAATAACTCTACTTTCGGCCTTACTGCTCCATAGTACAACAGCCCATTTATATTAATTAATAGTTTCCTTGTTGATGCATAGCTTCTGCAACTTTAACAAATCCAGCTATGTTAGCTCCAGCAACTAGGTTGTAACCAAATCCATAGTCTTCTGATGCTCTCTTACAGTTATTGTAGATGTTAACCATTATTGCATGTAATTTTTCATCTACTTCTTCTTTTGTCCATGATAATCTCATGCTGTTTTGTGACATTTCAAGAGCTGATGTAGCAACTCCACCTGCATTAGCTGCTTTTGAAGGTCCTACTATTACTCCATTCTTTTGGAAGTATTCTACTGCTTCATTTGTACATGGCATGTTAGCTGCTTCACAAACAAACTTGATTCCATTTGCTACTATTTGTTTAGCATGCTCTAATTGGATATCATTTTGTACTGCACATGGCATTATGATATCCAATTAGAGCATGCTAAACAAATAGTAGCAAATGGAATCAAGTTTGTTTGTGAAGCAGCTAACATGCCATGTACAAATGAAGCAGTAGAATACTTCCAAAAGAATGGAGTAATAG
>NZ_JAEEGC010000187.1 GCF_019207025.1 Clostridium thailandense | reverse complement strand
TTTTTAATCATTCTAAAGCTCAGTATTTTGAAAATCTAAGAAACTTTTATAAACTCGTACCTCAAACATATAAAAGCTTCTAAGATTTTCTAAAATACTTCGCTAAGAATGATAAAAAAGTTTTTATATGTGCTTTCAGCTTTGGTAACATCTACCTGCGTATAAGTTAAGTGTCGGCCGTGGATATCTATATAGGCGGCAACTTTTTTAAGCTTTAATATCCAATTTCATTTTTAGTTTTTCTAGCATGTCTTTTGTCATTTCATCTAAGTTATACTTGACACTAAATCCCCATTCTTCTTTTGCAGCAGTGCAATCCATAGAATTTGGCCAGGATTCTGCAATAGCTTGTCTTATAGGATCTATATCATAATCCATCTGAAAATCTGGTATGTATTTTTTAATTGAATTACAAAAATCTTCTGGAGCGCAGCTAATAGAGGTTACATTAAATGCATTTCTATGTTTTAATTTTGAAGGGTCAGCTTCCATAAGGTTAACAACGCAATTCAAAACATCGGGCATATACATCATATCCATGTAGGTTCCTTCTTGTATAAAGCAGGTATACTTTCTACGTTTTAAAGCTTCATAATAGATATGTACTGCGTAGTCAGTAGTTCCACCACCAGGTAGTGTTTCATAGGAGATTACACCTGGGTAACGAACTCCTCTTGTATCTAAACCATATTTTTTATGATAATAATCACATAATAATTCTCCAGAGACCTTAGTAACGCCATAAATTGTTTCTGGTCTTTGAACTGTATCCTGTGGTGTATTATCTAAAGGTGAAGATTTGCCAAATGCAGCAATAGAACTAGGAGTAAAAAGTGCACATTTATTTTCCCTAGCTACCTCAAGAACATTATATAAACCATTTATGTTTATATTCCATGCTGCACTAGGATTTGATTCACCAACAGCAGATAGAATTGCAGCAAGATGAATAATGGAATCAATATTATATTTTTTAACTACAGTATCAATTTGTTTTGGATCTAGCACATCTACCAATTCATAAGATCCAGATTGAACTATTGTGCTTTCTTCAACTATTCTTCTTCCAGATGCTATGACATTATCTTTTCCGTAAATATTTCTCAAGTGGGTTGTCAGTTCAGAACCTATTTGACCTAAAGCTCCAGTTATTAATATTTTTTTCATATAAAAACTCCTCCTTGATTAAAGTTTATAATTAATTTACTAACTTGAAAAAAATTATAGTATTCTTTAGAGCAATGTATAATACAGAGACAGTGAAATTTTAATAATACCATTATAACAAAGTAATAAATGCTTATAAATCCTTTCTGAAATTGCCATTATTAAGTTTAGTGTATTTTAGTGAATTTCGTTAGAAAACTGGTGAAAACATTGGATGAAAGGATAAATTTGTACATATACGATAAGATCTTTAAAGAGTGGTGCCAACATTTTCGACAAAAGCCACGCTAAAGTAGCGAATCGATAAATAGTAAATTTGTGTGGGAGATTATTGTTTGATTTCCTTTAGGCAGCAATATTATAAGTTTGATATAATCCTTATATAGTTTGGTATAAGTTGTATTTTATGACAAGGCAAAAGAGTTTGTCATTGAAAAACACTTATTAAAGTTGCTAGTAGATTTTTTATTAGATACCGAACCTTTTGTTGTATTGAAGTGTATATATGATGAAACAGAAAAAAGGAGGATTTAAATTTGGACGATGAGATTTTAACTAGGCAGGTGGAAACGCTTTATAGAGAGCATTCAGAATATGTGTTTCGTATAGCACTATTTTTAACAAAATCTAAAGTATTAGCTGAAGATGTGTTACAGGAAACATTTATTAAAGTACTTCAGAAGTATTCATCATATGACACAAGCAAATCTTTTAAACCTTGGGTCTATAGCATAGCTGTAAATACAGTGCGAAATATGATTAGAAAGAATAAGTGGCATTCATTATTCGGAGTTATTACTGAAGTGGAAGATAACCACTATGTAGATGAAATTGTACTACAGAGTGAAGAAAATAAAGAGTTATGGAGAGAAGTAACTAATTTATCTTTGAAGAGTAGAGAAGTAATAGTTTTGCATTATTATTTAGGATATAAACTGACTGAGGTTGCAGAAATACTAAATATCCCATTAGGTACATGTAAATCAAGACTTAATTCAGCACTTAATTCATTAAAAAAAAGAATAGCTAAGGTTAATTTTAATATAGATGATGAAGGAGGAAGAACATATGAAACAAATTGAGTCAAATATTAAAAGAGTAATGGAAGAAGCACTAGGACAGAGTACTACATCGCTATCTTATGATGATATAAAACAAAAGTATTTAAAAGCTAATAAAAAAAATATAAGACTTAGCAAATTATTTAGTACAGCAGTTCTTATTCCGATACTTTTGTTATCATTATTGATAGTAGGATTTTCATATTATAAATTCATTTGGGTAAATGCTAATATACAGATAAAGAATGAAAGTCAAGATTTCTCTGATTACAAAACTCCTCTTGAGTCATTTTATGAGATACTAGAAACAAATAAAACAAAAGATTTAATTGAATCTAGAAAAATATCTATATTTCCTATTCGTGTACCTTATAAATTGAATAATTTTGAGAGAATTAAAGGTTCTGGAGTTATTTTTCAAATGGCTACTGACATTGATGGTGTACATAAACTTGTTGATATGCCACTTGAATATTTTGAGCTTTATCAAAATAAAGAAGGGAAAAAAGTAGTTGTTAGGCAAAAATTCTCTGATAGTATGACAGAGCAATTAAATGCAAATTCTAAACGTATTCACTTCACATCAAGGTATCCTAAGGGTACAAAAAGACTCAATAGCTTTGGTAATGATTTAGCATTAATAATGGACTTACAATTGGGGAGAAAAAAAATAATTCTTTACCATATTGAAGAAAATAGTAAGGTTACAGAGTTTGATATATACGGTACTGTTGATGGCTCTGTGTTAGAAGCAATAGCACATACTTATATAAATGCAAAATAATAACTATAAGTATATATTATAAAATTTTTAATTATTGTAATGAAAAAACAAATAATTTATCAGAACATCTAATTATTATACATGGATTGAATTTTGAGATGTTTTTTAGTTCACATTTCAAATCATATATATAGAACCCATACCAGACATATAACTTATACGAAGTTATATCTTGCCAAAATTGAAAGCACATATAAAAACTTTTTTATTATTCTTAGCTCAGCATTTTAGAAAATCTTAGAGCTGTTGATATGTTTGAGGTACGAGTTTATCAATGGTTCTTAGATTTTCAAAATTCTGAGCTTTAGACTTATAAAAAGTATTTAAAGTATTTATTGTGCCGGAAGAATGCCAATATATCCGGTCGCATAAGTTAAGTGTCGGCCATGGTTATCTATAAGCTTAATAGTGTAATATTTATAGTATATGTTATGATTTACTAAAAGATAAAATAGTAATTTGTATGGGGGTATATTAATGAAATATTTTGGATAAGGATTAAGTGAGAAGCATAAAGAATTAGGTAAAATTATTCGCAAGAAAGATAAAATATCACAAGCGAAACTTTTGTTTTTAGATATTCATTCAAATCTACATCTGTCAGAAACAGAAGGAACTGTTTAAAATGAAGTTGATAATCTTATAAGAGATTTAAAAGAAAATGAATATGCAAGTATGCTTAAAACTAAAGATGAGACAATAGCATGGGTTATATGGCATATTGCAAGAATTGAAGACTTAACAAAGAACATGTTAGTTGCAGAGAAGAATCAGTTATTTAATGCAGAATGGAAGTCAAGAATGAATATTTCAATTACAGATACAGGGAATACACTAACTGATGATGAAATCATGTACTTTAGTCATAGTATCAATATCAAAGAAATGTTATGTTACTGGAATGCGGTTGTAGAGAGTACAAAAGAAATTATTAATAATCTACAAGCTGAGGATATGAAACGAAAAGTTTCACCAATTGACTTAGAGAGAATACTTGATAGTGGTGGTGTAACTAAGCAAAAAGATTCAATTTGGCTTCTGGATTTTTGGGGTAAAAAAGATGTTGCAGGGATTCTACTCATGCCTCCAACAAGGCATGTTATACTGCACCTAAATGACTATTGTAAATGGAAAGAACATATTAGGGCAGATAAAAAGATATATAGATGCTAAATTCCAATTTTGTAAAGTTGATGTGGAATAATTTTAGATTTAATTCTAATATATTTTTTATTCAACAAAACTACTAAAAAATGAATTTATGAAGAATTTTAAAAATGCTATAATAAAATATCTAATTGATTATGAAAGGTGAAAAGATATGAAAAATAATTTTATACAGAAAATTTTCGTTGTTTTTCTTGCTTTGTTTATTACAATAAGTTTATTAGGATGTACATCGACAAATAAGAATACTGACAAAGAAAAACAAAATGTGAACACAGAAAGTGTAAAAACTGATTCTACAAAGAATAAAAAAGTAATTAACGATTTTCAAGGGGTAGCGGATTATATTCATAAAAATGCCGCCCTTCCAGATAACTTTATAACCAAAGACCAGGCAACAAAGCTTGGATGGACTCCGGGTAAAGATCTTGATAAAGTGGCACCAGGTAAAAGTATAGGTGGAGATATTTTTAAGAATGCAGAAAAATCACTGCCAGATGCACCTAAAAGAGTTTGGCGTGAATGTGATATTAATTATAATGGAGGGAAAAGAGGAGCAGATAGAATACTTTATTCCAATGATGGATTAATTTATTCAACCTCAGACCATTATAAGACATTTAAGCTTTTGTACAATGGAAAATAACTTTTTAATGAGGTGAATAATTTGAATAAAGTAATATTAGAAGGAAGTAAATTTACAAATAAAGAGGCTCTACATGAAAATTTGAAGAGAGAACTAAAGTTTCCTGACTATTATGGAGAAAACTTGGATGCACTCTGGGACTGCTTAACTACTGATCTAGAATTACCGATCATAATAGAATGGGTAGATTTTCAAATTAGTAGAAAGTTTTTGGGAGACTATGCAGAAAGTACACTAGAAATTTTTCGAGATGCCGAAAAGTCTACAGAAGGAAAGCTGAAAATACATATTAAATGATAAAAATATAATGGCCTAAAAGATAAGATAGTTTTAATTAATTATTTGTAGGCTATAATATGAATAAGAAAAATCATGTTAGGCACAGAAAAAATAATAGACAAGAAAGTTTGTCTATTATTTTCTTTCCTGTGCTTGAAATCGAAAAAAGAATGATTGAAGCGTTATTTGCTAGGAGGGTATTTTTTTGGAACAAAGATCTAAAGAAAAGAAAGAATTAATAGTTATTTTTACAGAGAAAGGATTTACAGTAGATTATGAAATAGCCGATAAGAAAAAATTATCTGAAGATAATCAAAAAAATCAAGAATATTGGTATACAAGGTTTATAGAAGATAAATATAAGGCTTTATGGGATCTCGGATTTAGCAGACAAGATGATTGGATGTCACAAACAATAAATTTTTTATACTTTATAGCTAGTAAGTTAATAGTAAAAATTTCAAGGCAGTCAGACATAGAGTTTACAAGGGAAGCTGCAGAGCTGTTTTTAGAATCTGAAGAACTTGAAGAACTTGAGAGTAGAGCACCTTTTGCAATAGGCATGGAATTTATAAATGAGGACTGGATTTCTTATACTTTAGAAAAAATTGCGGATATATATAGAAAAGAGATATCCAGCTATAAAGGAACTGTTAAGGATTTCCTGATGGAGAGAAATACTCATATTAATGTAGTTGGGAGAGTATTTTTTCATTTAGTCGAAAATAAGGAAGAAGATTATCCCTTTGCATTTTTAGCTACCTATTCTACAGAAAATAAAAGTGAAGGCTCACACAAAGCTAAGCATATGCCATTAAAAAACGCTCTTTTAGAATATAAAGATGATAGGGAAAAACTTCTTCAATTAATGTCAACCATAAGCAAAGCCGGTGATAAAAGTAATTTTATATCAGATCTTATGGAAAGTGGAGAATTATTTTCACCATTAAAGCTAAGTAAAGAAGAAGCTTATACTATTTTAAAAGAAATACCTATTTATGAGGAATGCGGGATAATGTGCAGAATTCCCAATTGGTGGAGAAAGAAGAGTAATTCTTTAAGACTATCAGTTTCTATTGGAGAAAAGGAACCTTCAAAGGTTGGAATGGATGCATTATTATCTTTTAGACCAGAAATACTTTTTGGAGAAGAAAAAATTTCTAAAGAAGAATTAAAAAAACTTCTTTTAGAATCAGAGGGCTTATCTTTAATTAAAGGAAAATGGGTAGAAATTGATAAGGATAAGTTAAGAGAGGTAATGGATGCATATGAAAAAGCTAATAGTTTATCTAAAAATGATGGACTAACAATAGCAGAAGCAATGCGTATGGAATTAAATGCAGGAGAAAAACTTGGAATTAATGAAGAGGTTGTGGACTTAGAAGTATCAAATGGAGCATGGCTTAAGAAAGTAAGAGAAGCTATGGGGAATCCCAAAATTATAAAAGAAAGCAAACCTATTGGAAGTTTTAAGGCCACTTTAAGACCATATCAAAGGACAGGTTTTTCATGGCTTTCTTATATGCAAAAGCTTGGCTTTGGAGCTTGTCTTGCAGATGATATGGGACTTGGTAAAACTGTGCAGATTATTGCTTTTCTTGAAAAGATTAGAACGGAGCAAGGGGGAAAAGCACTTCTTATAATTCCAGCTTCACTAATCGGAAACTGGCAGAAAGAAATAGAAAAATTTGCACCACAAATGACAGTTGCTGTACTTCATGGAAAAGAATCTGATATAAACCCAGAGGAAAGTACATTTTTATATATTACTACATATGGAATGGCAGTTCGCATGGAAAAGATAAAAGATATTTGTTGGGATATATTAATTCTTGACGAAGCACAGGCAATTAAAAATCCAGGAACAAAGCAAACTAAAGTAATTAAGCAAATTAAAGCTAAAACTAAAATAGCTATGACCGGTACACCTATTGAAAATAAACTTTCAGATCTCTGGTCTTTATTTGATTTTTTAGATGCAGGACTTCTTGGAAATGCTAAGGAATTTACAAATTTCACAAAGAGAATAAGAGAAAAGAATAGTGATTATGCAAAACTTAGAAATATTGTAAGTCCATTTATATTAAGAAGATTAAAAACAGATAAAACTGTTATATCAGACCTTCCAGAGAAGATTGAAATAAAAGAGTATGCCTCTTTAAGTAAGAAACAGATTGTTCTATATAACAAACTGGTAAAAGAGCTTGAAGCTAAATTAGAAAATTCAGAGGGAATAGAAAGAAAGGGCCTTGTCCTTGGAAGTATAATTAAATTTAAGCAAATATGTAATCATCCAGATCAATATCTTGGCCTTGAAGAATATAAAGGAGATTATAGTGGTAAGTTCGAACAGCTTGAAAATATTTGTGAAAATATATATGAAAAAAGAGAAAGAGTCCTTGTGTTTACACAGTTTAAAGAGATGACAGAACCTATATCGGAGTTTTTGGAAAAAATATTTAATAGGAAAGGACTAGTTCTTCACGGGGGAACTTCTGTTAAGAAAAGAAGTGAAATGGTTGAGCGTTTTAATGGAGAAGAATATATCCCATATATGGTACTTTCCCTTAAAGCGGGAGGTGTTGGATTAAACCTTACAGCTGCAAATCATGTTATTCACTTTGATAGGTGGTGGAATCCAGCCGTTGAGAATCAAGCAACAGACAGAGCTTTCCGTATAGGACAGACCAAAAATGTAATGGTACATAAATTTGTTACAACTGGAACAATTGAAGAAAAAATAGATTTAATGATAGAAGAAAAACAAAAGTTAGCTGGAGATATAATAGCTTCATCCGGTGAAAATTGGATTACAGAACTTGATAATAAGGAGCTTATGGAATTATTTAAGCTAGGTGGTGAAAAGTAAATGGGGTATTATGGATTTTATGAGTACGTTTCAGTTGAGGAGAAAAGGGAAAAAGCTAAAAAAAGTCTTGAAAAACTTAAAAGGAAAAATCCTGACATTTCACCAATTATTATTGAAGGAAGAACCATTGCAAGCAAATGGTGGGGTAAAGCTTGGAATAAAAATTTAGAAAGCTATGCCGATTTTAGTAACAGAATAGGAAGAGGCAGGTCCTATGTAAGAAATGGAGCAGTATTGGATTTAAAGATCAAAGAGGGAGAGGTTTTAGCATTAGTTCAAGGCAGTGGTTCTAAGCCATATAATGTTGTAATTTCAATTGATAAACTAGACAAAACTAAGTGGGAAAAGGTTACAGAAATTTGTAATCATAAGATTGATACTATGGAAACACTCCTCGCAGGAAAATTCCCTAAGGAGTTTGATGAAATGTTTAGTGCTTCAAAAAATGGACTATTTCCAAGCCCAAAAGAAATTCATTTTAAGTGCAGCTGCCCTGATTCAGCAAGAATGTGTAAACATATAGCAGCAGTGCTATATGGAGTTGGCGCAAGGTTAGATGAAGATCCAATTTTATTCTTTAAACTTCGTGATATTGATTTTCAAGAACTGCTCAAAAAATCAATGGAAGAAAAAATGCAAAGTATGCTTAAGAATGCAGATAAGAAAAGTAAGCGTGTTATTGAGGATACGGATATCTTTGATTTGTTTGGAGTATAATTTTCAAGGACTATGGATAAGTCCGTTGCTACGAAAATAGACTGGATTTCTATTTTTATTGTCAGCTGTGAAGCAAATCAGGGTTCGTCGAAAATTAAAAAGATGGGGTGTTGCATTAAGAATAACTATTAATAGTATATTGTGCTAATTTTAAATTAGCAAAGCAATATTCTGTATATAAGTTTCTTAGTGCCACAACCCCTGTTTTTAGTAAAATATGAAAAAATTATTTTTAGCTTATAAAGTGATTAATTATTAAATTTTTTTAATGCAGCATTATAAAAGCACTTAAATTCTTCATCAGATGTGTTTTTTTCAACCATCTTATATGTAAAGCATATCACAGGGACAGCATAAATTACTGCATTTTCCAGGTGGATTTCAGATTTAACTTTATATTTTTCCACAATTTCAGTTAACTGTCTATTGTTTTCCAGATTATATATTTCGATTTTATGTTTATATTCATTTATTTTTTCTTCACTTAAATTTTTTCTAGACATTCTTTTTTCAGCTTCTTCTTTCAAGGAAGCATAATATAAATTAATTCTTTCAGTTTCTTTTGATAAAGCCAAATTGTTACTAAGTTTATCTAATTTTGAGGTTTTAATAATATCCAGTTCTTTTAAAGCGGCTTTAAAACCCTGTAAAAAGTCAATATTGCAATTTAAAGGAAAATCATATAGAGGTCTAGTTTCGTAAAAGATGCTATCCAAATTATTGCAGAAGTCCTGTGAAATAGAGTTAGAATTCATATCAACTACTATATTTTCAAATTCTTCCACAGTATTATCAGATACATAACTTACTTTAAAACTATACTTAGTCAAATAATTTATCAATTTAGTTTCTTGTACAATTTTAATGTTTGCTCTATCAAGGTTTAAAAAATTAAGAATTTTCATTTCAGCATCATGTACTGTTAAATTTTCAGCTATAGCATATCTTATACAGGTATTTGATAATTTAAAACTTAGGTCAAGGATTTTATCTAGAATAAAGCTGCCAAAGGTAACAAGTTCATATTCTTGATTTTCAAGATAAACCTCATAATCAAAACAAAGTTTTAGTTCTGTCTTTCTAAATATATCTGTATATTCATCAGGTACAAGGACCTGAATAAGAGCATAATCAACCTCTACAATAGCAGCACCTAAAGTATCAAAGAATTTTGTAGTAAACTGTTGTAGATCTGTCATTTGTCTTCCCTCGCTTCAAATAAATTGCCGAATAGTTCTTCATCCACATTTTTAACTTTAAAATATTGATTTTTCATTTCTAATAATTTACTGCCTAATTCGTCTATTTTTGTTTTAAGTGCGTTTTCGTTTTCAGATTTAGTCCATATATCCATTATTAAATCATCAAAGCCTTGTTCTTCTTCAGTTAAATCACCAAGTATCATATCAACTTCACCAACTACGAGTTCAAACATATTTATTTTTTTATCTAAAAGTTCAAGTATATAAGATTCTATAGTGTCCTTAGCTTCAAGATTAAAAATATGTACATCTCTTTCTTGACCTACTCTGTGAATTCTTCCTATTCTCTGTTCTATAGCCATAGGATTCCATGGAAGATCATAATTTAGAAGGGCATTACAAAATTGAAGGTTCCTGCCTTCACCGCCAGCTTCTGTACTTATAAGAACTTGTGCATCCTTTCTAAAATAATCAATCTGAGTTTCTTTTTCCCTTCTTGTCATGCCTCCATGAAAAACTGCCACTTTATAATTATTTTGCTTTAATAATTGCTCAAGAAACTCTATGGTAGGTTTGTATTTTGTAAATACTATAATCTTATCATTAAAATCTTTTATTATTTTCATAAGGGTTTTTCCCTTTGTATTTTCTTCAAATTTCTTAGCACAAATTTCTTTTGCAATTTCTACAAAGTTTTTTATACTTTCCTTATTTTCTGAAGAAATATTATCACTGCATAGCAATTTTTTCAAAGTAGGTATAACGGCATATACGCTGCTTCCAAGTTCTGCCTGCATTATTTTAAGAGTAAATTGAGATATGCCTTTTTTCTCTTCATTATTATAGTTGTTTTTTACAAAGTCACTTATTAAATCGTAAAACTTCTTTTCTATAGGGGATAGATTCACTTCTATAGTTTTTGCATATCTTTTAGTGAATTTTATATCTACATCACTTCTTTTATTTCTAATCATAACATCTGCCAGAAGGCTTCTTAATTTTTCAATATTTTTAGGCTCCATTAGTTCTCCAGATTTAACAAAGTTCTTTTTAAACTTAGAATATGTATTTAGCTGACCTGGTTTAAGTAAGGTTATTAGGTTATACAATTCTTCTAAATTATTTTGAATAGGAGTTGCAGTTAAAAGAAGAATTGAGTTCTTATCTAGCTTATTTACAAAATCCCAAGTTACGGTTTTCCTATTTTTTAAATGATGAGCTTCATCTACAATTATCATATCATAATGAATTTTTAATATATTCTCACTATTTTGTTTACGTTTTGCTAAATTTATAGAAGACACAACCTTTGGAAAATGCCCCCATGCAGCATCTCCCATTTTTTTAAATCTGGGATCGTCACTAGCTATAAAATCCTGATTGAATTTTCTTTTAAGTTCATTACACCACTGTTCTACTAGAGAAGGGGGAACAAGAATTAATATTTTCCTCGCCAAGCCCCTAATTATATATTCCATCATAACGGTACAGGCTTCTATGGTTTTTCCAAGTCCTACTTCATCACAAAGCAAAGCTCTTCCTCTAAATCTTTTAAGAACCTCTTTGACTGTTCTTACTTGATAATTAAATAAACTCATTTCTCTTACATAATTTTGTGATAGTAATTTATCAAAGTCTGGAATGACAGCAAAATCTTTAGCTAATTCATATATTTGTATCCATTTTTCTTCACCAAAATTAAATTTAGTTAAATTCTCAATAATACTGACAGATTTTGAAGGATTTTTTACAGTATTAAAAACTTCATCCTTTAAATTAATTTCTCTTAGATTTTCTAGTAGTAATTTATTATTTTTCTCGTCATAAGCTGCTATAGCTTTTGAATTTTTTATATTTTTAAAAAAGCCTTTAATACCTCTTCCTGAAATTAAATTCTCATTTCTATCAATGTTGAAAACTTTTGAAACATTACCATCAATGGTTATATTAATTTCAGGCATATTTTCTGGAATTAATCTTTTTAATACAGTATCCATTTCAATTGCATTTAAATCTAGAAGTTCTTTGTTAATTTTACATATAAATTGTTCTATCATAAGCTTTATACTCACCGCTTTACATAATAATATATGAATATTATTATATACAGTATTAACATGTTTAAGCAATACCTATACACAATTTTATTGAATGTTATGTGAATATAGACATGTAATATTTGTTGGGTTATAATTACAAATAAGGGAGGAATGATTATGAAAATTGACAATATATCTCAACTTATGAGATATAATGCCGTACAGAATCTATCCAATATGAACGAAGGTTTATCAAGTGATAGCTCAGAAATTTTATTTTCAAGCATACTAGGCGACATGATGCAGGATACTGAAGTCAATTATCTTAAAAATAAATCAAAAAACAATAAAGTAAAAAATAATGGTAATCCTAAGGCAGTAAGTAATTTTGACAGTCTTTCACTTCAGCCTCAGCAGATGGCAAGAATGATGAGTATTTTAGCACAGCAGAGTATACTTTCAACATTAAATGGAAATAATGCTGGTTCAATGTATAATGGTACTTATGGTATAAGCAGCATGATGGGGCAAAATAGTTATACAGCATTAATGCTTGGATATGCGCTTGGTAAAATGTCACAAAGCTCACATTCAGCGACTAAACAAACAAAATAATTAGTAGGAAGCTATCCATAAGTTTGGATGGCTTCCTTTTTTAACTATTGAATTAAACTAATTAACATAATTACTCCTAAAATTGGAGAAGTTATAGTTGTAAGAAAGTCAATAGAATTTAAAAAATGGTGGAGATATACTAAAAAATAATATTTTATGCTTGTTGACAAATTATATGAATCTATTTTTATTGATAACTGATAAAATGATGCATTTACAAGTGTATATACAGTGTGATATACTTATACAAGTTATAAAATTTATATTAAATTTAGGGGTGAATATTAATGAGTAGCATTTCTGAAAGGATTGAAAAGTTGCCAGTTACACCCATGTTATGGAGGGTGCTGTTTTTAACAGGTATTGGATGGTTATTTGATGCCATGGATCAAGGTATGGTTTCTGGTGTTATGGCTGCAATCGGAAAATCGTGGAAGCTTACTCCTGCTGATCTAGGCCTACTTGGTAGTGCTTCAGCAGTGGGAATGGCTGTTGGTGCCGCTATTGCCGGCATGGTGGCGGATAAATGGGGCAGAAAAAAAGTTATTACGTTTACTTTGGTGCTATATGGACTCGCTAGTGCACTATCTGGACTTGCCACTAATTTTACCATATTGTTGTTTTTTAGATTTTTAACTGGCTTAGGCTTGGGAGGAGAACTGCCAGCAGCCTCTACTTTAGTTAGTGAATTCTCACCTGCTAAAGCTCGCGGCAAAATGGTTGTTTTGTTAGAGAGTTTCTGGGCTTGGGGTTGGATAGTTGCAGCTTTAATTGCTTATCTTTTAATTCCAATCTATGGATGGCGTATTGGATTTTTCTTAGGAGGAGTACCAGCACTTTACGCGGCTTATTTAAGAAAAGGTATTCCAGAGTCACCTAGATATTTAGAACAAAAAGGACTTTTTAAAGAAGCAGATGAGATTGTAACTAAGATGGAACAACAGGCTGGAGTAACCAATGAAAAAGAAACTATATTAAATCAGACTGAAGGAAAGAATGGCAGCAGCATTACCGTTTTTGATTTGTGGTCTAAAGCTTATGTTAGACGTACCGTTGTGTTATGGATACTATGGTTAGGTATTAACTTTGGATACTATGGATTTGTTTTATGGACTCCAACTCTTCTTGTAGGCAAAGGATTCAGTTTAGTAAAAGGATTTGAGTTTACATTAATAATGAGTATTGCTCAGCTGCCTGGATATTATAGTGCAGCCTATCTAATAGAAAAAATTGGCCGTAAGCCGGTTTTGGTAATGTATTTAGCTGGTACTGCTTTGTCTGCGTACTTATATGGTCAAGCGGCATCTGTATCTGCTGTTCTTGCTTTTGGCTGTCTCCTCTACTTTTTTAGCCTTGGAGCTTGGGGTGCAGTATATGCTTATACTCCAGAGGTCTATCCTACAAAAGTTAGAGGAAGTGGAGCAGGCTGGGCAGCTGCGGTTGGTCGTATTGGTGCAATTGCCGCTCCTTACATCGTTGGATTGGTATACCAAGCTAAGGGTAAACAGGAAGGTTTTACTTATGTGTTTCTTATGCTAACTATAGCCTTTGCATTGGTAGCAGTAGTTGTTGCTGTAGCAGGTATTGAAACTAAAGGCCAAACCTTGGATGAGATCAATGCAGCTTAAAAAACAAAAAACGGGGCTGTCGTACTCAGGTAAGTACGGCAGCCCTGTTTTTTATGAATATAATTGCTGAATTTTTACCATCATTGCAGTAGAATTGATTTATTCCTTAATTTATATTAAAATTAAGAAATATACTTATTGATTCTTTAAATAAATAGCTTATCTTTAGCATTTAGAAGGAGTTGTACTAACTTGAAGAAAAGTAACTTAGGCGAACAAGCTTATGAACATATAAAAGATATGATATTAAATTTAGAAATAAAACCTGGAGAACGTATACCAGAAGAGAGTATAGCAAATCAATTAGGCAGTAGTCGTACTCCAATTCGTGAAGCTTTACGGAAACTGGAAAATGACGGGTTGATTTTTTTATACCCAAAATGTTTTGCTGAAGTAGCACATTATAATGAAGATACCATACGTCAAATTGGAGAGCTTCGTTTAGCTCAAGATATTCTTTCAGCACAATTGGCATTACATTATGGTAGTAATGCTGATTTTTCAAATCTGCGTCAACTAGCACAAAAATGTGAAGATGGAGCTCGTACTGGAAATATACATGACCGAATTAAATTAGATATGGATTTTCATTTAGGCATTACAAAAATTAGTAGAAATCAAATATTAATAAAAAGTCAACAAGAACTTTATTTACGTATACACTTAATTCAAGTATCAAAATATACAGATATTGAACACAGTTTAAAGCAAATACAACATCATCAAGAACTTATTGAAGCATTAATTAATCGTGATTCAGAAAAAGCTAGAAAAGTTATTTGTAATCACTTAAAAGATTTTTTTAATATAGATAATTCAATAATTGAACAATATGTTTAGTATAGATGTCCACGGCCGAAAGTAAACTTACACTCTGGTATATGTTTCCAAGCTTCGGCACAATAAAAACTTTTTATCAATCTAAAGCTCAGTATTTTGAAAATCTAAGAACATCTGATAAACTCGTACCTCAAACATATCAGAAGTACCTAAGATTTTCTAAAATACTTCGCTAAGATTGATTAAAAAGTTTTTATATGTGTCTTCAGC
>NZ_JAEEGC010000186.1 GCF_019207025.1 Clostridium thailandense | reverse complement strand
GTAGAGTTCAAAACATCCTCAGCATAACTTAAATGTCATCCGTGGATGTTTAGATAACCACACCAGACACTTAACTTATACGCAGGGATATATTTACATTCTGGAAGACACATTTAAATGCTTTAGACTTGTCAAAAGTATTTATAGTGCTGGAAAAATGTAAATATATCCGGTCGCATAAGTTAACTGTCGGCCGTGGACACCTATATAGGCAACTACAACATAATTCTTTTTATCTAATCAACATAATCCTTACCTAATTTATAATCCATATCTTTTATTCCAATACAAGGAATATTAGATTTCATAAATGCATACCAGCCTATAAGCGGTGCTAGAGAGAAAATTGTTATTAAAATTCCCAATCCTACTACTATATTTGACCATGGCATAGATGCTATCGCCATTCCTATGCTTCCTAACACTGTAAATAATGTATTAATAACTGAAGATGCTGACCCAGTATCTCCTTTTTGTTGTTCAAAGAGAATATTCGTACTAAAAGGTCTAATTGCTGTACATGTCAATGACATAATCATAAAGGATAATACAAATGCTATGGGTGACAATGTACCAATTGACATTACAAGTACACCGCTCAAAAGAGCTAGTCCGAAGCATGCCATTGGAAAAATCTTTTTGCTAATGTTAGTTAAATATCTAACATATATTACTGGACCTAAAATTGATACAAGAGCATTTACTGCAAAAAAATAACTGTAAACTTGTTCATTAAGGTGGAAGTAGTCGACATAAATATAAGACGAAAGTGCTAGATACCCCATAAAGGGTAATGCATTTAACGAAAATATCACTGTTGGTATAAAAAAACTTTTATTTTTTGATACTATAATAAGTCGTCCCATAGAACCTATAAGAGTTCCTGTGTATCTTTCCTCTTCTTTTAAGGTTTCCTTGTATAGAATGGTTAATATTAAATTAATAATACTAACTACTGCCAAACTCCAAAAAACACCTCTCCAATTGGAAAACTTTAGAATCCATGCACCAAGAATTGGTGCAATCATAGGTGCAAGTCCAGAAATTGACTGTGTTATGGCAAGCATACTTTCTCTTCTTTTCCCTGAAAAACAATCCTTAATTATAGCGACTGAAACAGATGTAATGCCACCTGCACCAACTCCTTGCATTGCTCTTGCTAAAATAAGAAAATACACATTAGTTGATAATGCACAGGAAACACTACTTATAATGTAAATAATAGCTCCAACAATAAGTATAGGCTTACGACCATATTTATCACTTAAAGGCCCCCAGATTAAAATTCCCACTGCGTAAAAAAGAAAAAATACACTTAAGGTTAAATTAGTTATTGCAGAACTACTTACGAAATATGAACTCATAGTCGGCAAAGCCGGTAAATATAAATCAGTGGAAAGAGGTATAAACGCATTCATTAATCCTATAAACGCTATTAGTCCTTTACTTCCTAAATATTTCTGCTTATTGTACCCTGTATCATTCATATTGCTCCCCCCTCATATTACTTTATCCATCTGCTAAGACTGCATAAATCTCTTTCCATGCGTTACTTTTTATAATCTCGTCCTACTTATGTATTTTCCCTATGTTGCCCATTTATATAGATGTTCCAAGCCTTAAATTATTGTCTACTAAATTCATTTTAATGCATAGGTCAAGTCTAGAAATATGCTCTAAAATAAAGCATATCATAAAATATACTTAAAAGTCTATTTACATGATGTTAAAAAACAAAAACCTAACTTATACATAATGATAAAGCACCTTTGAATACTGTAAATATAAACATTCAACCCTATAGCTTATTTAAAGAATTTCAAATCAATAACTTCTGCCATAGCTTCACCTCCCGCATCATTTGGATGGAGATGATCTCCACTATCGTATTCTGGTAATAGTCTTAAAGGATTATTAGGATCAAGAGTAGCCTTATCAAAATCAACTATTCCGTCAAATTTCCCATTACTTCTAATCCATTCGTTGACTTCTCTACGTTTAACATCAAGTTCATCACTATATACTTCATATCCTTTAAAAGGCATAATTGTTGCTCCATATATTTTCAGATTATGCTTATGTGCCAATTCAATATATTTTTCAAAACCATCAATTATTTGATCTTTGCTTACAATTTCAGACTTCGGAGCTGGCCCTCCTGGTCCTGTATGCATTATGTCATTAACTCCTTCTAAAACAATCACATACTTTGCGCCCTGGTGATCTGTAATAGCTTTTTCAAACCTTGAAACTCCTGATGGTCCAAATAATCCATGAAGAGCACTTTCAGAATTATGTAAAATTCTATTGCCACCAATAGCTTCTCTAATTACAGATAAATTTTTTATATTTGAAGAATTTAGTTCTTTTGCAAGATAATCCGGCCATACAAGAGTAGTTATCGAATCTCCAAAAGCAATAATCGATCCATTTTCTTTTGATGTTATTACTTCTATAGCTGTAAAAAAGGGACTTACTTTAGGAATTCTATTCTCACTTATAGACTTAAAATTCTTGTGAGTATCAATGGCATTGATGAAATTACCTTCCTGCGAAAAATAAGCTTCTGCACCTCCACAGCCGCCAGTTATATTTTTAACTTCCTTAGGAATATAAATGCTTACAGCTATTTTATCCAAGTTTTTTATTTCAAGTTCAATAGGATCACTCCATACAAAAGTTCCTTTTCCTATAGTTACATTTGGATTGCCGTTGAAGGTAACTTCTTTTGATAAATCTTTGTTAATACTTCCGTCAAGATTAACTACTGCAAAGCTGACTTCTCCAATTTCCAAAGCCCCAATCCCAAATTCATTCGAAATTTTTATTCTCTCTTTTGAACCTCTAAAGGTCGATGTCACTATTGTACGTATAGTTTGGTTTTTGTATTTTACTTTAAATAAAGTAAAATCTGTTGAAGCTGCATTCCAAGCGCCAATCCAATGATTAGATTCCACTCTTTTATCACAAGAAGATAAATAACTTATAATTATTAAGATAGCAAACAATAGAAAAATTGTATTTTTAAACTTCTTTTTCATTTTACTCTCCTATATTTTTCAGTCTATCTATGCATTTTCTCTGCAATTAGTTTAATATTTTTATTAATATTTATTTTTCTATTCTTCCTATTCTTTATTTAAATATGATTAAAAGTTAAATAACTATAAATAAAAAAGCATTGATTCTTATATTTCAACGCTTCTTTTGTTTATTGTAACTCTTATATCCAAAAATTTTTTGTAAATAAAACTCTACAATTAGTTCTACTACCCTAATTTAAAGGTATTGACTAAATACTTTAAAATAATACTATATACTCTATAAGTTAAGTGCCTTAGAACCATTTTCAACACACATTTTTAAGACTGTATCTTTATCAAAGCCTATGTCATTAAAATGTTTTATTTCATCAAAAATTCCGGTAATATGCCCCACACGGTAAGCACCAGCATCACTTCCAAGAGCAATCTTAACGCCAATCTCATGAGCTTTTATTATGTTTTTAATTTGTATATCATATACCCTTTTTATTACATCCAATTGATCCTTTAAATTAGGATCTTTTGCATCAAGTATATTTCCAAGAGGAGAAAGAGTTGGAATCCATACTATTTCTTTCTCTGCCATTCCATATAGCTCTCTATCAGAAATAAGAAATGCATGCTCTATAGTGTTAACTCCTGCCCTTATTGCATCAGATACTCCTTGACATCCATTAGCGTGTACCATTATTGGAACTCCATATTCTTTTGCACTTTTTACCATGTACTCTAATTGTTCATATGTAAATGCGACCTCTCCCACATCACCAAACTTATCAAAGTTAACCATTCCAGTCAGTATAAGCTTAAGATGATCCAATTTATTTTCTTTTAAAACACTAAATTCTCTTTTAAAATCCTCTATTTCGCTAATGGCTCTTCCTAAAAATGCTCCATAGTGATCTTTCTTACTAATTGCAAAAATAGGAGTCTTGTATACCATTCCCTCATCTTTTGCAATTTGTCTAGCCATACATGAGGCGAATATACCATCACCACCGTCTCTTAATGCAAGAATGTTATGTTTCTTATAATCCTTTAAAATCTTAGTAATACAACTAGTTTTAAAATCAAATGTTGAACTTCTCCATTCTTTTTTATTAAATAAAGTATTATTTGCAATATGTATATGTGAATCAATTATCAATAAAAACACCTACTTCTTACTATAATTTAAGCATACTATAAATCTCTGGCATTACTGTACTATACTTTTTCACAAAATATATATTTAATTTTTATTATATCACATATAACTTCCCATTTTTCATATTGTAACTTTAATTTATTACTAGATCAGTAGTCTATTAGCTTCTCCAATATATATTCATTTTGAGTCCATGGATGAGCCTTTATACTTCACAAATAAGTAGCAGATGTTTTAAGATGTTAAATATAACCGTTGGAAGCAATTGCAGAAAGTTCCGCAGTTATCCTTTGAAAACAGTAGAAAATTTCTAAGTAAAGAATATAATATTATTGATTAGCATTACTATGGAGTGTATATATTGAATTACGGAAAAAACTTTAGTTTCTACAGAGATGCCCTTAATGAAAAATATTTCAGGCCTTCACCACTTCCTGCATTAAACAACAAAGATTTTAATCCTGACTTTTGGCAAAAATATTCTGATAAAAATTACAATGAAATTACTTTACCAGATTGGCTATTTAACTCCCCTAAAGACACAATTATAAATTATTTTAGTATATTAAGAGAAGCCGAAAATATTTCTACAGGTGGCTGCGGAACAATTGGACTTGCCAAAGGACCATATCCCATTGCATATAACTTTCTTACTTCAAAATATCAAAGTACTATAGATTTTAAAGCTTATCTTAGTTTATTTAAGGATATAGGCCACATTAACTTAATTAAACTTGAAAATGTAACTAATGAAAATACACCTAAAGGAACTTATAAGTACTTTATAGAAATTGAAACCATTGAACCATCTGTTAATGGTAATACAAGCTTTGCTTATTATTATGGATTTGTATATATAGAAAAACAAAATGGTAAATATAAAATTTCTGATATAGATTTAAGAGGCCAAGACTTTCTATGTGCAGCTTATCATGGTTGGAGACATAACGCAGAACTTTATGTAGATACAGTTTACGGCGGTTGGTGCGGCCTTATTAAAAAGAGATATCCAACTGAGCAAAAGGGATATGTCAAAAATATTTATGCCTCCGGTATTGACGGACGCGAATATAAATTTGAGTTCTTTCAGCTTACAAATGGAACTGATGTAGAAATCCAACAGTTTGTTAAAACTGCCAATAATCAATGGGAACCTATAACAATAGACGTGGAGAAATGCTTAAAGAGATGGAGATGCCCCTACCACTTTTTCTGATGTATAGAAGTGCATTGTTATAAATTTGCTGGCATCTATAACACCAAGCATTAAACATGTATTATACTTTATATTTTATATATAGATAACCAAACCAGAAAGTTAACTTATAAAAAATATTTATTGGTAACAGTTAACACAAATTAAATATTTTTTAGAGGACAATTGACATAGGACAAGTATAAGGAAGAAAACTTACCTTCACTGTTCTATGTCCTCTGTCCTCTAGAAATATGTTTACACCCTCCTTGTATACCCACAACAGACACTTAACTTATACGCAGGGAGATATTTACATTCTGGAAGACACATTAAATACTTTTCTTATAAGTCTTAGCTCAGTATTTTAGGAAGTCTTAGAATCATTTATATGTTTGAGGTACGAGTTTATAAATGGTTCTTAGACTTTCAAAATACTGAGCTTTAGACTTATCAAAAGTATTTATGGTGTCGGAAGAATGTAAATATCTCCCGGAGCATAAGTTAAGTG
>NZ_JAEEGC010000185.1 GCF_019207025.1 Clostridium thailandense | reverse complement strand
TCACAAAACAAGCCTAAAAAAATGAATTAGCTTTCTGACGTAAGGAAGAAAACTTACCTTCACTGTCCTATGTCCTTTGTCAATTGTCCTCTAGAAATATGTTTGCATCTCCCAATTATTACCGATAATTCTCATAGTATAAGTTAAGTGTCTGGGGTGGTTATCTATATAAACAAATTTAATTGATTAATTTACTAAACTGTAAACAAGTTTGTTTACAGTTTTTATTGTTAATCTTTATAGCACACTAGTAAATGGTATGTAAGTTATATTATACTAATAGTAGTTATACAGGTTTAGTTTGGGTATTATAATTAAAGCAAGAATAATAATTATATAAAAATTTTTGAAGAAAGATGGGAGGAAAAATAATGTCTCAATTACTTAAACCACTAGAAAGTGGTAGATTAGTTTTGAAAAATAGGTTAATTATGCCACCTATGGCTACAGCAAAGTCTGAAAAGGATGGTAAAGTAAGCAGGGAAGTTCTAGAGTATTATGACGAAAAGTCTAGAGGTGGATATATATCACTCATTATTGTTGAACACAGTTTTATTGAACAGCAAGGAAAGGCCAGTGAAAACCAGCTTTCTGTAGCAGAGGACAGTACAATAGAAAACTTGAAGAAACTAGCTAATGTTATTCAAAAAAACGGTTCTAAGGCAGTAATGCAGCTTAACCATGCTGGAAGTGCAGCGCTTACAGAGGTTACAGGAAGTATTCCAATTGCTCCTTCTGCTGTAGCAAATCCATTTAAAGGCGACATGCCAAGAGAACTTACTAAGAAGGAAATTAAAGATATAGTGGAAAGCTTTAAAAAGGCGGCTTTACGTGTAAAGAAAGCAGGATTTGATGGAGTAGAAATTCATTCTGCCCATGGATATCTTTTAAACCAGTTTTTTTCTCCACTCACCAATAAGAGAACTGACGAGTATGGTGGAGATGTAAATAGTAGAATAAAAATCCATCTTGAAATTATAAAAGCAGTGCGTGAAGCTGTAGGTAATGAGATGCCAATTTTTATTAGATTGGGAGCTTCCGATTATATGGAAGGTGGAATTACAATCGAAGATAGCAAAATTGCAGCTCATGAATTCGAAAAGGCAGGAGTAGATGTAATAGATATATCTGGAGGATTCTGCAGGTTTACTCTAGAAGACAATACTTTACCAGGTTATTTTGCACCTTTAAGTGAAGGTATAAAAGAGGTTGTATCGATTCCAGTTATTTTAACTGGAGGCATAACGGAAGTTAAGGATGCTGAAAGATTACTTTTAGAAGGAAAAGCTGATCTTATCGGTGTAGGAAGGGCTATATATAAAGATTCAGAATGGGCTAAAAAGGCTTTTGAAAGTCTAAGATAAGCTTCTAATGAGTTGTAAATCATAATTATGGGGGAGTAAAATGATTAAAATTCCAGAAAGAATATCTATTGCAAATTTACCAACTAAAATTGAAAAAATGAAGAAGCTTTCAAAAAAATTAGGTGGACCTGATATCTATATAAAAAGAGATGATCAGACTGGAATTGAAGTTTCAGGAAACAAGATAAGGAAACTTGAATTTACTGTAAAAGAAGCCGTTGATAAAGGTTGCAATTTATTAATTACTTGTGGGGGAATTCAGTCAAATCATTGCAGAGCTACAGCGGCAATAGCTGCAAAGCTTGGATTGAATTCCTGTCTAGTATTAAAAGGGAACAGTGGCACAGAACTAAATGGAAATCTATTTTTAGATAAACTTCTTGGGGCAGAAATTCGATTCATAACACCAGAGGATTATAAAGATAAAAGAATGAAGATTATGGAACAAATTAAGATAGAACTAGAGCATAAAGGATTTAAGCCTTACATTATTCCAGAAGGTGCATCCAATGGAATTGGAGGCTTTGGATATTATAAGGCAATGGAAGAAATCATAGAGCAAGAAAAAGAAATGAATGTGCACTTTGATAGAATAATTGTTGCTACAGGATCAGGAGGGACTTACTCTGGATTATTGCTAGCTAAAAAGATATTAAATTATAATGGAGATATTTACGGAGTAAATGTGTGTGATGATGATGAATACTTTAAAAATAAGATTTATAGTATATTATACGAAAGCTCAGAATATCTTAACGTAAACTTAGAATTCTCTAAAGATGAAATTAATATTTTGGATGGTTATGTTGGAAGAGGATATGCAATAAGTAGACAAGAAGAATTACAATTTATATATGAGCTTGCAAAGTTAGAGGGTATAATTTTGGATCCTGTTTATACAGGCAAGGCAATGTATGGACTAGCAGAAGAAATTAAAAGAGGAAGCTTTAAAGAATGCAAAAACGTTCTCTTTGTTCATACTGGTGGAATATTTGGGGTTTTTCCACAAAAAGATTTGTTTGAATTTTAAAGATTTTCGTATATAATATTTAAGTAAAAGTGATGACGGAGTATGCCATCACTTTTTATTAGCAATTTTAGTTAAGTACAACTAAAAATTATTTGACGAGGAGGTAAAATGAATACTAAGTTTTTAAATAAAAATAATATAATTGATCTTTTATTTATTATATTTGGAAGTTTTTTAGGTTCAATTGGTGTGAATATGTTTTTAATTCATGCTAAGCTTTTAAGTGGAGGAGTAACGGGGGTAGCACTTATATTTCAATATGTATTTAAAATTCAGGCAGGATATGTAATTTTACTGGCAAATATTCCTCTTTTTATATTGAGCTTAAAGAAATTAGATAAAAAATTTACCATATACTCTCTAGTAGGAACACTATCTTTTTCTTTATCTCTAATATTGACGCAGTCCATATCTAATATTTTGAATATAAATGATAACTTGCTTTACTGTCTATATGGTGGAGTTATTAATGGAATTGGCTTTGGATTAGTGTTTACTCATAGAGGTTCTACCGGTGGATTTGATATAGTAGCTATGATAATTAGGAAAAAATACTCTAATTTTAACATAGGAACTATATCATTTGCTATAAATCTAGTAATTGTTACTATTAGTGCTGGTATATTCGGAATTCCTAGCGCGTTATATACATTGATAGCCATGTATATAACATCTTTTGTTATGGATAAAGTAGTTAAGGGATTGCACCAAAGTAAATCGGTATTTATTATTACAGAAAAAGAAGAGGAAGTGTCTAAACTAATATTAAGTAATTTAAATAGGGGAGTTACTTACCTTTATGGTGAAGGTGCTTATACAAAAGAAGAAAAGAAAATATTATATTGTATAGTGCCGCTATCTCAATTGCCTGAACTTAAAAATATTGTCACTAATGTTGATAAGAAAGCCTTCATATCTATTTCGGATGCATCTGAAGTGCAAGGAAAGGGATTTAGAAACGGATTATAGTACTTTTATATGAAATGGAATATTATAAAAGGTCAGTATTGATTTTAATCAAAGGCTGACCTTCTTAATTCTTCATTACATATTAAGTTGTTTTGTTGTTTCTGCTATCTTTGCTATAATATCTGTTCTTTCATAACCAAGGGCTGTAGATAATCTTGTTGGTATAAACCCATTCTTGTAGACTCTGTCTCCATTAGCATTTATTATTGCTGCAACTGTTTGTTCAAGTTCTTCATAGTCTAGTAAGCCCTCAAGATATGTGTCAACTAAGTCTCTTAATTTACTTTCTAGTTCTTTTGGGTTTTTGTAACTTGCTCTCATCTCTATATACTCCTGTGTACTTTAAAATATTTTAATATAAACACAAGATATTATACTGTATTTACTCAGTTTTTGCAAATCTATACTATCAAAATATATTTTTTATCAATTTATAGATATACACCTATGTATAAACTTCAATATATTAATAGTATTGCTATAAAAAAGAAGTGGTATTACAATGATTTAAGAGAATAAAATGTTAAGTTCGAGGTGAAAGTATGGATAAAATAAAATGGGCAATATTAGGGCCAGGAACAATTGCAGCTGACTTTGCAAAGGCTATTGATGAAGTTAATGGAAGCATATACGCAGTAGGGTCCCGAACTCTTGAAAAGGCAAAGCAATTTTCAAGTAATTATAATGTTGAAAAAATTTACGATAGCTATGATAAAATGCTGCAGGATAAAGAAATTGATATAGTATACATATCTACCCCTCATTGCAATCACTATGAATATATAATGAAGAGTCTTGAAAATAACAAGCATGTATTTTGTGAAAAAGCAATAACAGTAAATGGCAGACAATTAAGAGAGATAGTTAATTTAGCAGAGAGCAAAGGGTTAGTAGTTGCTGAGGCTATGACTATTTATCATATGCCTCTGTATAGAAAGCTGCGTGAGATTGCTAACTTGGGTAAAATTGGGAAAATTAAAATGATCCAAGTATCCTTTGGAAGTCTTAAAGAATATGATGTTAACAATAGATTTTTTAATCAAGACTTGGCTGGAGGCGCGCTTCTTGATATTGGTACATATGCATTGTCCTTTACTAGGTATTTTTTATCTAGTAGGCCAAATGAAATTTTAACAACAGTTAAGAAATTTGAAACCGGTGTAGATGAACAATCAGGTATAATTCTTAAAAATTCTAATGATGAGATGGCAGTAGTTTCCTTAACAATGAGGGCAAAACAACCGAAAAAAGGTGTCGTTGCAGGAGAACTAGGTTATATAACTGTCGATAACTTTCCAAGAGCAGATAAAGCAACCATAACCTATCCAGATGGGAAAGTAGAAATTATAGAGGCTGGTGAAACTTCAAAGGCATTAATTTATGAAGTTAAAGCCATGAATAGTTATATTTTAGATAAAAACAGCAATGATACTTTGAAATTATCTGTTGATGTAATGGAAATAATGGATGAGGTTAGAGGTCAGTGGGGCATAAAATATACCTTTGAATAATTGGATATCTGTATAAGCAAACTTTCGACGATGAAAATCTATATAGATATCTACGGCCGACACTTAACT
>NZ_JAEEGC010000184.1 GCF_019207025.1 Clostridium thailandense | reverse complement strand
CCCAAAACAGAAAGTTGATTTATACGCAGGGATATGTTTCCAAAGCTGAAGGCACATATAAAAACTTTTTAATCAATGTTGGCGAAGTATTTTAGAAAATCTTAGGACTTCTGATATGTTTGAGGTACGAGTTTATCAGATGTTCTTAGATTTTCAAAATACTAAGCTTTAGATTGATAAAAAGTTTTTATAGTGCTGAAGCTTGGAAACATATACCGGAGTATAAATAAACTTTCGTCCGTGTTTGCCTATATCTATAAAAATAATCCAGACACTTTATGAAATTACTGATCCAAGTGCTATTGAATAAAGCTTTGATTCAGCACTATCAGCTCTTGATACTAGAACTACGGGACACTTTGCTCCCATAATAACACCTGCACTTTGTGCCTTTGCAAAATAAGTCATTGATTTTCCTAAGAAATTTCCTGATTCAATATTTGGAACTAAAAGTATATCTGCATCTCCAGCAACATCACTTACAATTCCTTTATGTTCTGCAGCTATTTTCGATATAGCATTATCTAAGCCTAAAGGACCATCAATTATACATTCTTTTATTTGACCTCTTTTATTCATCTGACTAAGCACAGATGCATCTAAAGTTGCCTGCATTCCTGGATTTACTACCTCTACAGCACAGATCGGTGCTATTTTAGGTACAGGGATATCTAATTTATGTGTTACTTTAATAGCATTATTTATAATACCTATTTTATCTTCTAAAGTAGGATATGGTACCATACCTCCATCTGTTAAGAAAATAAGCTTATGATATGTAGGAACTTCGTATACCATAACATGAGAAAGTAATCCTTTGCCTCTTAAACCTGCCTCTTTATTTAAAACTGCTTTTAATAAATCTGCTGTTCCTAACATACCTTTCATTATGTAGTGTGCCTGCCCACATGCTACAAATTCAACAGCCTTTGCTGCAGCTTTTAGTACATTCTTTTCGTCTACAATTTTTATGTTATCTAAGCATAGATCGCTTTCTTTAGCTATCTCTTTTATTTTATTTTCGTCACCAACTAAAATCGCATCTACTATTCCAAGTTTAACAGCTTCAGTAACCGCACTTAGGACTTCCTTATCCTGAGCCACTGCTACAGACAAAGTCTTTTTCTCTTTTGATTTAGCTAAACTCAAAATTTCGTCTAACTTTTTCACCATAATTTCTCCTCCTAAAATTATATTAATCTTTTCCAAAAAAACTGTGCCTCAATATTTAGAAAATCAAATATTCTAAATATTTTGTACACCACACTAATTATATCACCAGCATATGCTATTTACAATGCATAGTTATATTGCTAAAGATTTAAAACTTTTATAATTAACACACATTTATTATAAAATATAATAGCTTTTACATTAAAACCTAATAATTTAGACAGTAAAAAAACAAGAGTTAAACTATTTAACTCTAACTCTTGTTTATCTATCACTAATATAAAATTCTATCACTAACGTCTTTTACACTCTTACATCCTGTCAATACCATAGCTGATTTCAACTCGCTTTTTAGGCTATCTATATAAAGCTTAACGCCCTCTTGCTGTCCACCAAAGGATGCTGTTACAAATGGTCTTCCGACTAATACTGCATCAGCTCCTAATGCCAATAGTTTAAGAACATCTACACCAGTTCTAACTCCACCATCTGCAAGTATTGTAACTTTTCCTTTAACTGCTTGAGCTATTTCTGGAAGTACATCTGCAATTCCTGGAGTTTGGTCTAACACTCTTCCTCCATGGTTAGATACTACAATTGCATCAACACCAGCTTTAACAGCAAGTTCTGCTTCATCCGCTGTCATTATTCCTTTTAATATGAAAGGAAGTTTTGTGCTATCTACAATTTCTTTGATCTCCTCCACAGTCTTAGGTCCAACTGGCTTTCCGTGAAGTGCTAAAGTTATAAGACCTGCGGCATCAATATCCATTCCAACAGCAAAAGCTCCTGCTTCTTCTGCAAGTTTAATTTTCTTTATTACATTACTGTTTTCCCAAGGCTTTATTATAGCAATTCCTTCTCCATTAAACTTTTTTAATTGATCTAGATTTGTTATAAGGAATGAATCTACAGCAGTATCTCCTACCATAGGATAAATACCAGCATCTAAACATCCTCCGATTACCCAGGATATGTACTCCTCTTCTGTAAACTTACCACCCATATTTAATGTAGTTCCTGATACAGGCGCTGCAAATACTGGAACTTCCATCTTTTTGCCGAACAATTCAATTGAAGTATCAGGATTTTTAGCATCATGTATAACTCTCATATTTAATTTATATGAGTCTAAGGATTCTACATTGGCTAAAAAAGCATCACCTGTTCCTTTTCCACCCATGCCTGGTACCTCTCCTGAACAAGCTTTACCATTGCATACTGGACATACTCTACAGCTTCCATTTAAATTCTCACGGGCATTTTTTAATACTTCTTTGTAATTCATTTGTTTCTCCCCCTTCTTAATTATTTATAAATAGCGTATACCATTTACAAATATCATTAGTTATTTAGTCTTATGATATTAATTATAGTTTATTAATTTTAAATCTCAACAGTTATTTTAAAATTGTACTACATATATACTCATACCGAATATACTCATATCGAAAAGTAGACTTATATAGATAACCAAAACAGACACTTAACTTATAAAAAATATTTATTGGTAACAGTTAACACAACTTAAATATTTTTTTAGAGGACAGAGGACAATTGACATAGGACAGTAAAGGAGGATTTTTCTCCGCAACACTACGAAAAATCTTTAATTTAAAAGAAATTTCTACTTTCTGAGTATTTGAATAAGCTATGTTTTACACTCACAAAACAAGCCTAAAAAATAAATTAGCTTTCTGACGTAAGGAAGAAAACTTACCTTCACTGTCCTATGTCCTTTGTCAATTGTCCTCTAGAAATATGTTTGCATCTCCCAATTATTACCGATAATTCTCATAGTATAAGTTAACTGTCGGCCGTGGTTCTCTATATAATCAAATTAAGAATTTACAAATTGCTAATTTCATCTTCTTCAGTATATATCTTAATTCCATTTCTCCTTAAAAGCTCTGCGGTTACACCATTTCCTTTTACTTTACTTCCCGTAAAAGTTCCATCATAAATCTTACCAAATCCACAGGAAGGACTTCTTGCTTTTAAAACGGCGACTTTAGCACCACATTCTTTTGCTATCCTAAGAGTCTCATTTGCTCCTCTTAGGAACTCTTCTGTAGCATCATCACCCTCTGGACCCAAGATTCTATCATTACCGTCCAATACACCTGCCCCAGTTCCATTACATATTTCATGTGCAGCTCTAGGAGTACTTTGCCCCCCTAACTGCTCCGGACAAACAGGTATAGCTTTTCCTTCTCTTAGAAGCTTCAATACTCTTTCGTCCAAATTATTTCCACCATCATACTTAGTATTGATTCCACATAAACAAGCACTCACCAAAATCATATTAACACCTCTTTTTATTTCAACTCTACAACTGTAACCCCTGTTCCACCTTCACCATATTCTCCTAATCTGTAATTCTTAACATGAGTGTGTCTTTTAAGCATATCATTCATTGCATTTCTAAGAACTCCCGTACCTTTACCATGAATAATAGTAACTTCCTTTAAACCACCCATATAAGCATCATCTAAATATTTATCTACAGTATAAGATGCTTCTATTGAATCCATCCCCCTTAAATCTACAGAAGTTGGAACAGCTCTTAAATTTAATTTTGTTTCTCTTTTTACCATCTTTTTTTCTGATTTTGATTGACCTTTAGAAGCCCTTAGATCTTTAAACTTAACATTTATTTTCATAATACCTGCCTGAACTTGAACTTCTCCTTTGTTATCAGGCTTTGATAGCACAATAACCTTTTGATTTAAGGAAGGTAAGAAAACTTCTTCTCCTTCCTTTACAGATTTTAATTCTTCTCCAGAATCTTCATTATTATTTATTTTATCCTCAGTGTTTTCAAGCTTTTCTTTAAGTTTTCTTCTTCTCTCCTCTAACTTTTGTCTTACATCTGAAGCATATCCCATTCTCTCAAGCTCTCTCATTTCCTTAAGAATTTGATCTGATTCTTCCTTAGCTTCTTTGATGATTTTTTTAGCTTCTCTCTGCGCTTCAATTAAAGCTTTTTCCCTTGCATTATTTAGGCTATACATTTTTTCTTCATACTTGTCTTTTATTTTTGCAGCTTCAAACTTTAATATTTCTGTTTCTCTTGCATAATTTTCAGCCTTAATACTTTTATCTTGAAGATTCTGTATTAAATCTTCAAATTTGAGTGCCTCACTAGCAATACTTTCTTTTGCATCACCTATTATAAACTCTGGTAACCCTAGTCTCTTTGATATCTCAAAGGCATTGGATTTTCCTGGGACTCCAATTAAAAGTCTATATGTAGGTCTTAGGGTTTCAACATCAAATTCAACAGAAGCATTTTCAACAGCTTCCGTTTTTAAAGCATATACCTTAAGTTCACTATAATGAGTCGTAGCTACTATCCTGCATCCTCTTTTTTTCAGGTGCTCTAATATGGATACTGCTAATGCTGCCCCCTCTGTAGGGTCAGTTCCTGCACCAAGCTCATCAAATAGTATCAATGATTTATTATCTGCTTTATTTATGATATTTACTATATTAGTCATATGGGATGAAAAGGTTGACAAACTTTGTTCAATGCTTTGCTCATCCCCTATATCTGCAAATACTTCTTTAAAGAAACTTACAGTAGAGTTTTCTCTAGCTGGTATCATAAGACCGCTTAACGCCATAATGTGTAAAAGGCCTACTGTCTTTAAAGTAACTGTTTTTCCACCAGTGTTAGGACCTGTTATAACCAAAGAAGTAAATTCTCTTCCTAAATACATGCTCATTGGCACTGCTATTTTCCTATCAATAAGAGGATGCTTTGCTTCAATAATATCAACAATTCCTTCATCATTAATTATTGGTGCCGTACAATTTAATTCACTAGCATACTTAGCCTTTGCAAAAATGAAATCAAGTTCCCATACAATATTAGCGTTATTCTTAACTGCTGTTATATTATCATAAACTTTGCCTGAAAGCTCAGCTAAGATTCTATCTATTTCTGCTTTTTCTTTAAGCATAAGCTCTTTAATTTCATTATTTAAATTAACTAAACTCATAGGTTCAATATATAGTGTAGCACCACTGGAACTTTGGTCATGAACAAGACCAGGTACTGATCCTTTATGCTCTGTTCTAACAGGAAGAACATATCGATCTCCTCTCATAGTATACAGGTTATCTTGAAGATACGCTGAATAGCTTCTTATAAGAGAGTTGACTTTTTCTCTTACTGATGCATTCTTATCCTTTAGTGATTTTCTTATATTATAAAGCGTAGAGCTAGCTCTATCGGAAATTTCATCTTCACTCTCTATTGCTATAAATATTTGTTCCTCAAGATTTTTTAGCGGTACAATCCCCTGACATATATCTTCTATCACTCTAAAAGACTCTTCCTCTTCCTTGTGAGATATGTAGTCTATAAACTTCCTTGAAGTCCTAAGTACTGCCGCTATTTTTAATAGTTGACCTGGCATCAGGGTAGATCCCTTCTCTGCCATACTTATTCCACTTCTAATGTCATGAACTCCTTCAAAGGGTGGAGTTCCTTTAGTAACTAGTAATTTAAAGGCTTCCTTTGTTTCCTCCAAATGTTCCTTTGCCTCATATATGTTATCATATGGTCTTAGAATATCTACTAAATCTTTACCTGCACTAGTAACATTATATTTCTTTAATTTTTCCTTTATTTTATTAAACTCTAAAATTTTTAAAGCTCTATCATTCATATTAAATAACCACCTTTTCATCAAAAGCTATGCTATACAAAAATATTTATTATTCTATACCCCTTTTGTAGTGCCCTCTTGTAAATTTGCTAAAATCCTCTTCCCATTTTTCTTTTTTAAAAGATTCTAAAACTCTTTTAGCTTGATGATAATTTTCATCAATAAAATCAATTCTATAAGATTCTATTCCCATTGACTTTAATTCCTTAAGATTAGATATTAAGTTTGTAGGAACACTATTATAAATATAACTTCTGCAAAACTTATCAGTTTTTAGAATAAATTCTTCTCCTTTTCTATCTTCTAAGACAAACTCATCTCTTCTACAAACCCCATTACATTCCTTACACGTATTCTTACCACCAAAAACACTTCCAATAGGACAATACTCACTTATCATAAGCTCAACTTTTCCATAAGCTAACACCTGCATAGAAGATTTGCACTTTTTTAATATATCCAGTATCTCTTTTCTATTTAATTCAACACTTAGACAGTTTCCACATAAAAATTTATTGTAAAAACTTAAGGCAGAGCTATTAAATATATTTAGCTTATAATCTCCTAAAATATTTGTTTTCTCATTAAACTTATTAATTATTCCTAAATTAGCAGTTATTATTCCTTCTATATCAGGAATATTTTCTTCTATATAATTACATACATAATTGAATTCTGATTTTACTATATTAGGAATTTTTAAAAACACCTTTCTAGCTTTTAGCATTTCTAAATAATTCAAATTTAAGTTAGAAAACGGATTAACAACCGCGTGTTGAAAATCTGATTCAAGAAATGCATTAATATGTTCCTCACTGTTCAAAAATACCATGGTATCAGGAAATTTCAATTTATCCATCCTAGTATTGATTTCCAATCCGTTATTATGATTTTCTTTTAAGATAATTTTACTTTTCTCTGATTTTGTCAAGGAATCTTTAGTATCATTAACTAATATATACTCCTCTATCTTACCTAATAATTTTCTTCGTACTTCATTTATAGCTGATACAGGTAAAAATCCCTCTTCAAATTTCACAAACTCTACATCTGAAAATTTAAATGGGATATCTCCAGTTTTACTTAAGCTTTCAACAATTCTCTCCTCATTTAAAGGTCTTTTAATAGCTTCTTTAACAATTTCACCTTCTACTTCAAAAACATTGCTTTTGTATACTGTAGATAATTTTATTGGCTCATTAAGTTTAAATTTAACCTTAAGTTTTAAATTTATTTTTCTTTCAAAGGCATTTTTATAAAATGCTTCCAGCTTTTTTAAAAGCTTAAAATCTGAAGTTTTGTGTAAAGTATCTCCATTTTTATATTCACCAGGTAGTAACTTTACTTTTTCTCCTTTAAAAGCATCTTCAACTTCTTTTCCATTCTTCAGTATCTTTGAAACAGTAAAACCACCATCACCATTTCTAACTCCATCTTTTATAGATATGTTTTCTTTTAAAACTAATGTTAAATCCTTTTGAATCCTCCCAAGTTCAATTCCTGTATTTTTAGGAAATGAGTAGGCCATCATATCTTTCCCAATATTACCGAACAGATACGCTTTAGAAAACCCTTCCCTATTAAATAATTGCATAAGTTTTTTCTTTTCATCTTCTAAATTAAAATTGTTACTAGGCATATTTTTATAGTATTCATCAATTGCTTTTCTATATACTTGAACTACTCCAGCTACATATTCCGGCCTTTTCATCCTTCCTTCTATTTTTAATGAAGCTGTACCACTTTCAATTATTTCTTTTATATTTTCTACGGTACATATATCTTTAGGGCTCAATATGTAACCCTTTTTCTCAGACATGCTTTTTTTACCAATAATTGTATACGGGAGTCTGCAAGGCTGTGCACACCTTCCCCTGTTACCACTTCTACCACCAATCATACTACTCATTAAGCATTGACCCGAATAACAAATACAAAGTGCTCCATGAATAAATATTTCTGTTTCTACTCCTAAATCTTTGGATATATATCTTATTTCATCTATTGAGAGTTCTCTTGAAAGAACTATTCTTTCAAATCCAAGGTTTTTTAAGAGTAAAGCCCCGTCACCGTTATGAACTGTCATTTGAGTAGAAGCATGCAATTCAAAATCTGGCAATTGACTTTTAACTAAACTTGCAAATCCAATATCTTGTACTATGATAGCATCAACACCAATTTCATATAGAAATTTAGCATATTTCAGTGCTTCATCTATTTCACTTTCCTTTAGAATAGTATTTATAGTTATGTATATCTTAACATTATATAAATGACAGTACTTAACTGCTTTAATCATATTTTCATCATCAAAGTTCGATGCATATGCCCTAGCAGAAAACTTGTTTCCTCCTAAATACACTGCATCAGCTCCTGCCTGTACCGCTGCATATAAACTTTCTATACTTCCTGCAGGTGCTAGCAGTTCTATTGTTTTCATATTATATCTCTCCTATTTCAAAATTACATACTTTTCGCCATACGTTTTTTATTATACAGTATATTATTAGCTTTTAAAACCATTTTCAAACTTATTAAACATTAAAAGAATACTGGATATATGTATGTTATAAACTTCACCTAAATCAAGAAACTATTAGAAAATAAAAAACAACTAACTTTAAAGTATTAATTTTAAGTTAGTTGTTTACTTTATTATATATAAATTATAAGTATAAAACTTTATATCATTAATCTCTATATGCTCCATATAGAGTCATCTCCTCCTGATCTCCATTACTTTCTTTTGGTATTACAGCAATATTATATGTTTTATCTATATGCTTTGGACTATCAGATGGATTAACATATTCATCTGCCACATAGTAGTTGTCTTTATTTCCATTTTGCCTAGTTACTTGGAGATTTACAACTGAATCATACGTGGAGTGTGCTCCTACAGTTCCTATAACTCTTACCTCTCTTATTGTAGCATTATTTTTATTAGGATCTTCCTCACACTTTACTTTTTTCTTTTCATAATTTACGTTTATAAAAGGTATAGTATATTCATCTTTGCTCTTTGAGGAACCGAAATTTGCAACAACTTTTTTATTTTTTTCATAATATAAAGCAATACCTTTATTTATTAACTTATTTTCTACCCACAATGAAATAATAGGATTAATATTCACTGTTACTGCCACTTTTGAAGTTAAGGGATAAAAATTTTTTTTAATATAAAATATTACATCTGGCTGATTTTTATAACTTGTATAGCTGCTAAAGTAGTCACAAAGCGGACTTATAGAAAATATTTTATCACAATCACAATAAAAATCATCAGTTTTAAACAATACAAGTTCTGCACTTAATATTAAAGCATCACAAGGTATTGAAGAAATGTCGAAAAACAAATAGCTGTAGTACTTATATGTTCCATCACAACCTACTGCTATTGTGTCTCCATTTAGACTTTTACTAGGATATTTAGTTGTTATTGTAAGACTCTTAGTAGCCGGAATTATAACACTAGCCATTCCATAACCTCCAATACTTTAATAAAACAGTTGGAGGTTTATAACTCCAACTGTAAAAAACTATACCTATTATGCTATTATGCTCCAGCCTGAAATGTCTGTTCCTACAATAGTAGCCGTTACAGCTTCGGTTCCACTTAGTTGAGGTATAATAGGCATATATACAGTATCTGTAACAGCTGTAATAACTGTATAAGCATATTGTTTAGCCAAATAATATCCTTCAGTGCTGTTATCAGCTCTAGTAACTACTATTTGTACTCCTAAATCTAAAGTTGCAGCAGGTGCAGTACCTGAAAGTACATACTGTTGAAGAGTAGCTGTTTGAGGTGTATCAAAATCTAAAGTAGCCATATATATCAACTCCTAATTTTTAATCTTTAGAAGGGATTTTCATATCCCTACTTTAAATTATGCACTTTTTAAAATTATGTGATTAAATATTTATTATATATAAGACCTCTTGCACTACAAGTTATTTTTAGACTAAAAATTTTATGTTTTTCTATACATTTAAAAAGAGAAGCTATTTTAAATAATTTAATTATTTTAAAACACCTCTCTCTTCTTATTTCTATACTTCCTTATAGATTAAAATTAACTTCATCATTTCAAGAGCTTCTATATCTATTTTTTCGTATATTTTTATTGACCTTATAAATTCCTTATATGCAAATTCAAAATACCCTCTTCTATAATATAGCTTTCCTAGCAATAATAGTATACTATCATCATTAATAAGATTTAGGAGTTGTACTGCTTTTTTAAATTCATCAAAACTATTTGATTTCAAAATCATTTCTAATAAATCAAATATTGGAATTAAAAATTCAACAGAATCTTCCTTATCCTCTGAAATTGGACTATATTTATTTCCTTGCATTATATCTTTAAATGTCTTATAAACTGCAGTTTTCTCATTTTCATTGAATTTTTTAGTTATATCTAATAAGCTATCTGCATGATTATATTGATTATTAAATATTTCACACAATATGCTGTAATAAATAGAATTATTATAAAAATTCCCTATTTCAACTTTAGATAAACTGTCTAATGCTTCTTTAAATCTTCTCTGATAAAATAATAAGACTCCTTTATAATAATTTACTTTTGCTGAATTTATTTTATACTTTTCTGCTTTCTCTGCATATTTATAAGCAACATCAAACTTATCTTTATTATAAAATATATCTGATAACAATAAATTGGTATTTTCATCTACAGTTCCATTAAAATAGTTTGTAAGTTTTAACTCTATTTCATCTACAGAAAATTTTTTTATGAACATTATTTGAGATATTTTAAGAATAGCTTCAGTAAACTTACAATTCAATTTTAACGCTTTATCCAAGTATTTATAGGACTCATCATAATTTTCCATATCAAAATAAATTGCTCCTAGCAAGTAATATACTCTATAACTTCCAACGCCTGAAAGATCTCTGAATACTGCTGGTGGTTCACCCATATCTATACACTTATTAAGGGCTTCAATAGCCATATCATATTTTTTTCTGTTATAAAATACCATTGCTCTACGAAATTCTAGCTCAGTAAATTCAGGATAATACTTTAATCCCTCATTTATTAATTCAATTTCTTCCTTAAATTCACCTAAAACTTCATAGCAATAAATCATTTTCAATATAAGTTTAGAATTAAATGCTACTAAATCAGGATTAAAATCTTCATAGCTTTTCTTATAATAATTTAATGCTTCTGAAAAGTTTCCTAGTGCCATATATTCTGTACCCATATTATAAAGCATAAAACTATCTTTAGGATTATCCTCTAGTGTTTTTTTAATGATTTGCATATTTCTTTTCCTTTTATTTTTCACTTCTACAGTTTTATTTAAATAACCATAGTGATAAAATCTTACGTCTACTAATCGTGCATTATTTTTATTTTCAAATATAATTTGTTCATGGATATCTCCTTTAAACTTAATTCCTTTTCCGTTTTTAATAAATCTTACATTTAAATTTGTATATATGTCAGAACCTGGAGCATCTCCAACATAACTTAAGGTTTCTCCAAAATAAACATCTACATCACTGTTTTTATCATTAACTAAATGAATTACTTTATCTTTATCATCTTCTTTAAGCTCATCATCAGCATCCATAATTAAAATCCAATCCTTCGAAGCCTTTTGGAGAGAAAAATTTCTTGCATTAGCAAAACTGTCATCCCATTTATAAAGTAGCACCTTTGCCCCGTAGCTCTCAGCAATTTCAACTGTAGAATCTGTAGAGCCAGTGTCCACAATTATTATTTCATCCACAATGTCTTTTACACTTTCAAGACATCGTGGTAAATTTTTTTCTTCATTTTTAACAATCATACATAACCCTAACGTCAACTAAATAGCCTCCTTTTTCTATAGTACATAATCCCAAATGCATATTAAACTTTCAATTTCTATATTATGATATGTAAATAATATTAATATGGTAATTAAAATTATTTGTTTTGAATTTATAGGCTATATATGACTTAAAATTTCTGTCCGTTAATATTACGCAATTTTTTATATTTCTATAAACACTCACAAGACTTTGCTATTTTGAATATTATGTATAATAAGAAATAACATTCTCACTTTTGATTTCATGATTTATATTTCTTATTGTAATATACTGCATAATATTTATTTAAGTTATAAATTTAATAAGGAGGCTTACCTATATGATTTACTTAGATAATGCAGCTACATCCTTTCCAAAACCATCACAAGTTTATGAAGAAGTTCTAAATTGTATGGAAAACTATGCTGCCAATCCAGGACGAAGTTCCCATGATATGTCCGTAAAAGCAGCTTTAAAAATCATGGAAACGCGAGAAGAAATATGTCAATTTTTCAATATTCCTAGCCCTTTTAACTTAATTTTTACAAGCAATGCTACAGAAGGATTAAATGTAGGAATTAAAGGCGCTCTAGAAAAAGGAGATCATGTCATTAGTACCGTAATTGAACACAATTCTGTTTTAAGGCCCCTTCATTCGCTGAGTGAAAAAGGTATAGATGTGACTTTAGTAGGCGTTGATAAAGCCGGGTATGTAAATATTAATGATATTCAGGAAACAATAAAGAAAAATACAAAAATGATTATAATTAATCATGCATCAAATGTACTTGGAAGCATTCAAGACATTGATATTATAGGTAAGATTGCTAAAGAAAATGACATTTTGTTCATGGTAGATGCATCTCAAAGTGCCGGGTCTGTTCCTATTGATGTGGAAAGTTCTCATATTGATCTATTAGCTTTTCCTGGACATAAAGGATTGTTCGGTCCACAAGGAACAGGAGGTTTATTTATACGAGATGGCGTAAAATTAAAGAATTTTAAAGAAGGTGGAACAGGAAGTAATTCTCACTTTATGGTTCAACCAGATTTTGTACCGGATCAGTTTGAAAGTGGAACACTGAATACACCAGGTATCGCTGGTCTATGCGAAGGTATAAAATTCATTAAGAAAGTTGGAACAGCTAACATCCAAAAATGTGAAGAAGAATTAACATCACATTTATTGGAAGAACTAAAAAAGCTCTCTTATGTAAAAGTTTATGGAAGTCATTCTATAAGTCATAGAACCGCGGTTATTTCCTTTAATATAGATGAAATAGATGCCTCTATTGTTGGAGAAAAATTGAATGATATGGGAATTGCTGTGCGAACAGGCTACCATTGTGCACCTTTAATACATGATGTGATTGGTACGGAACATGCTGGTACAGTTAGAGTAAGCCCTGGGTATTTTAATACTTCTGAAGATATAGAAAAACTAGTTGAAGCACTCATGAAGATTTACAAAGTAAGATAATATAAAGTTAAGGATGCAGTACATATATAATTATATATGTAATAAAAAAACATTAGGATGTGAAAGTTATGAATTCCTGTAATAATTTAAACTATCCTTATCAAATAAACAATCCTAGTGACTGTGAACGATACGAGATGCTTAAATATATACTTAAGATGCAGAACAGATCAGAAGATCTAAATAATATAATAGATTTAATGAGTCCACCAGAAGATATAACAAAAATTTGTCTAATGGAGTGTGCTAAAAACATTAAAGTAGCTGTAATCGGAGCTGGAGAGGCTGGATTAGCTGCTGCTTTTGAACTTAGAAAAATAGGTTGTAGCGTTACTTTATTTGAGGCAAGCCATCGAATAGGAGGAAGGATATATACTCATTACTTTAATAGAAACAAAAAACATTTTGGCGAATTTGGAGCAATGAGTATACCAGTGTCTCATGAGACTACCTGGCACTATATAAATCTTTTTAAACTTGATACAAGTCCTTTTGTAAGTCATAACGATAATGCTCTGTTTTATGTTAAAGGTGAACGAGCAGTTAATGATGCTAAAGGTAAAAGCGTGGAAAGTAATATATATCCTAAGTTTAATTTGAGCCAAATTGAGAAAAAGAAAGCATGGTTTGAACTCCAAGAAAAGTTATATAAAAAATATTTAGGTTCTCTTCCATTAGAATTAAGGAAGGAATTAATCCAAGTCAAGTCTGAGTATTCAAAGAGTATAACAGAAATAGATAAACTAAGTTATAGAAATGCATATGAGAATGCAGATATTAGTCAGGACATGATATCAATGCTAGGATATTTGGAAGGCAAGGAACAGTTTTTTAGTTTAAGTCTTACTGAAATGCTTCAGCAATATTATACAGCAGATTTTGAATATAATTATCGTATTACCGATGGCATGATTAATTTACCTTATTCCTTATATGAAGCACTTTGTGATAAAAACGAAGAAGCTTATAAAGGTATTGGTAAGGAACAACTAGGAAAAATAGAAATAAAAATGGGTTCACCTGTTAGTGGAATATATAATTCTTCATCAGAAGATAAAGTTATACTTAAATGCAAAGATAGTGGAAATAATAAAGAAACATTGGAAGAATTCGATTATGTAATATGTGCTATACCATTCTCAAGTCTAAGAAGAATTGAAATAAAACCTCTTCTTACAAACACTAAGATGCAGGCTATAAATGAAATGAACTATGAAATAGCACACAAAATATATCTATATCTCAAAGAAAGGTTTTGGGAAATGGGTAGTACATCAAAAAAGATATTAGGTGGATGTTCTTTTACAGATCTTCCATTAGTTGCAATCTATTACCCATCAGATCATGCAAAACCTGTACCAGATAAATGCGGAAAATGGACATTAAAATCTGTCGAAAGTTCTGATGAAGCAGGTGTATTACTTGCTACTTACAGCTGGTGTCAGAACGCAGTGAGATTAGGTAATGAAAGCCCTGAATTACAGATTAGTGATGTTATAAAATATATAGAAAAAATCCATGAGCTTCCTCCTCATTATATTGATGACAATCTTATTGACTATAAGTCATTGATCTGGTCTGATGTACAATATATATGGGCTGCAGGAGCACTATCAAAACCAGAGGATAAAACACTTTTTTCTTATTCTGTAACTGTTCCTGAAATGGAAAATAAATTATTTTTCGCAGGAGAGCATATCTCACAAAAACATGTTTCTCAACAAGGAGCTCTTCAAAGTGGAATGATTGCTGCTAACGAAGTAGCAAAGCAGATAAAGAATAATGAAGTTTAAATATACTCTAATTACAATTAAATTTAATTTTTTCTCTTAGAAAAGTAAAAAAACGGGTTCCAAGTGGCCCGTTTTTCGCTTTATATTGATTGAGTTATCAATTGAAACCTAGACTTTTAAAGTATTTTTTGTTATACAATATCCTTTCATCATTAGGTACAAATTGGCTAGCGATTTCATTATGCTCATATGCCAATTTGCGATTGCCTAACCTATCATAGCAAACACACAATTGTAAATGAGGTAACCATGTCCAACAGGACTCATTAAAAAAACCCCAACTATCTTTAGGCTTCTCAAGCTTTGTAGCCATTTCATACCAAAAAGCTGCATTATTGAATTTGTTTTCTTTTAAAAAAGAGAATCCAAGGTTACAGCATGCCTCAGCTCTTGGTGTATCATATTCAAAGCTTTTAAAACTATACTTTCGAGCCTCTTCTTCTTTATTAATTGATTGATAATACTCATGTAGCTTTCCACAAACTCGAATATTATCTTCGCTCCAGCCTTGTTTTGAATCTAAAAACTCATTATAATATTTTATAGCTTCTTCAAACATTTGATGGTCATATAATTCATTTCCATAATAAAGTGTATCTCTAGGAGTAAATTCCGCTCTCTTTTTTAATTTATTTTGATAAATTTCGAGGTTCCGTTTAGGAGTATATTTTATCTTTTTATGGGTTACGCTAATTTCACTATTAATTATATTTCCATATACAGATAAATATTCATGAACAAAACCAATCCATTTAAAGTTATTAGTTCTTTTAACTAATCTGTTACGTCTGTAACTTAAGCTTACATTTCCATATTTATCTACACCTAAATTATATTTCATAGTTACAGAGTCTACAGAAGGATCTAAATTTTCTTTTAGCAATTTAAAACTTTCTACATCTTCAGGAAGTAAAACATCATCTGCATCCAGCCAAAGAATATAGTCTTGAGTGGCTTTACTAAAAGAAAAATTTCTTGCAGCAGAAAAATCATCAATCCACTGAAAGTCATAAATTTTAGACGTAAATTTCTCAACCAGTTCCTTTGTTTTATCATTGGAGCCAGTATCAACAATTATTATCTCATCAACCAAGTCCTTTAATGACTCTAAGCAGCGTTCTATTGTGTCTTCTTCATTTTTCACTATCATACAAAGGCTAATAGTTATCATATAATCACCTTTTCAAAATTTATTACAGTATATAATATGGAACTAAAAAAATAATGATACAGGTCATTTATTTTATAGAGCCTTCTGCATTAGAGCAGAAGGCCATTAATATAATTTTATCACTGCAACAACAGTTTCATTTTTAGAAGGATATGATGTTTAAATTAATATTATTTCCCGTAGCTGCTGAAGTAACATTAACAGCTGTTGTTACAATAACTCTAATACTATAGGTGGAAGCAGCTGAGGTAGTAGGAACTGTATCTACATACGTGCTTGATATTGGAAGCCTTTGATTACCTGCAGCTGTTCCAAGTCTATTATTTTGTCTAGTATTAATTAGAGTTCCATCTCTATATAATCTTACCTCATATGCAACGGACCAGTTTGCAGTAACAATAAAATTTATAGCAAGAGCATAATCAATTTTAAGATTTTGACCTGCAGTAACACTTAGAGTAACACTCGCAACTGTCACCTCTGTATTTAGCGGTGGATAAACAGAGATTGGTCCGGCTGCATTATTAAAAGATAAAGCCGGTGCGCCGGTCGCTCCGGTTGCTCCAGTATCTCCTGTTGCTCCTGTTGCCCCAGTATCTCCTGTTGCTCCGGTTGCCCCGGTAT
>NZ_JAEEGC010000183.1 GCF_019207025.1 Clostridium thailandense | reverse complement strand
CAGGGCAAACGCATGAATATTTTTCTTCTTCTAAATCCCTGAAAGGAGATTTAAAAAAATGCCATAATGGCTCTTTATGTGGCAGGAAAATATTTAATGATGAGAGCCCTGATATTTATTACATAAATGAAATAAAGATATTTCAGGGACTTTATTAGTTCCACTAGGATTTTTTGTATAGAAAACAAGACAGTCCTTTTTCAGGATATGCCCAGTAATTGGTATACAATCTATCTGTGTTTCCCTATATAAAGTTTTTGATAAGTACCTGTTCAAGGTAATCATTATCTATAGAAGAAGCGAACCTTTTAGATTTTAAGCTATACTTTGGCTCAGTAGTATCTTTTCTTAAAATATTTAAAGCCATTCGTTTAAGCATAGCTAAATTTTGTGGTGCATTATCTTTTCTCACTCTGCGAGCATCTTCTTTGAATACAACATCAAGAAACCAATGAGTGCTTTCTATTCCCCAATGCTTTCTTACTGAATCTCCAAACTCCTCTATTGAGTCCTTTAAAGAAGAAATAAAGTATCTCTTTTCAACAGTTTTTTTACCTTTAATTTCACATTCACGTATAGCCATTCCTATACTCTTTAATCCTTTCCAATCATCTTTCATGGAAAGCCAATCTACATTTTCAACTAGAAAATATTTTCTTACTTCAATACGACCATGATCTTTGTCTTTGGTTATACAAGATTTTACCTTTAATCCATCAAAATTTGTTTTTTCAGCATCTTCAAAAAAATCCACCACATCAGTATGCAAATTGGTCTGATTTCCTTTAAGCGCAAGAACATAGTCAGCCTTTTTATCTATAATCTTCTCAGCTATTTTAGTCTGCGTTCCCATTGCATCAATAGTCACAATACAATTTTTTACAAACAGTAAATCTAATAGTTTTGGAATTGCTGTTATTTCATTGCTTTTCTCATCTGTTTTCACCTGTCCAAGTACCATTCCATTTTCACTTGCCCAAGCACTCACAATATGAATAGGAGATTTTTTATCATCTGTGTCAAAAGCTCCACACATAGTCTTGCCATCTATTGCAACGACTGATCTGTCTGCTAACGCAGCTATTTCTTTAACCCAATGAATAAAACATTTTTCAAACTGTTTTGGATCTATCCACCTAAAAGTTCTTTCAAATGTGTCATGTGAAGGAATTCCATTGGGAAGCTCAAGAAATTTTCGAAACCATTCTTCTCTTTTTATTGCAAATATCTCAATATCTTTCCAATCGCTTGCATTCGCAATGGTTGCTGCAACAGAGATAAATAGAATATCTATAAGTTTATGTCTAACTTTTGCTTGTTGCCTTTTATCTTTAATAACTCCAAAATAATTAATAAATAACGAATTATTATTGTCCATTAGAACACCCTCTTTTCTTAAATTTGAATAAAAGTTATATATATTTAATTATAGAATATTCAACATAAATTCAAAAAACAAAGAGTGTATCTGCTTCCTATATTTAGGATAACTTGTTTTGTTTTTTTATTCCCTAAATGCGATAGCATAGCCGGCAGGCCGCAAAAGGTCATAAACTAAATTTAATAGAAATGAAAAAGTTTAATCTATAAAAAATCAAGAAAAGACCGATAGGTTGCAGTATGGGATTTCCATATACCTCATTAGCTACGCTAAATAAGTTTTCTTTAAAATCAAAAATAATCTTTAAAAATCGAAATTCATTTAAATTATGATGCCTTACGGCTAAAAGATTTTTGAAGATTTTATTTTGCAGCTAAAAATTTGTTGTATAATCCCTTCAAAATGATTATACAACAAATCCTTGATTAAAAGGGCTTATTCACATTTTGTTAACTCATGCGTTTGCCCTGAATTATTAAGCATATTAATAAAATGTTACGTTATATAGGGGATGTCAGACC
>NZ_JAEEGC010000182.1 GCF_019207025.1 Clostridium thailandense | reverse complement strand
AAAACTTTTTAATCAATCTTAGCGAAGTATTTTAGAAAATCTTAGGACTTCTGATATGTTTGAGGTACGAGTTTATCAGATGTTCTTAGATTTTCAAAATACTGAGCTTTAGATTGATAAAAAGTTTTTATAGTGCTGAAGCTTGGAAGCATATACCGGAGTGTAAGTCTACTTTCGGCCGTGAATGTCTATATCTTATTTTCAAAAGTTCCAAATACAACAGGCTTATAATCTTGAACCATGATTTGGCCCTTACATAATACCATTTTAATATTGAGTTTTTTATCTAATAGAAGCAGATCTGCATCATATCCTTCTTGTATTTCACCTTTATTCTTAAATTTTAAAAATTTAGCAGGCGAAGAGGTTAAGGGGATAAGTGACTCCTCAATAGAAATACCCTTTTCAATACATTCTCTAATTGTATCCATGTTTGTTGATGGTGAGCCTATTGTTAATTTTAGAAGTTTGCCCTTTTGATCGAATATAGGCATACTTCCACCGGAATCTGAACTCATAGTAATTTTGTAAGGTGATATACCTGAGTTAAGCATAGTTTTATAGACATCAGAAGCATATACAGCATCATCACCTTCAGGTTTTATTCCAGTGGTTATATCCACGAAGCCACCAGCTTTAGCATATTCAATCGATTGTTTATAGACTAGTGGATTTCTATTTACATGAGTAGGAAGTAGATTGTCATAGGGGATTTCAGAATCTTTCACTACGTCCATAACTGGAATAAGTCCTTTCTTGCCGTCCCCAATATGCATATGTAGTACGCCACATTTTCCAGAAATCATGCCGCCAACCCTAGCCTCACTGGCTAAGTGAATTAGATCATTTTCTGATGGGTGGCTTCCTCTATGATCTGATACGGCTATTTCACCGACACCAATAATTTTATCTACAAGGACTATGTCACCTCTTGCACTATCTGTTATTGTTCGGGTAGGCATTTCATAACATCCAGTCCAACAATAAGTACTTATGCCTTCTTCTTCAAGAGATCTTGCTTTAGCAATTAAAGTTCCCATGCTTCTTGTAGTTCCATCAGTACCAAGAAGTCCTACACAAGTTGTTATTCCATTTGTGGTAAGGTTTGTAAGCATAAGCTCTGGAGCCCGTGTAGTAAAACCACCTTCGCCTCCACCGCCAATAATGTGTACATGTAGATCTATTAATCCAGGTACTGCGATTAAACCTTCCCCGTCGACTATTTTAATATCAGGAAAGTTTTTGTCAGGCCAATTTATTTCCGAAGAAATATAAGCGATTTTATCAAACAATACTAGAATGTTTTTCTTACCTAAAGATTTAGGCCCAAAAATTTCAACATTTTTTATTAAAATCATTTTAATTCACCTTCTTATTTTATTGATTTATAATGTATATTCTAATAATATATATTATGATAATTTTTTAGTGTTTTTTATGCAAAAATATAGTGATTTTTAAATTAACTTATAAATGGATAAAAAAGAGTTCTTATGTTAGAATATATATTGTAATTTTAATCATTAATTAATTGGTTTTCAAGGAGGGTAGTATGTTTTTTATTGGAGTTTTTGGTGTTGAAGAAAAGCAAAAAGAAATTGGGACTATTAAAAATTTGTCCTGTAAAAATTGTAATAAAATAGGAGCTAGGCTTACATTATATAAAACATATTCATTTTTACATATATTTTTTCTTCCTGTTTTTAAGTGGAATGATAGGTATTATGCAGTTTGTAGTGGTTGTAATTCAATTTATGAAATATCAAAGGAAAAAGCAATTAGGATGGAGCAGGGAGATGAGGAAGCAATTACTTATTGGGATTTAAGACTTATGGATTTTGGAAATTACGATAATTATATTAAATATAGATGTAAAAATTGTGGAAAAGAAGTGGAATCACAATTTGAATATTGTCCTTATTGTGGAACTAAAAAAGATTAATAGAGAAAATTTATATTAAGTTATAAAATTTTAAAATTTAACATAAAAAATATGTTGACATATGAATAAAAATAGGATATTGTATTTATTGTGCTCGAAAGGAGTATTATAAGCAATAAAATATGGCCCATTGGTCAAGTGGTTAAGACACCACCCTTTCACGGTGGTAACAGGGGTTCGAGTCCCCTATGGGTCACCATAAAAGCTGTAAACGTTAAGGGTTTACAGCTTTTGATTTTTATAATGGTTTTAACACCCTCTATTACCACTTTTAGGTATAACATTAAAGCCTTTTCCAAAAACACCTTTTGTATAAACTATTTTTGAATTATCAAATAAATAAGATGAATCTGGTTCAACAATAAAATTTACTCCATTAACTGAAAATATTTCATCATCTTTAGTTGGCTCATCCAGAGCAACTCCTAAAACTGGTCCGCCTCATCCGAAACCTTTAATCAAAAGTCTAACTGAGGATTTACTTTTTTCTTTTAAATTTTCAACTAGAGCTTCTTTGGTATTTTCATCAAAAACTATATTCATAAATAAACCTCCTTACTTATACTGAGTATGTGTATGTTTGCTTTGGCTATATTATTTAATTTTCCTCAAGTCAAGAAAAATATTAAATGAAAAATATTAAAAAAATTCCTAAATATTATATTTGATAAGTTTAATTAAAACTAAACATACTAATAGGTGTATAATTAACTTGGAAAGTTAACAAGAGGTGATAGTTATGAAGAATATATATGTAAAAGACATCAGAAATGGAGGAAACATTTCTTCTACATTTATGATAATGAAAAAAGTATTTAGAGATGGGGAGAAAACTATAGCTTATATAGGAGATAAAACTGGTGATATTAAAGCGTCTATAATAGATAAATCTAACGTTTTGAAGGTTGGAGATGTTATAAAAGTTGATGGTGTATTAGAAAGTATATTTGAAGTAAAACAATTCCAAGTATTAAAAGAAGTTGACATGAAGAGTTATCTTCCTTATGTAAGTAGGCCTATAGAGGATATAATGGACGAGATAGATAAAATATCTGAAAGAGAGTTTAAAAGCGAAGAATGTATAGAATTAAATAACTACTTTTTTAAAAATGAGGATTTTCTTGAGAAATTTAAAAAAGGAATTGGAGGTGTAAGCCAACATCACAATTATATAGGGGGATTAGCTGAACACACGTTAAATGTAATGTATCTAACTCAAGTTTTTGCACATAGGTATAACTGCAGAAATGCAGAGATAGCCATGTTGGCAGCAAAACTTCATGACATAGGAAAAACTGTAGAGTATTTTGTAGATGGACCGTTTTCTTTTACGCTTAGAGGAGAAATGGAAGGTCACATTGTTATAGGAGTTCAAATGTTAGAAGAAGCCTTTAATAAGAAGCCAGACTTATATAGCGATAACTTTAAAGAAAGAATTAAAGGTTGCATTGTACAACATCACGGAAAACTAGAATATGGTTCTCCTAAAAAACCAAATACGGAAGAAGCACATATAGTAAATTTTGCTGATCAGGTAGATGCTTTTCTAAATAAAATAGGGCAGATAAAAGAAGGCGTTGAGCCTAACACATGGTCAGATTATGATAGAAGAATTGAAGGTAAAATATATGTGTAGATATAAGGCAAAAAAGTTGTATAGATAAACACGGCCGACACTTAACCTACACTCCGGGAGATATTTACATTCTTCCGACACCATAAATACTTTTGATAAGTCTAAAGCTCAGTACTTAAGCAGAGAGCTAAAATCTTTGATTTTATGCGAATCGCTTACTCATCTGACGAAAGGAAGAGGAGTTTCCTTTAGAGTCTAAGAACCATTTATAAACTCGTACCTCAAACATATAAATAATTCTAAGACTTTCTAAAATACTTCGCTAAGACTTATAACAAAAGTATTCAATGTGTCTTCCGGAATGTAAATATCTCCTTGCGTATAAGTTAAGTGTCTAGTGTAGTTATCTATATTTCTTATTAGTATGATTTGTAAACTAAAAGTTAAATATAAATTATATATTACCTAAGTAAAATAAAATTTAGTATAATATATCCATTAGTATTTAAAAATACTAAAATAGGACTTGTGTAGAATTAAGTTATGAGGATTAAGGATGAAGTTGTATATAGCATTAGTTTTTTCACACATAATTGGTGATATATTTATGCAAAGAAATAGTGTTATAAGAAAAATTTTAAGAGGTAGAGAGTTGTGGCAGCTGAAAAGGCAAAGTAAACTATATATAGTTCTTCATGTTGCGTTATATGTTTTGCCGGTTGTGTTAGTACTTGTATATTTGAATATATTTACCTTATACGGATTTGCAATAGTCTTTATTAGTCATTTTATTATTGATTATATTAAATGCTATAAGATTAAGTATGAGTTTATGTCTAAAAAATTTTTTGCAGTAAATATAATTGATCAATTTTTGCATATTAGTATTTTATTTACTGTTGTAAATATATAAGGGGCTGTTGCATTTACAAAGAACTATACCAGAAAGTAGAATTATACGAAGAGAGAGGTTACCAAAGCTGAAGTCACATATAAAAACTTTTTTGTCAGTCTTAGTGAAGCATTTTAGGAAATCTTAGGACCTTTGATATGTTTGAGGAACGAGTTTATCAAAGGTTCTTAGATTTTCAAAATGCTGGGCTTTAGACTGATTAAAAGTTTTTATAGCGACAAAGCTTGGTAACCTCTCTCGGAGCATAATTCTACTTCCGGTCATGTTTGTAAATGCAACAGTCCCTTAAGGTACATACTTTCCATGAAGTCCTCTAATGGAAACCTCTCCGGATACTATGTTTTCTATAGTTCCATCGGCATATTGAACCACGAGTTCACCAGCTTCATTTAAATCTATGGCTTTTCCAAAGAGTTCATTATTAATTTTTACGACTCTAATTTCTTTACCAATTAAAATTGAGTTTTCCCTACAGATTTTTATAGAATTTGTTATATCATTTTTATAAGCAAATTCATTATATAAAATCTCAAAATTATTTAATAATTTTGTAACTAGGTCTTTTCTTTTTAACTCATTTCCAGTTTCACAGATTAAGGAGGTAGCAGTATCTCTTAGTGATTCAGGAAATTCCTCTTTTTTTATACTTACATTTATTCCTATTCCCATAACCACATAATTTATTCTGTTAAGTTCGCCGCTCATTTCAGTTAATATTCCGCAAACCTTCTTATTGTTTAGAATTATATCATTTGGCCACTTTACATAAGCGTTTATGTTAAAATCATTAAGAGTTTTAATAACAGCAGCAGCACCTACTTGAGTTATTTTGGGAATATTAGGAGGATCTATATCCGGTTTTAAAATGATAGACATCCAAATACCTTTAAATTTTGGTGCCTTCCAAGCACGTCCAAGTCTGCCTCTTCCTGAGGTTTGTTCTTCACTTATAATAACAGTACCATTATCTGAAGCATTAGCAAGTTCTTTTGCTTTGTTATTAGTTGAGTCAATTGTCTGGAAGTACATTATGTTTCTTCCTATACAACTTGTATTTAGATTAGCGCTTATTTCTTCAAAAGTAAGCAAATCAGGAGAAGATAGTAATCTATAGCCTCTTTTTGATATAGATTCTATTTGATAACCAGCATCTTTCAAAGAATTTATGTATTTCCATATAGCAGTACGGCTCACCCCTAAATTTTTGCTTATTAATTGTCCAGATATAAAATCTCCTTCATTTTCCTTAAGCAAATGGAGAATTTTATCTTTCATAAAAATCACCTCTTTATTTTGTCTAATACATTATACTACAAAATGTTACAACATGTCTGTATGATATAAAAAAATAAAAAGACTGTTACGATAATAGGTAAACACAGCAGATAATTAACATATACATGAGTATAAATTAAGTGTCTGACATGAATATCTATATAGTGAAACAGTCCTTTTATAAAGACGATTTTTAATTATTGGTTATGAGATAACTTAGAGCGTTTAGTAAATTTATTACCATTCTCATGGGAACCTATTTTTTCGCCATCTACAATTCCTATATTAGCACCATCTTTAGGGTACATTTTTCTAAGTTCTGCATTGGACTTAATATCTGTTTTTAAGTGATTTTTATTGTTATCCATTTGGACACCTCCACATGAATTATATAATCTTAATCTGCCCTCTTAGATGAAAATATATTCTACCATTTAATATTAAGAAATTGTAAAGTTACTATAAATTTTAGTAAAAAAGAGTTATAATTATAATAGAAACTTTCATAACTGAATAGGGGGTTTTCTTATGTTAAATGGGAAAAAAATTCGTGAGATAAGATTAAGCTTGGGATATACTACTTTAGATGTTCAAAATCTTACGAAAAAACAAAAATTTGAAACTTCGATTTCAAAGTCTTATTTAGAAGAACTTGAGAGAGGAGATAAGAAAAATCCGAGTTTTGACAAAGTTGTTGTGCTAGCAAGAATATTAGGTTGTAAAGTTGATGATTTAATACTAAGTATTTAAGAGATTAAGTAAATATATCCGTAAAGCTGCAATATATATTTATGTTGCGGCTTTATTTATTATAAAAACGTATTCATAGTATAAAACATTTTTCACCGGAAAATCTAATGTTATGATAATTTAATTTTGAAAAGGGGATATTTATATGCTTGATGTTTGTTTACTTGGATGTGGGGGAAGCATGCCAGTACCAAATAGATGTCTTACGGCTATGATTGCATCTTATAAGGGACGAAAAATTTTAATTGACTGTGGTGAAGGTACCCAGGTTAGTTTAAAAATGTTAGGCTGGGGAATGAAGACGATAGATGCTATATTATTTACTCATTTTCATGCTGATCACATTGCTGGTTTACCAGGCTTGCTATTGACAATAGCCAATTCAGGTAGAGAGGAGTCACTTACAATAATTGGTCCAAAGGGATTATGGCATATAGTAAGTGGTCTTAGAGTAATAGCTCCGGTTCTTCCTTATAAAATAGATATATTGGAATTTCAGGGATATGGAAAGACAGCTAAAAATATCGCTGGTTTTAATATAGGCATAATATCTGTGCAACACACTATACCATGCTTTGCATACTCCATAGAAGTGCCGAGAAGTAGAAAGTTTGATAAGAATAAGGCGGAAAAAAATAATGTACCTATGGTTATTTGGAATAAACTTCAGAAAGGTGAGGAAATTCAGTATGATGGTATTTGGTTTACACCAGATATGGTTCTGGGAGAAGAAAGGAAGGGGTTAAAGCTATCATATTGCACGGATTCAAGACCTATTGGTGGACTGAAGGAATTTATAAAAGGATCAGAACTTTTTATATGTGAAGGCATGTACGGAGATGACAGTTACCTTGAAAAAGCAATAGAGAATAGCCACATGCTTTTTTCAGAGGCAGCATCACTAGCAAAAGATGGAGAAGTTAAAGAACTATGGCTTACTCACTATAGCCCGTCCTTAGGGACTCCGGAAGATTACCTTGAAAATGCAACAAGTATTTTTCCTAACACAATATTGGGAAAAGATAGACTTACGAAGACTTTAGTGTTTGAAGACTAGGTTTTTATATATACACCCATGGCCGACATTTAACTTATGCTCCGGGATATATTGGCATTCTTCCAGCACGATAACTACTTTTGACAAGTCTAAAGTTCATATTTTTAAAAAAACTAAGAATCTTTGATAACTCGCTCTGCTCAAACAATCAAATCTTCTAAGTTTTTTAAAAATATGAACTAAGACTTGTACCAAAAGTAGTTAAATGTGCCTTCCAGAATGTCAATATATCCCTCCGTC
>NZ_JAEEGC010000181.1 GCF_019207025.1 Clostridium thailandense | reverse complement strand
ATCAAAGATTCTTAGCTTTTTTAAAAATATGGGCTTTAGACTTGTCAAAAGTATTTATCGTGCTGGAAGAATGTAAATATATCCCGGAGCATAAGTTAAGTGTCGGCCGTGGATGTCTATATTATACAAATGTTACTGAAAATAATGCAAATGAAAATATATTTATCATGCTCTGTAATTGTAATAATATAGCTTCATAACAACATATTATTAATATATTATAAAATAAATTTATAAGTTATTACGTTAATGAGTTCATTATATAAATGTAATTAAGGTGATAGATAATGAGTATTAATAGCAAAGAAGCAAATTCACTACAATCTCAAGATAAAAATATTGAAAACAGCACTAATTCAACATCAAATTATAATGATAAATTCAACAGGGCTACTTTAACTCCTGAAAATATAGAACAAATAATTCAGTCTGGATTAGAAATTACAAAAAATATTCAATTTACTTTATCACAAAATAATTCAAATACTACTACAAATACTACCACAAATACTACTACAAATACTACCACAAATTCACCTGCTTCTAGTACTTCCAGCACAAACACCTCTGAGAGTGTTAGTCAATTATCTACATTATTACAAAACTTAAATAGCGTTAAAGAACAAATTGCAAAATTAAATTTAGATCTAACACAACGAGTTTATTTTGATTACTGTGTAAGCCCTCTACTTACTACATTATACGAGCTTTCTGCATCTTCTGCTACTTTATCTGCGACTGTTAACATTTTAACCACATCTCCAGTTGTTCACCCTAAAAGCTCTGAACTAAAAGATAGCATACATCTAATTTATCACATAAATGCAAAATGTGAAGATGTCTATAAGGAGTTAAAGAAACGAATAGATGCAATGCTTGATATATGTTAAGCTTTTGTAAGAACTAGTTGAGTTGACTTACATTTACTGATATAATTTTAATACTTAGTAATAAGTGTTAAACTCCGACATATCAGTAAAATTTATTTTTAGAAATGGGGAAACTTATGAAAAAGAGTAAAAAAAAAATTTTTATAATTCGCAGGATTTTTGTATTAGCTTCTCTATGCATCATAATCTTTATACCCTCATTTATTCTAGTTAAGCATATTAATAAACCTAAAACTTCAGTTGCTAAACCAGTTACTAGTTTACCGTCCAAAAGCGACCTTGATTCTAATAAAATCACACAAAAATCCTTGGCTGAAGTTACTATATCTTCTGTAGGCGACTGCACCATTGGACACGATAGCAAATTTGTTTTCGAGAACAGCCTTCCTTATCAATTAAAAAAACATAATTACGACTATGGATATTTTTTCAGAAATACAGTTGATATATTTAAAAATGATGACCTAACGATTGCAAACTTAGAAACTACTTTTACTAACTCTAAAGACAAAGCAGATAAACAATTTACATTTAAGTCTCCACCAGAATATGTAAAAGTTCTATCTCTAGGCAGCATTGAAGCAGTTAACATATCAAATAATCATATTTATGACTATCTAGAAAAGGGTTTTGCTGATACAAAAGATACCTTAAAAAACGAAAATATAAACTTTTTTGGAGAAGGTAACATATGGACTACTGAACTGAAAGGAGTAAAATTGGGTTTCCTCGGATATAGGGGTTTTTCCTATGATAATAAATTCTTAACCAAGTTAAAGAATGATATAGATGAGCTTAAATCCAAGGGATACATAGTTATAATTAATTTCCACTGGGGAGACGAAAGTCAATATTATCCTAATGAGGTTCAAAAATATCTGGCTCATTTTTCCATAGATAATAACGCTGATTTAATAATTGGTCACCACCCTCATGTTATTGAAGGCATAGAGACCTATAAAGGCAAAACCATTTGTTATAGCTTAGCTAATTTCTGTTTTGGTGGAAATACTTATCCCTCAGATAAAGATTCATTTATATTACAAAGTCGATTTAAAGTAGAAGATGGAAGGCTTAAATCCTATGGTATAAGAGTAATTCCCTGCAGTATATCTTCTGTAAAGAATATAAATGACTATTGTCCTACACCCATGGAAGGTGATGAAAAAAATAGTTTTCTTATAAAATTAAATAAATTATCACCAAAAGCTGGATTTAAAATTACTGATGAATTTACATATTTTAACCTCTAGGCGTCGAGATTTAACTCTACGCCTTTTAATTTTAAAATTAATTTCTCGTATAGTTCTATAAAGCAAACCTAACTCACATAAGCAAATATGTTTTAAACTTCAATTTGTTTTAAAAATATTATATAAAAGCATAATTATCGTAACGTTAATATATATTCTTGAATAATATAAATTAGAATATGAATATATACTTTTTATTTATGTTCAAAAATTATTAAAAAGGAGGATTTCAGAATGTCAAACGAACATTGTGAAGATAGAGACGATAATCTATGTGGTTGCTCTCAACAAGAAGAGTGTCACGACTCATGTAATGCGAAGGTTATAAATACACATACTCAAACTGAATTTTTAGCTACACCAGTAGTTCCTACTTTAATTCCTGCAGGAGCTTTTGTTGGAAAAATTCCTATAGTACTTGCAGAAACCTCTATAACTATTCCTGTTATTTCTAATATAAAATTAGAAAAAAGAGCTTTGGAAATCAAGCAAATAAATAAGAATGTATATGTAACTCAATGCCACCTAATGGAAACTCCTCCTGAGGCTTCTTCTGGAACATTATTCATAGAGGGTTTTGTTAGAAAGAATATTCAATATGCTACTGTAAGCTGTGTAAGTGAAAATGGTCAAACTATAAGTGGAGGAATAAATCATACTACAGTTCGAATACCTTTTAGAGGTACTGCTACAGTTGAATTCCTTAGAAGACCTGTGCTTAGAGGTCCAATTTTTAATACAACTCCTCCAGCAGATTCAGTAGAGTTCTTAGGAGAATTCTCCAATAACAAAGATATTTGTGCCGAACCTGTAATGGGCCTAAATCCTTGTCAAAAAGGTTTTGTTCATACTGAAAACTTTAATGAGCCAATATTCTGTGAATTAATAGGTGCAGTTATCAAAGAAGATGACTTCCAAAAGTGCCCAAGACCAATATCATCATCTTGTTGCGAAAATAATATTGAAAGAACCTTTAAAACCTTAGAAGAAAAAATGTTAATAACTATTACATTAAAAGTATTGCAGAAACAACAAGTAGGATTAACTGCCATACTTTAAAATAACAAATATACTTCATAAAATACATCTATAAACTTAAGAATTACCTGGGTATGATATTTTTTTAACAATCGAATTTAATATTATCAGGCCCAAAGCTCTCTTTGTTAAGTTTTGGGTCTATTTTTAAAATAACTCAAGTCATCTAGAGCAAATATAAATTTTACTTAACTAAATTATAAGTCTATTTAATTGCACATATAGTTAAGAACTTTTAATGCCCTTTAAAGGAGGATAAAGTCATGAGTAAAAAACATCACTCAAAAAGGAGCTGTTTAGAGGAGAATATTAAAGAAAAAGAAGACTATAAGAAAACAAAACACCATAAGAAGCATGATAAAAAGCATGATAAAAAACATCATAAAAAGCACCACGACAAATATTTAAAAGAAACAGTTAACACTGAGCACATAGAAGAGGATCTTATGATAGATGCTCCTAAAAAGTACGAAAATAAAGGATGTTGTGAAGAAATTCACGAGGAACCTATAGAAAATAATGAAACCTACTATAAGAAAAGCTATTGCAAGGAAGAGTACCTTAAAGAAGATTACTCTGAAGAAGAGCATTCTTCAAAAAATCTACCTGAAGAAAATTTCTCTAGAGAAGAGTATTACACTGAGGACTCTTCTGAGGAAAATTCCCCTTCAGAAGAGTATTACATCGAAGACTCTTCTGAAGAAAATTTCTCTGAAGAAGATGAGTACATCGAGGACTCCCCTGAAGAAAATTTCTCTGAAGAAGATGAGTACATCGAGGACTCCCCTGAAGAAAATTTCTCTGAAGAAGATGAGTACATCGAGGACTCCTCTGAAGAAAATTTCTCTGAAGAAGATGAGTACATCGAGGACTCCTCTGGAGAATATTTCTCTGAAGAAGATGAGTACATCGAGGACTCCTCTGGAGAAGATTTCTCTGAAGAAGAGTATTACACTGATGAGTACTCTGAGGAAAATTTCTCTGAAGAGGATGATTATTGCGAAGATGAGTACTCTGAAGAGGATGATTACTGTGAGGATGAGTGCTCTGAAAATGATGATTACTGCGAAGATGAGTGCTCTGAAGAAGACTACTCCTCTACAGACAATTTTGATGAATGTGATTTAATAAGAGATTGTGAATCAAGCTCCGAAACAGAAATACTCTCATTTTGCCCAAATACACCTGGATCTGTTATAGGAATAACTAATGCTGTCGTAATAAAAGCACCTGTAGTTTTAGCAGAACCCACTATAAAAATTTCTATTGAATCTAAGTTTAAGCTTGAAAGCCCTGCTCTTGAAATCAAACGCATTCTGAAAAATGTCTACTTAGAACAGTGTAATCTTATTCCTGATGTATTTGATCCTTACTTTGGAATCTTATTTATCAAAGGATTTATTAGAAAGAATGTAGAATATGCAACAAAAGATTGTTCTACAGATGGAACAACAAGTGGAGAAATACGACACACTACAGTTAGGGTTCCTTTTACCTGCGCCGCTAAAATAAGATTTACTACTTTACCTATATTTATAAATACTGAGCCACCTGAACAAATAGAGATTCTCAGAAATAACATCGAAATATGTGATCCTTGTGAAGAAGGCATATTAGGTAATATACCTTGCCAATTAAATCTTAGATTAACTGAATTTTTTAACGAAAAAGTATTTTGCGAACTAATAAAGGCAGAAATTATCGAATCAGACTTTCTAGAAAATCCAATTAGAGATGATAGCTGCAAATTTAATCTAGATCAAACTTATAATACTGTAAAAGAAAAGGTAGTTATTCACCTAACTATAAAACTTCTACAAAATCAACAGATATCTATCAATAGATAAAATATTATAAAGCCATCTAATCCCTAAATTTAGATGGCTTTTGCTTTATATGAGTTCAAATTCTTCTGTTTCTAATTTAAATCCATTTATTTCAACATCATCCCTAAGTTCAATCATAATGTACTTTTTACCGTTTTTATCTATTACCTGTCTAATTCCACTAAGTTCATTAGGATTTATAATTATACTCGTAGCTTCATTTTCAATTTTAATAGACTTGCTTCCAAAATCCGGAACTATGTTCTTTACTTTAAAATCGTAATCTCCTCCACAAACTTGTTCAAAAGCACTTTTTACAACTTCTGGATTTTCTATACCACTATCTTCTAAAATGCTTTGCACTTCTTTTATATCTACAGTCGGCTCTTCGTCATCTTCCTCAGCATCCTCGAGCTTTTCATTTATTTTTTCATATATTTCATGCATTGTTTCTGGCTTTATCTTATCTCCAACTACTGTATTTAATATAGCATTAAAACTTTCTTTTTCTTCTACTGCAGTAGGCTTAACACCACAATCCAACACATCTTCTACAAAAGTAAAATTCATTTGCTTAGCCTTTGAAGAATAATAAATAAGCTTATTTACATCTACATAATCGTTCGAAAAGCTTGGAAACATGAATCCATCTAATGGTGAATTTAAGTTCACTGTAATATCTAATGCTGAAGTAGGTTTAAATGTCATTTCAGAATAATCAAACTTTAGTACTTTCTTTGGAACATCTACCTTATTTACGCTGCATAATACAAATTCTATCGCTTGTACATAATCATCTATCGCTTCATCTGCTTCTTCACTTCTTTTTTTATTACCCTTGTAATATTCTGCTCTTACAAAATTTATTACTACGTCTGTTTCATAAGAATAATGTTTAGCTATTTTATCCACTATTTTATCTGCATACTCTACAATATTATTTCCAGAAGTTAAAGCATTATAGAGAACACTTTGTGTACCTTCTTCTTGATTAACTTCATCAATAACATTCATTTTAAAGTCCAATTCAAAAACCTTAGTATCTATAGTTCCTGTTAAAACCTTCTTAAAATTCTCTAGATAAAGTTCCTTCTTCTCGATATCCATCATCTCAAAATAATTAAGCTCTTTAGTTATAATTTCTCCATTATCTTTTTTTAAGTACACACTGTATACCTCTTTTATAGGCATCATATAACTGCCTAACTTAAACTCTTTTCTTATATCGGCCAAATCCTTTTTATTCATGCCAGTACCTCACTTTTGTATATTAAATTTATAAACATCAGTCCAATTATAGTTTTATTATAATTATAGCTCAATTAAACCTATTATAAAAGTTTTAACGTACTAAAAATAATTATAAGTCATTATTGTAATCAAAATAAAATAAAAATTAACGAACAAAAACCCGTCCATGCAAAATGAACCGGGTAATATATATTGAATTACAAATATAAATTTTCACTATATCTTTCCTAAAAGTTTATATGTTATATAGTCAAATATTTTTTGTTTCTTCATAACTAAATTTGCAGACTTTTTATCATTAATATTAACCTTAAGTAGAATGTATTGTGCTAAAAGTATTTCAAATGGGAGCCAGCCAACATGAGTTGTTGGTATTACATATCTTTTTGAACCTTTCATTTCCTTAAAAAGCTGCATTCTACTTTTTAAAGGTAATATTTCATCAAATAATGCATCTATAAAAGTAATCTTGTTTTTATCAAGTAAATGAGCATAGGATATAGGATCTATCCTGAAAAGTGGATGAATTTCTCTATTTTTCAGGATTTCTAACAAGTTCATATCTTTTACAATAGGAAATTGCCGATTGTATACTTCATATAATTTTTCCTTATTATTTATATAATATTGTTGTCCATATCCTTCTTTAAATAATCTTTTAGTAAAGCTTGTAACATAAGATTCATGTATTATTTTAGGTAAGTTTCCTCCTGTAGTCATAAATATAATTTGATTAATTCTTTCATCTATTGCCGCAACAATAGATGAAATCATGCCACCTAGACAATATCCGATTATACAGTTATTTTCCCTCCAAAGCTTTTCCTTACAAAGAAAATCTATGGTTGAAGATACATCAACTACTGCATGTTCCCAAAATTGATACATGATTCTAATATCAGGCCATATATAACTTCGTCCACTAACGGATTTATCCTCTACTCGCGTATAGTTACCTGGCAAAATTATTATACTGGAGTTAACACCCACAGAAGCTAAATGTGTACCAAGCCATAACATAAACTTTATATTCCTGCTTCCTAATCCATGAAGTATAATTACTGAAGCTTGTGTTTTTCCTCTCGGCTCAAAGTTATAAAGCTCCACATTCTCCGTTCCTGAAGCAGGATTTCTATATAAACTCTTATATCTAATATAACTACAACGATAAAAAGTTCCCTTCACTATATATCCTTTAACAAAGTTAATACTTTTTTTAGTATAAGAAAAATCGATTATCATATATTCCTCCATTATCTACTTATAAATCAGGATATAAAATATATGATATGTTACTAGTTATATATTTGTGATAACAATTTTTAATTATAACTATATTTCTAATGCGATATTTATTTCTATTGGTATTTCATTTGCAACAATTTCCACACATAGAACTTGCTCCGAACTAACTTTCGCCTCAAAATCCTGTCCATACATCAATGTTGGAGTCGATATATTAGTATTTATATTTATATCTGAAAAGTTTATACTGGCATTAGCTGTAACCATATTGGTCATTTCTGAAAGTGCACTTTGTGCTAAATCATCTAATTCATTTACTGGCATTCCCATCATCATTATAGATGCAATTTTTTTGGCACTTTCAATATCAATATTATAAAGAATATTTCCTTTTACATCACCAATTATACCAAGTATTATTACAACGCCTCTGCTTCTTATAGATTTACCCTTAACACTTATCCCCTTTTTCTGTATATTACTTAATCCTAGTTGCGGCAAAACATTTAAAACTGCACCTATAACAGGGTTTATATATTTAACATCCACTATTCATCACTCCTTTGGAATCCAACATTAAAGAATATTTCACCTAATTGAGTTTTACAGATAACAGTTATTGTCTCCATAGAAGTTTTAGATATGTTTAATGAGTTACCATGAAATATTGCAGGTGGTGAAACTCTAAAGCCATACAACTTATTTTTTCTATTCAAGTATGAACAAGCATTTCCAGCAACAATATTCGAAAACTCTCCCAAAATTTGCAAACACTCTTCCATATTCTTAGGATCCCTTTTGATCGCTAGCCTTGAGATATTTTCAGCTGTTTCTTTTGAAAGATCCATAAGCATTCTTCCTGCAAATTTTCCAATTACTCCAACCACTATAGATACGCCTCTTGAATGTTCAGTTTCACTTTTATAAATTTCCTCAGTATAATTTGGTATAGTTTTTGTTAACCTATTTAAATTATTTGACAAAGACTCCTTAAATAAATCCATGTAAGTTTGTTTAAGTTCAATATATAAATCTTCACTAGCAAAAATTCTTCTAACTGTTGTTACAAGCTCTTCAGAATCAACAGGTTTTTGCACATATCCAGATGCACCATCTCGTTCTGCTTTTTTCACAATTTCATCGTCCATCATTGAGCTAACAATTATAACTTTAATATTACTATCAATTTTTTTAATTTCTCTTGTACATTCTAATCCATCAGCACCTGGCATAGTCATGTCCATGGTTACTAAATCTGGTTTTTTATCCATCACTTCTTTTTTAACTTCTTCTAGACTTGCGGCATCTCCTACTACTTCAAAGTCGTTCTCCTCTAAAATATCTCTTAAAACACTAACTGAAAATATGGAATCATCTACTATTAAAACTCTAGTTTTTTTCATAAAAACACCACTTTCTATAAGTATTTTGTTTAAGTATAACAACAAAGGGCTGGCACTGGCAATATATTATATGAAAATTTTATATAAGTTTAGCTTTTTTATAATAAAAGTGTTAACACTTATATATTTTACTACATAATATGTAATGTAATGTTTAAAAGGAGAGTATATATTATGTATTGCAACTGCTATGATTGTCCAATGATGTCTTTATTCCGTCAAGAATTTCCTGGTGCTCCTCCACCTTTTGGTGGTCCTGGTGGTCCTTCTGCATCTCAACCTCCTAGTTCGCCACCACCATCCTTTGCTCCATCAAAATCTCAGGCTCAAGTTAATAATGCTAAAGGTTTTGGAGCTACACCATACGCCGTTGATCCTGGGGCTATAAGACCATGCACCTTTAGATTTGTGTATATATGGCCTAGACGTGGTAACGGTTTTTGGGCATGGCTTACTTTTGTAGGAAGAAACTCTGCATCAGGTTTCCGATGGAATGGTCGTAGATGGGTTTATTTTGGAATTGATCTTAGACAAATAGACTCCTTTGTATGTTACTAGCTTTTAGGTGAGGACATTCTTGTTCACCACCAGTAGGTGGCATAATTGGATCATTATATTCTCCATCTCCAAATAATCCACCACCTAATTTTATACCCTCTAAAGTTCAATCATTAGTTGAAACTGAATTATTATCAGAGAATATCTTATATAAATATATATATATATGGTTTAGAGATAACACACAATTTTGGACTTGGATAACTTTTATTATTGGAGATCATTTTGGTGGATGGAGATGGACCGGTTCATTCTGGGATTACTTTGAAATAAGTTTTAAAAAAATAAACTCTATTTTGATCTTCAAATAGTACTCAATATATAGACACCTACGGCCGAAAGTAAACTTATGCTCCGGTAGATGTTACTAAGCTTCAGCACGATAAAAACTTTTAATCATTCTAAAGTTCAGTATTTTGAAAATCTAAGAACATCTGATAAACTCGTACCTCAAACATATCAGAAGTCCTAAGATTTTCTAAAATACTGAGCTAAGAATGATAAAAAAGTTTTTATATGTGCTTTCAGCTTTGGTAACATCTACCTGCGTATAAGTCTACTTTCGGCCGTGTTTGTCTATAACATGGTTAAACTATTAATCAAATCATTACTAAAAATATAATCTCAAATTGAACCTTATATTTCAGGGTTTTGTAGTATTTCAATGGAACCCTTAACCGCATCTTCTACAAGTTTATCAATATCTAAGACACTTTCAGATTTTATTATTTCTTCAAGTCTTGGCTTAGTCTTTGGGTGCTTTGGTACAAATATAGTACAGCAATCTTCGTATGGTAATATGGACGTTTCAAAGGTTCCGATTTTTCGCGCTATATCCATTATATCCACCTTATCCATGGCAATTAAAGGTCTAAATACAGGTCTGTCTGCTACATCATTGCTTACAACAAGACCTTCCATTGTCTGACTTGCTACCTGACCTATACTCTCACCAGTGGTTACTGAGCTGATTCCATTTAATTCTGCAATTTTGCATGCTACCCTCATCATAAATCTTCTCATTATTATCGTAAGCTCATCTTCCCTACACTTTTCTATTATTTGCATCTGTATCTCTGTGAAAGGAGTTACAAATAATTTCACATCGCCCATATAACTATTTAATATATTTGCTAACTCTTTTACTTTTTCTTTTGCTCTTTCACTAGTATATGGATGGCTATGAAAATAGACACAATTTAACTGAACGCCACGTCTAGCCATCATATATCCTGCCACTGGCGAATCAATTCCACCTGAAAGCATAAGCATTGTGCTTCCATTAGTACCATAAGGCATCCCACCTGCCGCTTTGATTCTTTTAGAATATATGTATGCATTTTTTCTTATCTCCACATTTACAATACATTCTGGAGTTCTTACATCAACTTTCAAATTCTCAGTATTTGCTAAGATATATGCTCCTACATCTCTACTTATATCCATTGAGGTTCCTTCAAAGTTCTTATTAGCCCTATTGGTTTCTACTTTAAAAGTTACAGTTTTACTTTCAATCGCTTCCTTTAAAGCTTGCTTTTTTATTTCTTCCATATTAGCCTCAATTTCTGTTACAATACATACTTCAGAAACTCCAAATACCCTTATTACCCTTTTTAATCCTTCTTCAATATTATCAAATTCTAAAAACCATCTACCTGAATCAGTGACGAATTCATAATTTAAACCTTTTAATACACTCTTGATATTGTCAAGTAGCTTTTTCTCAAATTTACCTTTGTTCAATCCCTTTAAGAATATCTCTGATGCATATTTTACTAATAAAAGTTTTTTCATTTGCTAACTCTCCTCAAAAATTTTAATGATTTATTTAAGTTTTCTAATACATAATCCACTTCTTCTTTTGTATTATATTCTGAAAAACTAAACCGTATAGTTCCTTCAATTTCCTTTTGTTTCAAACCTATTGCTTTTAACACGTGACTTTCTTTGTGACCTCTAGCCGAACATGCAGAACCAGTTGACACATATATTTGATTTTCCTCAAGAGAATGAAGCAATACTTCTCCTCTCACACCGATAAACGAAATGCTAAGCACATATGGGGAATATTGCTCTCCGATACTATTAATTCTTATGTCTGGTATATTTTTTACTTTGTTAACAAAATAATTCTTAACCTCTGATACTTTTTTATAATTCTCATCCATTTGCTTATATATTTTTTCTGCAGCTTTAGAAAAACCAGCCATTGCAGCAAGATTTTCTGTACCAGATCTGAAGCTCCTTTCTTGGCCTCCTCCAAAAATCAAAGGTTTAGGAGTTAGTCCTTTTCTAATGTAAGCTATTCCGATTCCTCTTGGCCCATGTATCTTGTGACCGCTAGCAGACAATAAATCTATTCCACATTTTTGCACATCAATTTTATATTTTCCATAGCTTTGCACAGCATCTACGTGAAATTTAACCTTATTACTTTTTTCTTTTATAATTTTTCCTATTTTCTCAATATCCTGTACAGTACCAATTTCATTATTCACATGCATAATGCTTACAACTTGTGTGTCTTTATTAATGCTTCTGCTCAATTCGTCTAAATCTATTTTTCCACTATGATCTATATTTAAATACGTAATATTGATTCCTTCGTTTTCAAGTTGTTTACAAAGAGCTAGGATACTAGGATGTTCTATCTTCGTAGTTATTATATTTCCGCCTTCTTTTATGAATCCTTTAATTAAGAAATTATTGCTTTCACTACCACCCGAAGTAAATACGATTTCCTCTTTGCTTCCACCTAAAGTACTGGCAACTAAGCTTCTGCTTTCATTCATTTTACCTTCTGCTCTTATGCCTAAAGAATGAGCTGAAGACGGGTTTCCATAGTAATTTTTCATTACATCTATCATAGTCTCTATAACTTCATCATAAGGCTTTGTGGTTGCACTATTATCAAAATAAACTTCCATAATATCACTCCTCAACATCATTATTTACTTCTTATACAAAAACTAATTATAACACATAATATTCTAACACTATCAAGATATCAATAAAAGATTTTGCAGTACTAAACTTTAGAATCAAATCATTTAACATAATTTAAAAATAAATCATTATATGTAATAAATTGGATACTCTTTTTATTTAGTATCACTATTAAATCTATTTGAAAAAGTAAATACTAAAATAAACTTTCATATTTAAACCATGTTAATACATTTAACACAAGGAGGTCTTATATTGTATTTAAAGCTAAACTTCAAAAAAAGATTCATCATATATATTATTGTAATTTTAGTTATTAATATCGGATTTTTCATATTACACAAAAATCCAAGTGTTTCTAAACTAGATCAGTTGAATACAAGTGAAAAAAGCGTTCCTTCAATATCAAAAAATTATTCTTTGACGCAAGATGAAAGTAAAAATTTAAAGCATAAAGATTTGCTTAGATTCATCTTCTCATCTCCATATGATGAAAATGAATTAAAAACAGCCATAGAGGATATATATAATAGACGTTCTTCTGCTTTTGTTACAGGAGATTTATTATCTTTAAAACCTTATTTTGATACCTCACAAAAATTTGGTGTATGGGCCCTAGAGCACGAAGTAAAACGTGTTAAATATTTACACGATTGGTCTAAAGAGCGAGGAATGAAATTTACAAATGTTCAATCTACAGTAAGGATAAAAAAGATTCATCCTAACACTAAATTAATAAAAATAGCCTTAGAAGAAAGCTATAAATTTGACTATAATTATCCTCAAGATGAAGTCCCAATTACAAATTCCTTTGGTGTAGGAATACGCCATGTTTTAAGTCTAGTTAAAAAAGATGATAAATGGATGGTATATAATGACTGGTACACTGATTGCTTTGAGGATGCATTACAAGCTTATACTGGAGATATAAAAGAAAATTTATCGCCACCATCAGGTACTGCCATAAAAAGAGCAGGGTATATACCAACACTACTACAAAAGCAAACATATAAAAAATCTTATTATAATAGAGAAAAAGCTGTTGAATATGCTGATAAATATTGTGGTGCAGCTTGGGGCAGCGGTAATAACTTTAAATATAACAAAAAATATAAGGACTTTAATGGAGCTGGTGGTGATTGTACAAATTTTGCATCTCAGGTTTTAGGGGATAAAGAAGGTGGAGAGCTTCCTACAGATTATACCTGGTACTGCTCCTATTCAAGGTTTGGCAACAGTCAAGGCTCCACAGCTTGGGTAAATGCAGATGGATTAAAAGATTACTTAATATATAGTGGTAAAGGAAGTGTCATTAAAAAGGGAACTTTCAAAGATTTAGCCTCACCTCTTCCAGATTTGCCAAATGGTATTCTAGGTAAGTTACAATTGGCTGACCTTGTATGTTATGAAAAGAAAAGTAACATTGACCACTTCGGCATAGTTACAGGTTTTGATTCTCATGGATATCCTCTAATAAATTCTCATACAACAGATAGATATCATGTACCATGGGATCTAGGTTGGGGTGATAATAAAATAAAGTTCTTCTTAATACACATTAATGGCTAGAAAAATTTTTATTAGTAACAGGTTAGCACAAGTTAAATATTTTTTAAATATCACCATTAACTCTCATAGTATAAGTTGAGTGAGGCCGCGAATGTCTATAAATTAGATATGGAGGTAGTTTATATGATAAATAAAAAAAGTAAATTCATGTTATCTATTCTAATTTTTTTTATTGTATTTTTTAACCTTATAAGTAATATTTTCCACATTACAAATTATTCTACTGTATCAGCCTCTGATCCAAATCATAAGGTTATATATCTAACTTTCGATGATGGACCAAGTAATTTAGTAAATAATAAGATCTTGGATATTCTAAACAATGAAAATGTAAAGGCTACATTTTTTATAGTAGGCTATAAAATTAATGGTAATGAGCAGACCCTTAAAAGAATATATACAGAAGGGCACAGCATAGGTCTTCATACTTATACTCATAAGTATAAAAAGATATATGCAAACGACAATGCTTTTATAGAGGAAATGGACAAAACTGCTGATGAAGTAAAAAAAGTTCTTGGATTTTCCCCAAGAATAATAAGATTTCCATCAGGAAGTAAAAAACACTTAAGTGAGAATCTTCTAGAAAAATTACATGAAAAAAATTATAAAATATATGATTGGAATTTAAGCCTATCAGATGGATTAGACTATAATACTCCTCAAGATAAACTATTTAGAGAGGCCACCCAAAAATGTGTTAACCCAAGCAGGATATTTTTATTAGCTCATTGTGATCAACCAAACAGAAAAACCTGTGAGATATTGCCTAAGATTATAAAATATTATAAAGATTTAGGATATGAATTTAAAGCTATAACAGTTGATACTCCAGAATATCATTTTAGAGTATCAAAGTAAGATATCTATCGATATATTCCACTTTTTACAAGAGTAAATACGTACAAATAGTTAAAAATAATAATGAAGTTTTTAATTATTTATACTGAGGTGTTAAAATGAAGAGATTTAAATCATTAATAATAACATTAATATTGTGTCTCAATTGTTTCTCATCAATAGATGTAATAGCATCTGAACAATTAACTCTGCCTAAAAATAACAAGTATGATATATTAGTTGATTTAACAGAATTAAAATTATATTTATTAAATGCCGATACTCACGAAGTAGTAAAAAATTATCCTATAGCAGGAGGCAAAGAGTCTACTCCATCTCCACTGGGAACATGGATAATAATAAATAAAGAATCTGGTTGGGGAAAAGGATTTGGAACAAGATGGATGCAGCTTAACATTCCATGGGGAAAGTATGGGATCCACGGTACTAATAAACCACTAAGCATAGGAAGTCCCGATTCTATGGGATGTATCAGAATGCTTAATAACGATGTAGAAGATCTTTATAGACTTGTTAATACTGGGACAATTGTAGTAATTTATGGTGGACCATATGGGATGTCCTATAATAAATTTAGAACCTTAAATCCAGGAGATAGAGGGAGAGACGTATTTGAAGTTCAACTAAAATTAAAACAGCTTGGTTATTACAATTCATCTTTAGATGGAGTATATGGTGACAACATGAAAAGCAGCATAATTAAATTTAGAAAGAACAATAAGCTTCCAATTACTCATAGTATAGATAAGGGATTTTACAATTCTATTGGTATGAACCCCTTTGAATAAGAATTATTTCATATTCAAAGGGGTTCTTTAAACTAGGTAATTTAATGTTATCCTTTAATTGTTTAGAATTGTGTTAATTTCTTTAGATAGCTGATAAAACATATCTTCATCTCTGTTATCTAGTGCACTATCGATAAAAGCATATAATGCACCTACATAAATATTTTTTCTTTCTTCCTTAGTTATAGGATTAACTAAATAATTCATTTGATAATTCGAATAGATATCAACATATCTTTCAAAATAAATATTTTTTAAGATTTCAATATAAATAAGTAACTCCTGTTTTGATAGAGTAAAAAATACTTTATTTGAGTTGTCATTGTTGTTAACAATGGCTACTATTTTTATAAATTCTTCATTTAAAAAAGAAATCATTATCCTTCCTTGATTCTCAATATTGAATTCTTCTTTACTCTTACTTAAACCATAAATAAAACTAACAAGAAAATTTATATATTTACCAAAAATTTCCTTTGATAAATTATAATTATTATTAATAATTTCAAATTTTACTTTTCTTTTAAAAGATAGGTTGTACCTATTTTTGCCTATAATTTTTTTTTCTATAGAAACATTTATTCTGTCAGTTAACTTATTAGGTATCTTTTTAGGTAAAATTTCCATTCCATATTCAAAATCTTCACTTTCTGAAGAGCCTGATAGAATAAAGTTATTTATCTTCATAGTATTTTTCCTTCTTTCTTATACTTATCTTATCCTATTATACTCGAAATAAGTCGCATTTTGCTTTTTACAAAAAATTGCGAAAATAAGAAAAGAGATTAAAAACAAGTAGACATTATCAACTTATTTTTAATCTCTTAATATAGCTAGATTACATTAGAATCTATTTTTTCATTGTTACAAAAATAATTGAATTCACAAAACTTACATTGCTTTATATACAAACTTTTATTAAAATCTTTTGAGAAGTCATATTTATTAATGTTTTGTATAGTTTCACTTATGATTACTTCATTTTCTTTATGTTTATCTTCTGAGTAATCAATCGTTATAATATGATCCTCATATTGAGGTTGCCAGTAATTCATCTTTATTCTATTCGTATCTATTTTTCTGCCTGAAACTATGCTAAGTCCTTCTTTTAAAACATACATGTATACAATTGTTTGAAACCTTTTCTCCATTTCTTTATGTAATAACTTCCTATTTTCTGTTTTCCAGTCCCATATTTCAATACTTTCATCTGGTTTTATAATAATTAAATCATACTTTGCTTGAAGCTTCATATGATTTTTTACAATTTTTATTTCATACTCAGGTAAATATACATTTTCCTCGTCTATTGGCATCATATGAAGAAGAGAATTTGTCCATCCAATAAGCTCCTTATTACAATTTTCATTACCTATTGTAATTTTAGAGAAGTACCTTTCACAAATTAGATGAAAGTCCAAACCAACTTTTATTCCTTCATAATACTCTATATCCTCTTCTGAATCATTTTTCCACGATATATTATCAATATATTTCATTTTAAATTTTAGCGGACATTTTTTAAAAGTATTTAACGAATTTTGACTATAATAAAAGTAATTCAGTTTCCTAACATCCAACATTATTGTCACATCCTTTTAATATTTATTTCAAAATATTATATATAGATAGTTAACTCTATAATTAAACTATATTACTTTTAAATTTTTCTCTTTGTTCTTCTATAAATCCTCTTAAAATTTCAAAGTATTTTGAAGGATAATCTTTTTTGATCTCGTCTTTATGAGACATCAAAATCAAATACTCTTTAGCTCTCGTTATGCCCACATACAAAAGTCTTACCTTTTCACTAACTACTTCTGCCTTAGCTTGTATAAAAGGACTACTATACACTGTTTTACCTAGTATTTTTTGTATTTCTACCTTTCCTAAGGTAGTTAAATTTTTAAATTCATCTTTAAAATAATACTGTTCCGATCTAAACTTTCCATTTAATGAAAAAGGAAAATTATAATTTGTGATACATAAAAAAAATACACAGTCCCATTCTAATCCTTTTGACTTGTGACAAGTAGCCACTGCTACTCTATCTGGTGTTGGATCATATCCCTTTATTTCATAAATAATATCTGCTATGTGTTTAAAAATAGAACTTTTTACATCTAAAAGTATTTGTGAAATATATTCAAAACTCAAATCCGAAATATCTTTTTGAATATATTTCACATAAGATGCCACAGCTTGAATCATAGCTTTATCTTCTATATTAAAATCTAATAAATTTCCTATATTCAATATTATTTTCTCCATAGATAGATCTTGATAATTAAGTATGTGATTTATAGAATCCATATTTTTCTCAAAAAAGTTTATGATATCATTATCAATAAACTCCTTATTGCTATATAACTTATCTCTTATTATTTTATATTCTAATATTTCTTCAACTTTATAGCTTGTTAAATTATTTAATAAAATTTCCTTACCCTTACCACTTTTATCTATGAGGTTATTAATAACTTCTCTAAGCTTAAAAATATTATCAGGTTCTCCTAAAAAACTTAATATATAACCTAGCTTATTTGTGACTTTTAGCCTTTTCTCCGGTGTGCTAGACAATTCATCACATTCTATGCCAATTTCTCTAAGTTCTTTAGAAATTTCACTTACTTGATTATTATATGGTACCAATATTCCTATTGTTTTATCAGGATACTTTAATCTAAAGTTTTGTATTGATTTTATAGTACTTTCCTTAACCTTATCCCATGAACTTAAAATATAACTATAAACTCCATAATCTTCTATACTTGGATTCCTGAATTCACCTATATTAGACATAACTTCTATGTACTGCTCTTCCAAAGCTGTTCTACACTTTTCTTCTGCATGATTATTTCTAGTATATTTCACTAAATAATTGGCCACATCTATAATTTCCTTTGAACTTCTTCCTGCCATATTCATAACATATTTTTTGTCTGCCTCGCTACAAAATTCTGCGAAAAATTTAGGATCCGAGGAAGTAAATGTGCCCATTATACTTTGGTTTAAATCTCCAACTCTTACTAAATTGTTGTTATCTTCTGAAAGCAGTGAAAGCATCTTACACTGTACTAAATTAGAATCCTGACACTCATCTTCAAAAATAAAACTATATTTTCGTTGAAATTTCTCTCTTAATTTTGTGTCTATAGTTAAAGCCTTATATGAAAGTATAAGTAAATCATTATAATCTATACATCCTTGCATTTTTAATTTTTTCGTATAAATATCGTAGATATATGATACATTTTTTATAATACTGCTATCTTCAAAATTTTGTACCTGTTTAATTAGCATTTCAGGTGAAATATCATTAAGCTTGAGTTCACTAATTAAAATATCAGCTATATTAAAAAAATCCCTCCACCATTGATCACATTTCTCATTGTATTTTTGGACATGTCGATCAGATAAAAAAGATTTAAATATCCTTTCTCCACCTCTTCTTCTCCACTCTTCAATTCCTTCGTTTAGGTACATAACTTTTTTTAAATCATCAAGTATATGAAACTCCTCATTAATCCCTACTATATCCGGTCTATCTTTTAATATCTTCATGGCTAGACTGTGTATAGTCATAACTTCATAATCCTTACTATTGCTTATTCCTTTTTCATTTAATACTGAAGTTATTCTACTTTTAAAGTTGCTAACTGCACTATTCATGTAGGTTACTACAAGCACTTTTCCTAATTTGTTTCTTTTCTGTTCTATGATTTTAGCCGCAAGATTAGCCACTATAAAGGTTTTTCCTGCTCCAGGCACTGCAGGTACAGCCATAGTTCCTCCCTCATATTCCATTATAGGGATCTGATCCTCTCTAAATTGCACCTATTTCATCTCCTTCACTATAAATGTCAACACTAAAATCATAAAAATAACCTTGTTGTTCATATCCATTAATAGAATATTCGCTGCCATAGCAATAGATTTCTTCACCACATTTTCTTATAAGACATTTTATTATTAAAATTAAATTGTTTATTCTATTTTGTTCTTCTATTTCTTCTGTATAAACTTCGTCTATATTCCAATTTGTTCTCAAAACATATGTATTAGTAAGTTCTTTAATATTTCTTGGAGACCACATGTTACTGCTTATATCTGCATATATTTGAATATTGCTCTTTATATTAGATGTTAACAGATTATACGGAGTAGTTAAAACTACTCCTTTATTATTTATAGATAACTCTTCTATCTCTCTTAAGGAATAAAAATCTGAAGCCTCATTTTTTATATATGAAATAAATTTACTCTCTGGATTATTCATTGTATCAAATTGTGAAAGTGCCTCTATAAACTTTTCAGCACTTTCACTTAAATTTTTACAGACTAATATATTTTTTTTCGCATCCGGCAAAATTATAAGAAGTTCTAAAAATGCTCTCCTGAAAAGTTTATCTAAAGATATATATTCTTTTTTATATTCTTCAATACAACTTTTTAAATAATTATAACGAATTGCGATGTCTTTTCCTATTCTTTCAACAACCTGCTCTGATAACTCTTGGAGTTCATTCTTTTTCCATATTAGTTTTGATAGTATAGATGCCTTAATAACATCTATATCCAATACTATTGAAAAAAATCTTCTATAGTCATCTATAGTTAATTTAATATTATACTGCTTACACATGCATGCTATTGTTACTAAACTATGTACATATGAGTTATCTATAAGTCTGGACTTTTTAGAGGTATTTAAAACATTTATACCTAATTGTTTTAGCTTATACTCTATTTCACAGCTTAAAATAAAATCATTGAAAGGTTCTATTATAGCTATATCTTCAGGATTTTTCCCCTTATCAACAAGTTCTTTGATCTTAATAGCTATTTTTTCAATCATTTCACTTCTAAGTTGGGATGACATATCAAAATTTATAAGTGTTTTTTTGCCATATTGTGAAATTATATTTAAAGTTTCTCTATTAAGCTTATCTGCGAACTCTAAAAAATTCTTATTACATAAAAAACTCTCTTCTAATTCAACTTCATCATAACTGAAATCAATATTGTTTTCCAAATAGGTTTTATCCGCACCAAAATACGTGCAAAACCCGCCCTCTGGATTATTAAATAAAAAAGCCTTACTTATCCCACACATAAGCTTATTTATTAGATTTAATTGGGCTAGTGATATTTCATCAAAATCATCAACTATTATATATTTGGTATTTTGTAATTTTCCAATATATGATTCATCATTTATTAGATACTTGTTATATATATAAGTACTTATACCATAATCCATAACGCCCTGTTTTAAAAAGCTATTAATATAGTGTTTTATTGTGATATCTATATGCTCATAATTTTCCCTATGAACTTTTTCTTTAACTTGCATAGAATTGTACAGTCTAGAGCCTATCTCCTCTAAATCTACTAAAGATATTGCTGCTTTGCTTATATTTGAAACTAAATCTTCTGCTATTTTGGTTGAAGTGGAAGTTATGTCCATAAAGTATCCTTTGTTTCTATAATAGTTAACTAAAAGCTTCATCATGTAGATGGCTGTATCATTTGAAACGAACTCTGGTATTAATTGTATTTTTTTAATTTCATCACAATTTTTACAGACTATTGGCCAAAATTTTATTAATTCCCTTTTTATAAAATTTTGATAAGTATACACTTTTAATTCTCCAGATAGACTTAAGTTTAATTCTTTTCTCCAAGTTAAAGCTTGATGCCTATTCATTACAAGAACTAATATGTCTTCACTATTTATTCCTTCATTTTCAACCATATGCCTATACTTTTTCATAGCTAATGTAGTTTTACCACTGCCAGACTTTCCGTTAACTATTATACAGTTTTCATTAAAGAGATTTTCCATTATCTTATGTTCCAATTCTGTATATCTCATTGCACTCCTCCCAATAGTATTGGTATATAAACATATATTGGCCTTTTTAACTTTTTACAATTTAAATTTATTTATTTTCTCAATCATTCCATTTGTTTCATTAACAAGTCTTTCTGAAGCATCTGCCACTTCTTCAGAAGATGAACTCATTTCTTCAGAGGATGCTGATACCTCTTCAGTCGAAGACGCTATTTCCTGGGATATGGATACTACCTCCTCTACTTTTTGCATTAGAGAATTTTTTTCATCATTAATTTTCACCGAAGAATTTGTTACAGATCTGATTTTAGGTATTATTTTATCCACTTCTTCAACAATTTTTTCAAAGGAATACACAGCATTATTTATAACATTAACTTGTTCATTTAAATCTTTGCTAATGTTATCCGAGCTTCCCATTATTAGTGAAGTCTCCCCAGCTATAGAAGCTATTAATTTATTAATGCTTTCTGAAGAAGTTTTGCTTTGCTCTGCTAGCTTTCTTATCTCCTCTGCTACAACTTCAAAACCTTTCCCCGATTCTCCAGCTCTTGAAGCTTCTATAGCAGCATTTAGAGCCAACAAATTAGTTTGATCTGCTATGCTATTTATAAATATAGTTATTTCGTTTATCTTATTGATATCGTTTCCAAGATTTTTTATTTTAAATTCAAAATTCTTAAAAGAGTCAATTATATTTTCAAATAGCTGAGTTAGATTTTTCATTTTTTGACTACTATCAGTGGCCATTAGATTAATGTTCCTTGACATTTCATCTGTTTCATATATAGCTCGTCCTGTTTCTTCTAAAGTATCACCAAATAAGCTTAGACCTTGTAGAACACCAATTAAATCTTGTGATTGTTCATCAGTTCCTTTAGCCATGTCAGAAACCGCAACAGATACACTCTCAGATGAATAAGCCATTTCCTGTGAAATAGATGATAGATTTTGCGCTTGGTTATTTACCTGTTCCGATACATGTCTAATACCTGATATTATCTCTCTAACAGACTCCTGCATCTTTTTTATAGCTCTAGATAAATCACCTATCTCATCATGCCTTTGTAATTCATTATCAGGCAGTGATATTGACAAATCGCCATTAGATACCATTGCAAAATATTTAGCAGAATACTTAAGAGGATTAACTATACTTTTAATGATTTTAAGAACAATCAAAGTCGAAATAAGAATTAATCCCAGAGTAGATAATGCTATGTAACTTAACATTAAGTTTATCTGTTGGTCTGCTTTGCTTTTCTCTATTCCTACGAAAAACATCCCTATACTTTTCCCATTATTGTCTTTTATCGGTACATATTTTACCTCATAGGGCAAATTTAACACTTCTGCTTCTCCTGTATACTCTTTTCCTCCATTTAATACCTGATCTATTATATTTTGACTAGCTTTTGTACCAATAGCTCTTTTGCCTTCACTTGTTACAGTTGTCGTTACTCTTATATCCTTCAAGAATATAGTAAAATGATTTCCCGTATATTCTCTTATCTTATCTACAAGTTCAGTATCTCCATTTATTAACTGATTGCCTTTATATAATTTCCCCTCACTTTCCTTCCAATCCCCCTGATAAGTTTTGTCAATTAGACTTAATGCTAGATTTCCTGTTGAATCCAACTGTTTTTCAAAGTGAGATTCAATCATTTTTCTAGCCTGAAAAAATGTGATTACAAGGATCAAAACACTTAAAATAATTATATTGCCTATAATCATTAGAAGTATTTTTCCTTTTATTTTTAGCTTTATCATTATTACTCCCCCCCAGTAAATTTATATCTCTTCCATAAAACATTTTTTCTCATTAACTTAAAATTAAGATTCATATAGAATATGATATCCTTTACACGAACATCATTCTTTCGCAAAAATGGGTTATTTTTACTTTTAAATCATATATTTGTTTTTACTTGTTAACATAATATTAATATATAAAGGTAATATTTTCAACATCTTGAGTACAACTATTTATTCTTTTATATGTACTCTAAGTTCTTCTATTCTCTTTTCGTTGACTTTCTCGATTTTAAAGATTATATTTTCATATTCTATACTGTTTTTTTCATCTTTCTTTGGAATACTTCCAAGTAAATCCACGACAAATCCTCCAATTGTATCAGAGTTTTCTGATTGAAGATTTAAATTTAAAGATTGATTTACTTCATCAATAGCTAAAGATCCACTAATTAAATACGTATTAGAATCTATTTTTTTCAAATCTTGCTCATAATCATCATACTCATCAAATATATTTCCCATTACTTCCTCTATCAAATCTTCTATTGTGACAATTCCTGAAAATCCTCCATATTCATCTATAAGTATAGCCATATGATACTTAGATTCTTGTAGTTCTTTAAACAATATATCGATATTCTTATTTTCAGGTACAAAGTAGGCAGGTCTTAATAATTTTCTAATATCAATTTCATCTGTTGGTACCTTTAGTAACTGACTGAACAAATCCTTTATAAATAATATGCCTATTATATTGTCAATATCCTCTTCGTATACGGGTACTCTTGAGTATTTTTCCTCTAGTATCTCACTTATAATTAAACTACTAGAATCCATAATATCTATAGCAAATACATCTGTTCTTGGTGTCATTACTTCTTTTGCTAATGTATCATCAAATTCAAATATTCCATTTATCATTTCCTTTTCCGTTTCATTAAAAACACCATTTTCCTGACCAACTTCAATCATTGTTCTAATTTCCTCTTCTGATACCTTTTCTTCTAGATTCTCAAGATTTATACCTAGAAGCTTCATTAGAGAATTTGTAGAGCTTGATAATAATTTTACAAAAGGAAGCATTATTTTTGAAATGAATAAAATTGGCTTTATAGTGAACATAGCAATATTTTCTGAACTTTGCAGAGCAACTCTCTTAGGAAATAACTCTCCAAAGACCAATGTAATATATGCTAAAAGAACAGTAATTAAAACAACTGATATTTTATTACTATAAGGTATATTAGCTGCTTGCAATACCTCCGAAAATCTTGTTGAAATTGTTGTTGCTGCTAAGGCACTGGCGAAAAAACCTGCAAGTGTTATACCTACCTGTATTATTGCAAGGAATTTACTTGGTTCGTCCAATAACCTTAATATAAGCACAGCTTTTTCGTTACCTTCTTCTGCTAAATAATTTATCCTATTTCTATTTAAAGATACTATAGCCATTTCAGATGCTGAAAAAAATGCATTAATAAATATAAGTATTAATATTAAAAGCAATTCTGGTGCAAAGCTAGCCATTGGAAACCCTCCTTAAAATACAGGTCATTATATTATATTTTTTCAATTCTATATCATTAATATTCTTGATTAATACAAAAAGACATAGTTGAAATATCAACTATGTCTCAAATTGGTGCAGGTGAAGGGAGTCGAACCCCCACGCCGTTGGCGCTAGATCCTAAGTCTAGTGCGTCTGCCAATTCCGCCACACCTGCGTATTCTATTTTATGGTGGCTTACCGGGGAATCGAACCCCGGACACCATGATTAAAAGTCATGTGCTCTACCGACTGAGCTAGTAAACCAAATGGCTGGGATAGCAGGATTTGAACCTACGAATGATGGAGTCAAAGTCCATTGCCTTACCGCTTGGCGATATCCCAATGTGTAATTTGTTTACCACACATTTATATATTATAATCCCTTATAGTAATATTGTCAACAACTTTTGATATTTTTTTACTTTTGTATTATTTACTTCTTATATTCAAAATATTAATCGACTTTTATTTTGTTAAAAACATCAATAAAGCCTTTTAAAATTAAGAAAAATTGGATAAGATAAATTTATATTAAATTTTGTAAACACTTATAAATAAAAAGGAGTTGCACATGTTTAAAAGAATTCAATACAATTCCCCTGTAATATTAACCTTTACTTTTCTTGCATTTATATCCTACTTGCTAGGAAAAGTCACATATGATGTCTCAACAAGATATCTTTTCACTAACTATAAAACTTCATTAACAGACCCAATGCAGTATGTCCGTCTATTTAGTTATATATTCGGTCATGCTAATTGGAGTCATTTTTCAAATAACTTTTTAATTGTACTTTTAGTAGGACCTATGGTAGAAGAAAAGTATGGATCTACTAATTTAATAGAAATGATAGCTTTCACTGCACTTATAACCGGAGTTATCAATACCCTATTCTTCTCTACTGCACTTCTTGGTGCTAGTGGAATTGTTTTTATGCTAATAATATTAAGTTCTTTTGCTAATGTTAAATCTGGCAAAATTCCTTTAACCTTAATTTTGGTAGCAATCTTTTTTGTAGGAAGAGAAGTTCTTAACGCAATGTTCGCTACAGATAACATTTCTCATTCAGCTCATATAATAGGCGGCTTATGTGGAGGAATTTTAGGATATTTAAAAACTAGAAGAGAAAATTTTACAGGGCGATGCAATTTACAATGATAGGATTGACCTTGTAATAAAAATAAAAGCAAATTTAAAGA
>NZ_JAEEGC010000180.1 GCF_019207025.1 Clostridium thailandense | reverse complement strand
AAGTCTACTTTCGGCCGTGGACATCTATATAGATGCCAACAGCCAACACTCAACAAGTATATCTATTTTATATGTTTAATATTTCAAGTGACGTTTAAATATTAATACTGTATATGTAAAACTGTGAATGTTATACTTATAATAGAATATGTTTTGTAAATCACCTATAAACAAGAAAACATAGGTGAAATTATACTTGATAAATACTCAATAAAAGTTTAACATTTAAGCACAGCACGTAGTTATCGAAACTACTTGTTGTGATATTTATATATAATTTTGAAAGGAATGATGTTATGTTTGCAAAGCTTCGTGAACCTGTCAGCGGGTTAACTCATTTGTTCGGTGTTTTTGCTTCTATCATAGGTCTGATAGTTTTAGTTGTATATGCTGCTCTGCAAAGTAGTGTCTGGCATATTGTAACTTTCTCTATCTTTGGTGCCAGTTTAATACTTCTTTATTCTGCTAGCTCTATATACCACTTGGCATCAGTTTCTCAGAAAGCAATTAATGTACTTAGAAGAATTGATCATTCTATGATTTACCTTCTTATCGCAGGAAGTTATACTCCTATTTGTTTAATTGCCCTAAGAGGTTCCTGGGGTTGGAGTATTTTTGGTACCATATGGGGTCTAACAATCATAGGAATTTTAATAAAAAACTTTTGGTTTAGTGCTCCAAGATGGATATCTACACTTTTTTATATTTTTATGGGATGGCTAGTAATCGTAGCTATATATCCATTAGCACACGTTTTTTCTTCTGGAGCAATGGGCTGGCTATTCGCTGGAGGAATTGCCTACACTATAGGAGGTCTAATTTATGCTACAAAATGGCCTAAAATTAACTTAAAGAACTTTGGTTTCCACGAAATATTTCACATCTTCGTACTTTTAGGCAGCTTTTGTCACTACTGGCTTATGTTAAGATACGTATTATACTTATAATTTATATAGAGTTCCTACTACCCTAGGTACATAATCACACGCCTAGCACCTTATATTCGTAGGGACTCTAAAATTAAAAATTTTGAAGCGGATCTTCAATGTGTTACGTCTAATATAGTGATCGAGGAAGTTCTTTTATGATTATTCAAGCTCTTTTAAGGTTTTATAATACACCTTTGGTGATGTACCAAATATCTTTTTGAAAGCTTTTAAAAAGCTTGAATAATCACCAAATCCACATTCCAAACATGCCTCCGTTATAGGTCTACCACTTTTTATTAGATTATTAGCCATTATAATTCTCTTTTGCATTATATAGTTATAAATTGTGTAGCCTGTATACTTTTTAAATTTATGCATAAGATAATATTTACTCATATAAAACTTCTCTGAAATTTTATCTAAAGACAATTCTGAACTTAAGTTTTTATTTATATAACTTAAGATAGCATCTATATTCTCATCATATTTAATATCATTATTTCTACTACTATTTTCACTTTTTAAGGCTAACCTATTTAAATACACTAATATTTGCAGAAATAAAGCATTTTTCAATACATAGTTTCCAAAATCAGTATCTCTGTAAGCCTCTTCTAATTGCGTCATGCTTTGTTTTATATTTAGTAATAGTTCTGGGCTTGACCTTAGAAGACTACACTTTTGACTTGATGCCAATTCAAAGCATGTCATTAAATTATTTCCTTGTACATTATGCTTTTCTAAAAACTTTGAATTTATCCATATAACTATACGTTCATAGGTTTCTGTAGAATCTATAAAAGGCTTATGAACTTCATTTCTACTTACAAAGAGTATATCCCAGGGTTTTAATTCATAGGCTTTACCTTCTATTAAATAAGTAACCTTTCCAGATATAAATATTATAATTTTATTAAAGTCATGATAATGGAACTCAAAATCTATCTGCTTTTTATCCTTTAAATGAAAAAAGATAAAATCTTCCTTCAAATATCCTCTTTTTATATTTAAAATATCGCTACTCTCTTTCATAGAACACTCCTTACTTATTATTTAACAAAACAACTTTTGCACTATTTTAAGCATTATTAACAATAAACATCGCAAAAGTTTTTACTATAATAATAGTATATAAGATTAATTTAAAAATAACATATTTTTATTTTTAATATAGATAACTACACCAGAAAGTAGACTTATACGCAGGTATATGTTTTCAAAGCTGAAGGCACATATAAAAACTTTTTAGTCAATCTTAGCGAAGCATTTTAGAAAATCTTAGAGGTTTTTATATGTTTGAGGCACGAGTTTATAAAGACTTCTTAGATTTTCAAAATGCTAAGCTTTAGATTTACAAAAAGTTTTTATAGTGCTGAAGCTTGGAAACATATACCGGAGTGTAAGTCTACTTTCGGCCGTAGTTGTGTATATAACAATTGATTTAATGGAGGAATTATAAATGGAGCAATTGTCAAAAAAATTTTCATATAATGTGATTCAGGTCGGAGATAAACCTAACTTTGTTGGGATTACAAGTGGTAAAGATAAAAAGACTATGACTCGTTTGATAAAAGAAATATTAAAGTATCTAGGATACAGTGCAAAAGCTATAGATACCATAAAGAATATACAAGTAAAAGAATATAGTAATACCTCCTTAGAATATCATGCGGTCAATTTGTACGATTTTGATATAAGAATATTTACTGATTTAGATCAATATCTTTCTGATGGAAAAAGTGAAAAGAATTCAATATTGAAGCTTTTTAAGATATGTGGTCTTGGTCTATTTAATGTAGATGATCCATTATTAAGTAAAATAATTAAAAGTAAATCTTCTGACACAATTACCTATGGTATAAATAATCCTGCAGATTTTACAGCAAAGGATATAAGATATTCCCAGTACGGTTTAAATTTTATATTAGATTTTAAAGGCATAGAAAAAAATGTTAGAATTAATACCTTTAATGAATCAATTGTTTATGATGCCTTAGCTGCCATTAGTACCTGTTATTTCCTTGGATTACCTCTAAATCTTATTATAGATGCATTAAATCATACTGAAATATTTTAAAATATCTAAAGACTATCTTAACACTATACCTGAGATGGTCTTTTTTTATTATATATATGTATTTTTTATTTAACCATATATTATTTTTTTATAACTACCCCCTAATAAATAATTTTATATTCGTATATAAAAAATGTGAACTAACTTTTTTACATAATTTTTCCCATGATTCATTATATATTCAAATAAAACATAATTTATACAAAGGAGAAATAACATGAAAAATGCAAAACAAATGTTAGTTATAGCATCTATTACCGCAGGAATGTCCTTATCAAATAAAATTGTGTACGCCCAACAAGCATCCGTTAATAATATTAAAGACCAATCAATATATAATTATAATTTATCCTCTAAAAAGTGTGTAAAACTTGGTGATAGAGGAACTGTTATTAAGAATATACAGACAGCATTAAATTCTTATTTCGGTAAAAAACTATTGGCAGATGGCATATTTGGACCTCAAACTAAAAAAGCTGTAATGGAAATTCAAAAAAAACTCGCCTTAAAAGAAGATGGAATATTTGGTCCCCAAACGGCTGAAGCTTTATTGAAATATTCATATAACTTTTCTGTAGATGATAAAAATGGTTTTAGTCCCGCAAATGAAAAAATTCATCAACTATCTATTGAAACAGAGAGTTTCAGCTCAAATACCAATTATTATATACTAGTTAACTCTTCAGATCATACATGTAAAATATATAAAAAAACAAACAACTTGTGGAAACAAATAGATTCCTTTGATATTTTTTCTGGAATTATTGATAAAGGAGTTTATAGCTTAGGACTTAACGGAAGTAATTTGAATTTCAATGGAATTCCTATGAATGACTTTACTCAAATAAATGGATTGAATGTTTTTTATTCTGCTAAGTCCGACAGTGGTTACGGTTTAAGAGTTTCAAATGAAAATGCAAAGTTTATAAGCAAACTTCCTAAAAAAACAACAATACAAATAATCTAAAAATTAAAGGGGCTGCCGCACTTATAAGTACGGCAGCCCCTTTTTAAATTTAAAAAACTTTTCAAAATTAAATTACAATACAAACTATTTTTTACCTTTAGATATTTCTACGTTTAATCTTCTTCCACATAATCTTTTACCTGAACAATTCTTTATTATGGAACTAACTGCATGCTCAGCCACATCAACAAATGTGAACTTTTGAAGTATATCTATATCTCCAACATCTTCCCTATATACGTCTGCATTTTCATTAAAGAATTGCAGCAATATTTTTGGATTTACTTTATCCATACGTCCAACAGTTAAGAAAAGTCTAACATGTTCTGAAGCTGCTGCCCCAATACTATTTTCTGTATAATCAAAGCTTATTTCTTTACCATAAACTATATTCATTAAAGCTGCTGCTACGTCTACAAGATTAAATTCTTCATCAAGCTCTGCTGCTAATGGAACAAACTTTTTATAGTCTTCTTGATCTAAAGTCTCTTTTACTCTATTTAATATATTCTTATATTTTGAATGGAATATATCATCAATTGATGGTATTTCTTTTCTCTTTATTTTGCTTTTTGTAACCTTTTCTATTTGCTTAAGAGTCATATATTCTCTAGCAGTAACAAGTGTATATGCTATTCCTTCCTTGTTTGCTCTTCCTGTTCTACCTATTCTGTGAACATATGATTCAGTATCCTGTGGCAAATCATAATTGATAACATGAGTTACATCCTCAACATCAATACCTCTTGCTGCAACATCTGTTGCCACAAGAAACTCTAGATTTCCTTCTTTAAATTTTCTAAGTGTGTTCATTCTTTGATTCTGGCTCATATCTCCATGCATACCTTCTACGTTATATCCTCTTGCCTGCATAGATTCTACTAACTCATCCACGCCTCTTTTAGTCTTGCAAAAAATAATTGCAGTTGTAGGTTCATCTACATCGAGAATTCTACATAAAGATTCAAATCTATCCTTATGTTTTATTTCATAATAATATTGATTAATAGTAGATACTGTCATTGCATTTTTTACTATTGATATGTGTTTTGAATCTGCCTTCATATATCTTTTAGCCAATTTTTTAATTTCATTAGGCATCGTTGCAGAGAATAGCAAAGTCTGTCTATCATCTCCACATTCCTTTATAATAGTTTCTATGTCATCAATGAATCCCATATTAAGCATTTCATCTGCTTCATCAAGGATAAGAAACTTTATGCTGCTTAAGTCAATAACGTTTCTCCTTATTAAGTCTAAAACTCTTCCTGGGGTTCCCACGATCATATCTATTCCTCTTTTTAAAGCCTTTATCTGTCTTTCAATAGGCTGACCACCATAAACAGGTAGAAGTTTTATTCTAGAATGTTTAGATACACGAACTAATTCATCATTTACCTGTATAGCTAATTCTCTTGTAGGAGTCAATATAATACTTGTTGGTTTTTTATCCGAACCAATAAATTTACTCAAAACTGGCGCACCAAAAGCAAGTGTTTTCCCCGTACCAGTTTGAGCCTGCCCAATAACATCAAAACCCTCTAAAATAACAGGTATAACTTCTGCCTGTATATTAGAAGGCTCCTCAAATCCCATATCATCAATAGCCCTAAGTATATCATCACTAAGTCCTAAATCACTAAATTTTATGTCTTTCATTTGCATTCCTTCTTTCCGTATAAATCAATTCATTATAATACAATATTTTTATATTAGCAAGTGTTATTTAATATATAAAAAATTATGATTACAGTAGACTTTGTTATATTTTTCCTTAAATTATATAATAATAAAGTAAAACTTAAAAAATTCTACAATAAAATACAATACAAAAGGGGATGTCTCACTTAAGATAATAAAAGCAGAATAAGTCTACTTTCTGCCGTGCTTATCTAAGTGCGACATCCCCTTTTAAAGAAAAAAATTATTATTTAGCGTACTTGTGCTATTAAAATTGCTGCTCTATAATTCAAAACATCTCCTATAACATTCAACCATCCTCCAGTTAAATTATCTTGTGTAGCTTCTAATGTAATACAATCAACCTTATCGGAATTCTTAAAAGTTTCTTGTGCTTCTTGCTGTCCTGCTACAAGAGATAGTGTATCTCCTAATAAAACTATAAAATTTCCACATATATTTAATTCAGTAGCTATTTGCTTTTGCTCTTCTTGTTCCTTTGCTCCTTTTATCTGATCTAAACCAGCTTCTTTTTCTGCTGCCAGAACTAATAATCCATCACCTAAAAAAGCTAATTGAGCTCCCAGTATATTTAGTTGCTCAGTATCCATATCAACCTATTTTCCCTCCTTTGTACATAGCTTTTTATTTTACTTTATTCTGAGCAGAAAGATTTGGCTACTATTTCTAAGCAAACTGCATATAATATTAAATCTAAAATAACAATATGAGTTTCCTTAATACCTCATATTTTTCTAAATTTCCAGTAAATCACCTAAAAGTCAACTAAATCCTTTACAATAATCCTTTTAAATCTTCTTTTTAAAATATATATTGACAAAAACAAATAAAAAAGGTATAAATGTTACTGTCTAGATTAATGGTATTATGACCAATATACTCCAGTATATGAACCATGTTATAAGTTTAAAATATTATTATCCTAATAAAGAAAAGGGGGGCTAAAATGAAAACATTTCAGACTCTTATCAATGAAACTTTGGAAGCTGACAATCTAGAAGAATTAGAATCAGCTGCAGATTTATTTCAGTTTGGCGTCGAAAAAGGTTACTACAACAAGAGGCAAGCAGTTGAATTTAATAATACTTATTGGAAAGTAAAGAATAGGTGCCTAGCTTTTCAAATTGGTGAAGAAGTAAAGGCAAGTAAATTAGACATTATAACTATAGTTTCTAACGCTCCAAATGAAATAAAAGACGATAGGTCAGAACTTATGAATTATGTAAATGGACGTTTAAAAGCATTAAAAGGTAAAATAACTGGTATCAAGTAGTTCGTAAGATTAAATTTAGGAATCATAAAGCAAGAAAAAATAACCTTAAATTGTATTAACTAAATTTAAGGTTATTTTGGTTTTACTTATATGGATTTTTAGCTTTGAAATATATAAATACCCAATATTGAGGAAACTGTATCACTAGGTTAAAATATCTTTTTTCTTAAAGCTGATTAAACTTGCAAAATAAAATACGATACCATATAAAAATATGACTAATATTGCTGTAATCATTTTTTCAATCTCAGATCCTGAATTTATTAAATCATATACATTAAAGTAATGATTTAACAAATAAGGGGAAACCCTATAAAACATTTCGTTAACTATAGTTAATGTAATAAATATTCCAACACCCGTACTTATTACAGATCCTTCATTTGATAGAATAATAGAAAATAATAAAATTATCATACCAAAAGAGAGCAATGGGAATATAGAGGAACTATAAATAAATAAAGTAAACAAAATTCCATAGGTTGAACTAAGTATTATTTCCTTTAATAAAAATTTATCTCCCCATCCTAGAATAGCTACTCCAAATACGTACCCTAATATCATGATAAAAAATAATAATATCATAATTGAAATAAGAAGAGCGCCTACTTTTGCTAATAATAATTGTTTGCGTGAAACTTGTCTTAGGAGTGGTAGTTTTAATGAACCTTCTGCATACTCTCCAGTAACAATATCTGCTACTAGTATTACCACCATAATTGGAAGTGTAAAACTAATAATACTATCAAGCAAGGTAACAGGAAAGGATTGACCGTTAGTTTGCATCGGAGTAATTGTCTGATTGTTGCCTAATCCCCCTGTTCCAAAAGCCTTATTGGTCATAACAGTACTTATTGTCATTATTAGAACTAATAGGAATAGTATGACCATAAAAATATATATTTTTTTTCGTGATAACAGTTTATAAACTTCATTTACTAATATATTAATCAATTTGCATTCCTCCTGTAAGTTTTATAAAGACTGATTCCAGAGACTGACTTTGTGGAATTAAGTATTGAACCTCCAAATTATTAAATGCCAAAAGATAATTTAATTTGGCACTAAATCCTTTTTCCATTTTCACTCTTACACATTTAGGCAGCTTTTCGTAACTCTTTATGTAGTCGCAATCTTTGATAATATCAATCATTCTATCTGGAGAAGGTGTGTAAACATCTATAATTTCCAATTCAAGATTAAGCATATCAGCAACGTTCCCTTCCGCCAGTATCCTTCCTTGATGAAGAATAGCTACCTTGTTACAAACTTGTTCTACTTCATGGAGCAAATGTGTGGATATGAAAAAAGTTATGTTATTTTTCACAGCCAAATTATATATCATATCCCTTATTTCTTTCATTCCCTGTGGATCAAGTCCATTTGTTGGTTCGTCTAATATTATAAGCTTTGGGTCATTTAGCAAAGCATTAGCAATACCAAGCCTCTGTCTCATACCTAAAGAATAGGTTTTCACCTTATCCTTAGCTCTATTTAACATGCCAACCATCTCTAAAACTTCATCTACTTTTCCATCTTTTATGTTAGGTATTAAATTAGCCATAAGTTCGAGATTTTTACGCCCAGACAAATAATTATAAAACTTAGGCATTTCTACAATGGCTCCAACCTTCTCTATCGCCTTATGAAAATTTTTTTTCAAATCATATGTATTTAATTTAATATTGCCATTGTCTGGATGTATAAGATTTAACAACATTCGAATAGTAGTAGTTTTTCCGGATCCATTTTGACCCAAAAATCCATATATATCTCCCTCTTTGACAGTTAAATTTACATTATCTACTACCAATCTTTTTCCAAAGGATTTACTTAACCCTTTAACCTCTATAATATTTATTTCCATATGCTACCTCACGCTTTTTAACTATTTTTATTTATAAAGTTTAGACTTGTAAATAATATAAAATGAGCTTAATATGACATATGTCCTTTTTTTATTTCAGTTACTCATTTATACTAATTGTATTCTATGTTTTTTATTATTACAAATTACATTTTATAATATTGGAGGTAAACATGAAACGAATTAATAATCTAGATATGATGCTTTCATATATAGAAAAGTATGATCTAAGTTCTATATTTGAAAAGGAAATGATTCAATACATGGAACTCTTCAGTTTTAGTAAAGGAGAACTTGTTTGTTCTAAAAGCAGTGAAATGAACTATATGTATTTTCTCGTAAGAGGAAAACTTAAAGTCTATACGTTACATGATAATGGTAAATCCATATTACTAAGATTTAATAAACCATTGAATATCCTTGGAGATCTAGAATTTCTAACAAACCATAAAATACAATGTAATGTAGAATCTGTGAATGAGTCTATAATTATAGGCATAAAAATAAGCAACCTTCTTAAATATGCATATGATGATTCTAAATTTTTAAGATTTGTGATAAAAAATCTTGGTCAAAAGTTGTATGCTATTTCAAACTCGGCTTCAATAAACCTTTTACATCCGTTAGAAAGTAGATTTGCAAGTTATCTTCTATCCATAAGCTTCGATGAAAACAATTCTACTAGTATTAGCGAAATAAAAACTTCAAAGTTTACTGAATTAGCTACTTTACTTGGAACCAGTTATAGACATTTATGTAGGGTTATTAATGAATTTGTTTCTAAGGATATTATTGAAAAGAGGGGCAATACAATAATTATAAAAAATGTAGGTAAGTTAGAAGAATTATCTGGTGGTAATATGTATGAATAAATATTACATTTATAAACTAAGTAATCTTAATTTTTAAAGGAGAAAATATATGATTGGTGCAATACTTTCAATACTAGGTGGGATTTTAATAAGCTTTCAAGGAATTTTTAACACACGTTTAAGTGATAAAGTTGGCTTATGGGAAACAACTGCTATTGTACATGCCGTTGGATTAGCTTTTTCTTTATGTATAATATCTATTTTCGCTAAAGGAAACATTAGCAGAATAGTCGAAGTAAATAAGCTTTATTGGATTGGAGGAGTTTTTGGTGTAATAATAGTTTTTTGTACCATGAAAGGAATAACACTATTAGGTCCAACCTTCTCAGTATCACTTATTATAATTAGTCAATTAATAATCTGTACCATAATTGATACCTTCGGATTATTTGGCAGTCCTCAAATTAAATTTGATTTTACAAAACTTATAGGCATTTTCATAATGATATTTGGCCTATTCATATTTAAATTAAAAGGATAAGAATGGGGCTGTCGCAATTACCTAAGTACGACAGCCCCATTTTCAATAACTTTTTAGTTAATTAAGCAGCCTCTTCAGCCTTCTTTAATAATTTTCTACACTGCTTATATCTAATTCACTATATTTACTTAAAAATATAATTAATTTATTTATAATTGTTTTAGTTCCATTCTCTATATCGGATTCTATATTTAAGGCTAAAACAGGTTCATGTAACGATAATCTTAATAAAAACCATCCTTCTCCATTCTGTTTATCACACTCTACCCTGATTCCCTCATAATTGTTAGGCACTATATTAAAACCATCTATCTCTTTAACATAGGCTTCTAGATCATTTATTATTACTGATCCATACTCTCTAAAGTTATCATTTTTAATTTTAAGTCTGAAATCTGAACTTTCACACGGAGTTTTTAAATCTCTAATTAAACTTTCAAGTTTCTTACCTTCCTCATTTAGCTTTGCCATTTTAATTAGTATCTTAGATATTAAATATGCTCCATCATCTAGAAAATAATTTTCTTTAAGTGCCGCATGTCCTGATGTCTCAATAGCTAAATACGATTCTTTCCCTTCATTATTTAATCTTATAGCTTCGTTTATAACGTTTTTATATCCTCTTTTAAATCTATGATGAATTCCGCCTAAGCCATTAATGAATTCAGCTAAGCCAGTGGAAGTTACAGAATCAGTTACTATTATAGAAGCAGGATGCTCTTCTAAAATAATAGAAGAAATTAAAGCTATTAAAGAATTTTTATTTATTTCCATTCCATTTGAGTCTACGATAGCAGCTCTATCTACATCAGTATCAAAAATTATTCCTAAATCAGCTTTGTTTTTTAATACAGCATTTCTAATAGATTCCATAGCCTCTTTATCTTCTGGATTAGGAATATGATTAGGAAATGTGCCATCTGGTTCTATAAACTGACTTCCAGTAGTATCCGCTCCTAAAACCCTTAAAACTTTATCTGCAAAAAATCCTCCTGCACCATTACCAGCGTCAACTATAATCTTAAATCCTAATAAAGGCTTGTCATAATTTTTCTTTGAGGAAGCGCCTTCTCGAATTATATTAACCAATAATTTAGAGTAGATATCAATAAAATCAACTTTAAAAATCTCTCCCTCGTTTTCTACTGTTGTAATCTTTTCTTCTGATGCAATAGATACAATATTTTTTATATCTTCTTTTTCACATCCACCTTTATTTGTAAAGAATTTTAGTCCATTATAGTAGTAAGGAAGATGACTAGCAGTTATCATTATAGCTCCATGACATTTATTTTCTTCCAGCACTGTAGTCATAAACATTGCTGGAGTTGTACACATACTGCAATCGTATACTTTACAGCCCTGTTTAATTAAAACCTCAATAATAGAATTCTTTAAATCTGGTCCTGATAATCTAGAATCCATTCCTATAGCTATTTTTAATTTACTAGAATCTATTTTGGTTTTGTTTTCTAACCACTTTATAAAGCCATAGGCTATAAATCTTACAGATTCAACTGTTAAATTAACTTGCCTTTCAGGATTAGCAATAGCAACTCCTCTTACATCTGTTCCGTTTTGTAACTTATTATATTCTACTAACATTTTAAACTCCTTCCCCAAGGTCTTTTTCATATGCATTTATTTAATAATATTTCTTCTATATATTCTACTATTATTATAAGTATATTTAAATACCTTTTATGAAATCCGTACTTAAATACTTTCAAGTATATAAAGGTACGCTTTAACATTTGTACCTTTATATACTTGTGGAATTATATTTAAATTTCTACCATAATAAATTATATACTCCCCCATGTGGAATGTTTATTTATTAATATAGAAATTTAATTTATTATAAGGAGACAAGAAATGTTAAATAAAAAGAATTGCTTTATTCTGTTATGCTCACTTTTATTTAGTTTTTTATTTATGCAGTCAAAAGTTTTGGCATCTTCCACAATAAGGCTTGCAGGAAATGACAGATATGAAACTTCTGTAAAAACATCACAAGATAGCTGGAATCAATCAGACTATGTGGTGCTAGTTTCTGGCGAAAACTTTCCTGATGGACTTTCTGCAGCACCTTTGGCACGAAAATATGACGCTCCGATTCTTCTAACACAAAAAGAAAAATTAAATAATGTTGTTCTTAATGAAATACAAAGATTGCAAACAAAAAATGTTTTTATAGTTGGTGGTACAGGTGTAATATCTAAAAACATTGAAGATACATTAAATTCTCTTAAAATATCCTGTACTCGACTTCAGGGTCAGGATAGATACGAAACCAGCATAAAAGTAGCTGAACTTATCGGAACAAAAAATGGCGCTTTTATCTCCTCTGGTGAAAATTTTCCTGATGCTTTATCAGCATCATCTATAGCCGCTTCAAAACAAATGCCTATACTGTTTTCTGCATCAAACTCACTTCCATCTAGTGTAAAAGACTATATAGATGCTAATAATATAAATAATTTCTATGTGACTGGTGGTACAGGGGTTATAAGTGATGCTGCTCTTTCTGGACTTAACAATGTAAAAAGACTAAGTGGCATTGATAGATACAGCACTAACTTATCAATTATAAATGAGTTTTCAAAAGATATAAATTTTAGTAATGTTTATTTTGCAAGTGGCGAGAATTTCCCTGATGCACTAAGTGCCTCCGCTGCTGCAGCTAAGAATTCTTCTCCAATTTTATTAGCAAATGGTGCTTATACTCGAGCTAAATCTATAATAGATGCTAACTCCCAAGCAATTTCTACTATTAAAATACTTGGTGGAACTTCTATTATACCTGATTCATTATTGCAAAAAATATTTGAACCTTCTAAAGCTGTTTTAGGATATAGCACACATTACTATGATGGAGATAATTCTTCTTATAACTCTATAGTAAATAACTCCTCATTACTAGACGAAATTGCAACTGATACATATTATATTGATGGATATGGAAATATGAATGGTACTGCACCATCAGATCAGATAAATTATGCAAATAAAAATAATATTTCAACCCTAGCTATGATAAGTAATAATTTTGATGGCAATGTATCAAAGACTTTGCTTGAAAGTAGTGTTAATAGAAAAAACTTAATTAATAACATAGTTTCTGCCTTAAAAACAAATAACTATAAAGGGGTTAATATAGATATAGAAGGTGCTTATTACTACGATAGAGACTACTTTACAACCTTTATGAGCGAACTCTACAATACCCTTCACCCACAAGGATTTGAAGTAACAGTAGCAGTTCCATCAAAAACATTAGATAGCACCTCTGATAATTGGACAGGCTCTTATGATTACGCCGCAATTTCAAAATATGCAGATAAAATTGTAATCATGACTTATGACGAACATTGGGCTGGCGGAAGTCCTGGACCAATAGCTTCTATTAATTGGGTTAAATCTGTAGTAAATTATGCACTAAGTGTTATTCCAAAAGAAAAAATAATGCTAGGAATAGCTTCCTATGGCTATGATTGGCCTTCTACCGGCCAAAAAGCTGAAGCCTACAGTATGAGAGAATTATACAATTTAGTTTCACAATATAATGTTTCCATCAAATGGAGTGATTCCGCTAAAAGCCCTTACTTTAACTATACGGATAACTCTGGTGTTTATCATACTGTGTGGTTTGAAAATAGTACAAGCATAGGTTATAAACTTGATATTGTGAATGACTATAACTTGCCAGGAGTGGCTATATGGAGACTCGGCTTAGAAAATAATGATTTTTGGACAACTATTGCTTTAAAATTAAATAAATAGAAATTCTGTGAAAAATAGTGCAACTATATGCACTATTTTTCATATTTTTTCTATTTTAAATTATGATGTGGACTCTCACTAACAATCTCAATAGCTCTAACTAATTCAGTGATAGCATCAGTTACAAACTGTGTATTAAACTCATTTAATCTCGCATATATACTTCCTTTTTCAGTGACTGTATATATGGGTTTTAGGTTATTTAACGCTATTGCCTTTATATCATCAATACACTTTTGACATTTACATATATTGTTATATTTTTTCAAAACATCAGGTAATATATTATCAATGGCAATTTCCGTGTAATTATTTACCATCTAAATCCCCCCCTAAAAACTAAAATTTTAATTTTCTAATAAACATATATGTTTTTCGTATTCTAAAACTTTTCAAACTTTAATATAATACACTATACCTATATTTACAATAAATTTTGCTAAATAAGTTCCATCTTACTAGGAGGAAGTTATGAAAAATATGCAGTCTATTTATATAAGAGTTATAATGTGTATAAATCTGTCAACATGGATTATAGCATTCTTTATTATATCACTAGTAGACAGAGCTAGACCACCCTTTGAGTCATTTTTGAACAGATTAAAGGATGAACCCGTTCGTAAGGTGTGGAATTCTAATTTAATGGAATATGTATATTATTTATTAATTTTAGCCATTGTTCTTAATGTTTTTTCTATAATACTAAATACTATAGCCTATAAGAAGGAGAAAATTGGATTTAGAATCAATTCTTTTTTCCTTGGAATTTGTCTATTATATGGTCTAGTAATGTATTTAATACATTTTTAATAGGGTGTCGTACTTATATATACGAAGAGATATGTTTCCAAAGCTGGAGGCACATATAAAAACTTTTTAATCAATCTTAGCGAAGTATTTTAGAAAGTCTTAGAACTATTGATTAGTACGACAGCCCAATTAGTTTATATAAATTTATTCTTCTTCCCTTCTAATCTTTATCCATTATATATTTTATCCTATCATTATAATATATTGAATTAGTATATTCATATGCTAAGACTGATGCATATTTTTGGGATTCTTTTATATCTTTATTTGCATAGGCAAGAATTGATAGATCATAAAGACTTTCTTCTATGTATGCTCCTTTAGGATATTTTTTTACATACTCTCTGTAATAGTCAAGTGCATTGTTTCCAGTTACTTTTGCAGCCTTAGCAACAAAAAAAATCACATGTTCATCTAAATATGATCCTTTCATGTTATTATAAGCAATAGATAGATATTCATATGCTTTATTATAAGAACCATTTCTATATAAATCTAATCCAATTTTATAAAAATATATTTCTGCTTTATTACTATAACTTTCTTTTAAGTTATAATACATTTTTTTACTTTGATCATCTAATTTTGATATATCTATTTTTTTATCATTTTGCGCAAAATCATATAAATTTTCTTTCATAATATCATCTGTTAACCTTGCAAGAACTTTATATTGGGACTCTGAAGTGTCAACACTTGATATTGGTTTGGCCGCAACATCTATCGAAGATAGACTATACTGTTCATTTTTATAAGTTTTGGATATCGTTATAGAGGAAAACATAATTGCCATTGCAGCTATTGAAGCAATAGCAAGTTTTAATCTAAAACTATTTTTTTTATCTAAATAACTTTTTAGCTCATAATAAAATATTTCATCCTTATTTACGTTATAAATTTCTGCTAAAATTTTTTTACACTTATTATATTCCCTTTTGATATAATATATCAAACATATAAGAATGTCATCATTTATTGTTTTAAAACCACTTTTTCTAATTGTAAGCAAAATATTTAATGCATCATTACATCTATGTTGTTTTAAAAGATCTACTGCTTCATTATGACTTTTTATATAATTATTTATTTCATCTATAGCTAATAAATATTTTTCACTAATCTTATTATTAAATTTTTTATTATTAATAATAAAAAATTTATAAGCTTCTTCGAATTCACCTCTATACATGAGAATTAAAGCCATGACATTATTAATTTCCTCTGCTTCTATTCCCCCTGTAACCGCAATATTTAAATAATCAAAGGCCTTATTCAAATTTCCATCTCTAAAATATTGCATTCCATTTTTATAATAATCCAATAATTCACCCATAAAAACACCTACTTCAAATTAAAATATATAATAAATTTAGCGAAGCAAGGCTAGTACAATGCCTTGATAAAAAACTAATTTAATACAGTTATTACCTTAGCCATCCTAACAAATCTTATGTTCCTATCATTATAATAAAACCCCTTCCTTTTTACGAAAATTATTATATCATCTTCAAAGTTAGAGTCTTTCTTAGTCTTAATCAACTCATGCTTCAACTTATCAAACTTGTCAATTCCTATTTTAGGCTTATGAATTACAATTCCTATACTAGAAAACTCCTTTTCCAAAAATTCAAGTATATTATTAATGCCATTTAATATACCATTACTTTTGCAGTCACCTATCTTTTCAAGGTCAAATCTTATACCATCTACATAATCATAAAATTTTACATATGCATTAATTATACTTTTTATTTTTTCTATACACTTTCCCTTAACTTCATAATCCTCTTCTAAAACACTTTTAAGTAAGTTTTTATTTTTTATAACCTCGTTATTTATTCCCTCTAAGGATTGTAAAACTTCAAATAAGCCACTTTCGCCATTATTAAAATTGTTCTTTTCTAAGGTGCCGCTAGTACACTTTGCATTCAGATTTTTACTTATATCACCTTCAGAAGATTGTTTTTTTAGGAATTCTATATCTTCGCAAATGTTAATTAACATATACTTGTCCTATTCCCCCTTTGAATTTTCTAATTCTACAATAAATCTTTTAGATATATCATTTAAAAGATTATACATCCGTTGATCTTTAGTTTGATCTTGTAAGTTTTGAAAGTATCCTGCTATATTTTTACAACTTTGCTTCATACCCTCTATTTTTATTTTCATTAATAAATTGTCCTGCATTAATTGTTTGTTTACATTTTTTATAATTGGTACTGTATTTTTTATATTTTCTTTTGAATTACTTAATACATTTCTTATTTTATTTTCTATTTGTTCTTGTTTATCAAGCTCTGATGTTTCTTTGTTGGTAATTATGTCAGAATGGATTGAATTATATAACTTATTTTTATCGATGATATTGTAATAAGTTGCTCTCGAACCTATCTTATCCAAACTAATATTATTCACCAAAGTTTCCTCCTTCTAATTTCTCTCTGAATTTTATATTAGAAACTTACAAATAAGCTTCTAGTAAAAAATATTATTTTTACATTATTTGTATTATAAGTATTATTATAGTACAAATTTATTTATTTTTCAAAAAATTTCCATAGAAATATAAATTTTAAAAAACCTTATAAAATAAAAGTGTTAATGACTCATTCTTGGTTCTTTTTATTTAAAACACTATGGATTTAAGATTATTTCAAATAAAACTATTGCCATAAGAAGAAACTTTATATATAATTACATTGATAATGATTATCATTTTTATCAACATCAACTATAATATGAGTTGCTTATTAAATTAAAAATTTGTAAGTTCATTTTTAAAAAATATAGCTTAGGAGACATTGAAATTGAATATTATAAAATCATTATTATATTTTATTCTCGCAGGACTATTTGAAATAGGCGGGGGATACTTAGTTTGGTTATGGATAAGAGGTAATAAAAGCCCCTGGTATGGATTTTTAGGAGCTATATGTTTAATTATCTATGGAATTGTACCTACATTTCAATCTTTCAACGCAGGTTTTGGAAAAGTATATGCTGCTTATGGTGGTATTTTTATTGTTTTGTCCATTCTGTGGGGTTGGAAAATTGATAAAGTTGTCCCTGATAAATTTGACATTATTGGTGGGATAGTTGCTCTTATTGGAGTCCTAATTATTATGTATATTCCTAGAAGATAGTCTTCCATATCAACATAAAATCACCTGCTGAGCTACTGTTCAACAGGTGATTCTTGAATTTTTACATATTATGCATATACATATTTGACATTATCCTCTGAAGGGATTATATGAATTTCTTGTTAAGATTTTATGAAATCAACTTAACAAGTAAAGCTTTTATAAGTATCTAATTTACAATAAAACTTTTCACTACAGGTCTAGACAAATTTTTGCCATCGACAGATTGAACTCCATCTCCAATTAAAATAGTATATGTCTCTCCCTTTTTAAAACTATCATTTGCTTGAATTACAACATTCTGATTTGCTTTATCATAAGATATATCTACATCTACTACATTATTACTTGAATCAACAATCATGATATTTTTTGAGTTAACTGTATCTTCATTTAACGCTTTAGTAAAATGAATTTTCCAAGTCTTTTTATCTAGACTTATCTTTTGGTCCTCCATTTTCTTCTTATTGGATTGCTCTTCTATTTTCTTTACATTCTGATTTTGTGTATTTATCAAAGTATCCATTGCAGCTTTCACTTGTTCTCTTAATTTAGATATTCTATCATTTAACTGTGTTAAATCTGCACTATCAGAACTATTAATTCGGCTTATCTGTCCTTCTACAGTATTAAGCCTATTATTAACAGCATTTAATTTTCCATAAAAGCTATTATATACTCCTGCATCTTCTTCATTGTATTCATTTTCAAAATCATCGCTTAAATCTTCTGTATCTCCGTTTAATGTTGTATTAGTTGTATCTGGATTTTCAGCAATCTCTCCACTAGTGCTTGCATCTGCTGTTGTTTCTGTTGTGGTACTAATTTGTGTATCTGTTCCAGTCTGGGTACCATCACTGCTTGTTGTATCAGTACTAGTCTGAATACCATCACTACTTGTTATATCGGTTCCAGTCTGAGTACCATCACTACTTGTTATATCGGTGCTAGTTTGAGTACCATCACTGCCTTGATCAGTTGTAGCAGTTCCATTTGTATATGCATTTAATTTTTTAAGAATACCTTTTAGAGAAATTTCAATACTATCCAATCTATGAGATATTATTAAAATTTCTTTCTTAGATTTTTCATTCTTTTGACCACTATTTCCTTTTTGACTAGTGCTTTCCTTTTGGTTAGAAGTAACTTCATTCTTCCCTAATTGATTTGATTTTGCAAATACAGTAATATTAGATGAAAGGAACGTAGCTATAGTAATTGTTAATACTATTAATTTTAAATTTCTCTTCTTCATATTGTCACACTCCTATAACTTTTCAAACTAGGTACAATATATTAATCGTAGTTTATATTTCCGACTTTACACTCATTTAATTATTTTTTAAATCAAATTAAATGAATAATTAAATTAAATGATTTGAAATCTAAAATTTAATAGAAGCTAACTTTTCCCCTAATAAGAGTCTTATATTGTGAAATAATTTCAAAATAAAACGGGATATTAGAATATCTCTAAATCCCATTTATAAAATCATCCTTTACTATTTCAAATTCCTTAATCTATTTAATATTTCCCTCGAATCGTATACTACTAGAATAACAATAGTTGGAGGTATTGTTAAAATAAATAGTATAAAAATAAATTCAAGTATGTTTTGTGTCCACATCTTAAATTTTTCCTTAATTCTATCTACATTATTTGATAGTAGTATATGAACTATTTATGCTATATGTACCTTATCAAATTTATTCTAACCTTATTATATAATTTTTTATATCTATATCTTAAAAATATTGTTTTATAGGCTCTAACTCTTCATCTGATTTTATATACTTTATAAAATCAGGATAAAGTTCAACAGCCTTTTTTAAATCCTCTACAGCTTTACTTAAACTATTAAGATGAACATAATAACATGCTCTATTATAATATAAGAATTCAGTATCTTCATTATTTTCTATCCCCTTGCTTATAATATCGATAGCACTTTTATATTGCTTTCTATCTTTATAAATGATGGCTAAATTCAGATAACTGTACGGATAATTCTCATTTTCTTCTATTGAAAGCTTATAATATTTTTCAGCCTCCCCTAAATCATTTATTCTTCCTAAAATTACAGCTTTGTTAAACAATGCTAGATAATGATTGGGATCTACTAGTAAACTGTTGTTTATATTTTTAAGTGCTTCATTATAATTTCCCAATTCCTCATATATAGAACTTAAATTTGTATATGCCCAAAAATCTTTATCATCCATCTCTAAGACCCTTTTATAACATTCAATTGCTTTATCTTTTTCTCCTACTTCATCATAGGCCCCTGCTAAAAAAAAGTATGCTCTATTATACTTTGAATTTATATTTATAGCCTCTTTATAATAATTTATAGCTTCATGATATTGTTTCATATTATCATATATAATGGCTATCCCATAATAGGCTCTTTCATCCTTGGGATTTATAATTAATATTTCCCTATACTTTTGTTCTGCTAAATCATATTTATCCATTTCATCAAAAATCAATGCCATATCAAGTAAAAGCTCAGTATCTAATCTTCCACCTTGAGAATTATATGCTTTCTCATAAAAACTTAGGGCTTTATCTAATAAACGTTCCTTATAAAAATTTTTTGCTATTATTTTATAATTGTTTATCTTATAGCTATCAACAATCATAATTTTTCTCCTTTATTTAAAGTCATATGCCTAAAATATAGATAACCACACCAGACACTTAACTTACACGCAGGGATATATTTACATTCTGGAAGACACATTTAAATACTTTTGCTACAAGTCTTAGCTCATATTTTTGAAAAAGCTTAGACGATTTGATTGGTT
>NZ_JAEEGC010000018.1 GCF_019207025.1 Clostridium thailandense | reverse complement strand
TTCGGCCGTGAGGATCTATATCTAAAACACATACTATATTTACTTAAACTCTCCAAGTATACTTTTAAGTTCAGATAGCTTTTTCTCAAGCAAGTCTTCGCTGTTTGCTTCAACCACCAGCCTAAGATAGGGCTCAGTATTGGACATTCTCACATTAAACCACCAGTCTTTAAATTCTATCCTGTAGCCATCAAAGTCGTAGACTGCTGTCGGTATTTCCCTTTGTGTGAATTCATCTTTTAATCTTTCCATTGCTTCATCTTTTTGTTCTATTCGAAAATTGACCTCTCCTGAATTAGGATATTTCCTTATGGAATCAACCAATTCAGAAAAAAGCCTTCCTTCTTTTTTTAATCTGCTTATTACATTCAATGATATAAGGCTTGCAAAAATTCCAGAGTCACAGTTGAAGAAGTCCCGGAAGTAGTAATGTCCTGCAAGCTCTCCCCCAAAGATACCCTTTATCTCTCTAAGCTTTACCTTTGCAAAAGCATGTCCCACTTTCCACATATGAGGCGTTCCCCCTAATTTCGTTATGCATTCCGAAACTGCCTTTGATGTTCTGATATCACAAAGAACATTACCCTTTTCCCTTTCGAGGTAGTACATGCCAATTACAGCAATCATAATATCCGGTGGAATAAATCTCCCCTTCTCATCAACAAAAACAACTCTATCCCCATCACCATCGTATATAATCCCTGCATCACATTTATTTTCAACTACTTCTTTTTGGAGATCTACTACATTTTTTTCGTCTAGAGGATTGGGTTCATGGTTCGGAAACGTACCATCCAATGTATTAAATATGTAATTTGGTGATGTTCCCAATATATCTTTTATAATCAAAGAAGTCATACCATTAGAGCAGTCAATTGCTATGGAAAGATTTGAAAGGTCTGGCATGTATATTCTTTGAAAATCAATGTATTCCTCCCTTATTTTAAAATCTACTACCTTCCCTTTTTTACCTGTCACTTCTACTTTATTATTTCTTACCATGCTCTCAAGCTCAGCAAGACCTGAATCAATTCCAACGGGCAGGGCACCTGTTCTGGAAATCTTAAGCCCATTATATTCTTTAGGGTTATGAGATGCGGTTATCTGTATCGACGCATCAAATCCATGCCTGGCTGTTGCAAAATAAACCATTGGAGTCGTAGATAATCCTATGTTATAAACATCTGCCCCACTGTCAGTTATACCCTTTGAAAGGTATTCGAATACCTCTTCCGAAGACACCCTGCAGTCGCGTCCTACTAGCACTTTATCAGCTTTTAGTAGTCTAGGTATAAAATATCCTATCCTGTACACATCGTCCCTACTAAATTCTTTGTTGTAGATACCCCTTATATCGTATGCCTTAAATATACCACTCATAATTTCTTCCTCCTTTGCTAATACAGCATTGAAAATTCTATATAGAATTTACCTACTTAAATGACTATCCGTGATAATAGCCGGTCCTTGCTGAAACTGCAACATAAGGCACCTCAGAACCATTTTTCACAATATAGGCTTGATATAAATCATCTTGCAAATGTTCCAATCTAACAACCTTTTCCCCATAAGTGTCATATAAGTCTTTTTCAAATAATTCTTGCCAGTTAGCAGGAATAGGGGCATTTAAAGTCATATAGCTGGCAAAACTCTCTAAATCATCAGCACGGCCTCCATTAGCTATATATTTCTTATATAAACTTTCAACATCAACTTTATCTAGAAATGTTTTACTCCAATTTATTTTTAGTGCCTCTGGTTTATTTCCCTGCCCATTAATAATGTAATTTTTAACTTTTTCAGTAATGTTCTGTTCTGAAGAAGCTTTATCTTTCACATTACTGCTAGAAGAACTTGTTTTTTCTTTAGGTGTATTTTCAGGAGTTCCATTTGACTTACTATTATCTTCTGACTTATTTGTACTATTAGAATTGTTTGCAGCAGTTGTATTCTCTGAAGTTGTAACCGAATTAACTTGAGAATTGGCTTCATTTTTAGCTTTTGTACTATCTAAATTATTTTCCGATTTATTAGATGCATTTGAACAACCACCAGCAAACATTAAAGATAATGCTAAAGCTGTTGTTGCAATTGATTTTTTATTAAATAACCACGTCATAATTATTCTCCTTTCACTATGTCCTCTACTTAAGAAAAAAAAGACTCAACCTATCTTTTATATTAATCCTACAAAATTAATATTTATAAGACAACTTAATTTTAACCTATAAACCATCAAAAATAAAGAAGACAATTATAGAAGCCAAGGCCAAAAGCTCTACTTAATTTTTAAATTTCTTTCCAATAAGTCAATAATTCTGTTCATCCTTTTAAGAAGTTCTTCATTCTGCTTTTGCAGCTTGATTTGCATACGCCAACTTAAACACTCTCTGATAACATAGATGATTAGAAAAGCTACTATAATGCCTGTTACAATCTTAAGACTTCTACTCACCAGTACTTGAATTTCAGTAATTTTATCTTGAAAACTGGTAATCAGCTTTCCAATATTATCAATAATACTGTTCATAAGCATATCCTCCAATAAAATTGCAATAGCATTATTCATTTATATAATAATGCTATTGCTGGTTTTCTAATATTATTTAAAGATTATGAAATTGTTACACATTATATTCAGCATCTTTATAAAATACCTTTTCTAATATGTCTTTTCGATACACTCTATCATACAGTACATGGAATCTCCTATCTCTACTTAACATTTGAAGCTGCTTATACTTTAAATTTTTGTACGGATAGTTCTAGATTATTTGTCATTTCAGTTAGTTCTTTACTGAATAATGTAATTTCTTCCATGGAAGCAGACTCTTTTTGGGTCGTTGCTAATACATTTTGAACTTGTAATACAGAGTCTTTTATAATTTCATCAACACTTATAATAGATGACACAACCTTCTTACTACCATCAGCTATATGCTGAACTGAAGATGAGATGTCTTTTATCTGACTTGTTATTTCGGATACGCCAATTACAATATCTTTGAACGTTGCTCCCACAACACTAACAACCTCATTGCCATTTTTTACTTCAAGGGTACTATCGGCCATTGCTGAAAGTGCCATGTCGGTATCTTTTTGAATGCCACTAATTAATTTCGAAATGTTGCTTGCAGCAATCAACGACTGTTCTGCTAAATTTCTAACTTCACCAGCGACAACCGCAAATCCGCGACCTTGTTCTCCTGCTCGGGCAGCTTCAATCGCAGCATTTAGAGCTAACAGATTTGTCTGCACGGAAATATTAGTTATTGTATCAGTAATTTGACCTATCTCAGCAGTTCGTTCACCTAATTTAGCCATTAGCTGTGAAGTAGTACTTACTTTCTCTTCAATTTCATTCATTTTCCTAACGGCTATTTCAACGGAACTTTCGCCATTTTCAGCCGAAATGGAGGTTGTTTCGGAGACCTTAGCCATTATATTTGTATTTGCAGCCACCTGTTGAATACTTTCAGCAATCTCTTCTGTGAATAAAGATGCATTCTCAATCTTTTTTGACTGCGTTTCTGCACCGTTAGCCACTTCACTAATGGAAGAAACCGTTTGATTAAATATAGTGTTCAATTCGTTAATATTGTTTGTCATCTCCTTTGATGAGTTTGCTACATGGATTGAGAAACCTCTAATTTGTTTTATTAAAAGTTGGTTGTTATTAATGAATTTATTAAATTCTTTGGCTAATAAGCCTATCTCATCCCTATTTGAAATAATAATTCGCTTAGTCATATCTCCATCTCCATCGGAAATATTACTTAGCGATTGTAAAACTGTCTTTATTGGCCTGATAATTTGATTGCTTGATAATATAATATCGATAACAGAAATAGGGGCTGTTACTAGAGCTAATGCTGCCAGGTTTAACACAAAATGTTCAGTTAATCCATTAACAATAAGTGAAATAGCATAAGCCACTATTAGAAGGATGCTGCCTAAAATATTGCATACAACGACAAAGGTTAGTTTTACTGAGATTGAGGATCTATTTATAAGTTGATTATTTATATCAATATCTTGTGAAAATTTTTCTACTATTCTTGTAATGATTACAAAAAATGGTATTCCAAAAAGTATACTGAAGGGGATTCCTAAAGACACTCCAATGATAAAGTTAGTGGAGCTTGTACCTAGAACAGTTAAGCATACAATAGATCCTGTTATTGTCCAAATAATATCAGAAACAATGAATATCGCTGGAATTGAGCTAATAACACTCTGAACTTCAATTAATTCCTGGCTGGATGGTTCTTTAATATATTCCATTACTTTACTTATTTTACGTCTAATAATAAATAAGATGGCACAAATGCAAACTACAATATAGATATCAACATATGGAGAAATCAATATTTTTAATATATCACCAAGATCTTTACATATACCTCCACTATAAAGAATACCTAACCATCCTACAGGACATATCATAAATGCGAGAAAACATAATAACTGAATCTTTGTTGAAAAAATACTATTATTTCCATTTGAAGTCATTTAAACCACTCCCTATAAGTTTTTAAATGAATTGTCTATAAAATAATTTAGAGTAATTATACAACTAATTTGTAGAAAATTCAAGAAAATTCTGTATTTTTTGATTATTATGTTTGAATCTTCTAGGAAATTGACTTCACTTTTAACTTTTGTACTATCTAAATTATTTTCCAATTTGTTAAGTGCATTTTAATCCATAAGACATCAAAAATAAGGGATTTTGGAGATTGGGTTTTCTGCCCATGAATCTCAAAATCCCTTTATTTTAATACTTTCCAGTTCTACTATTTTACTCTACTTAGCATCAAGGAAAATCTTGCTCCTGAGGTACTTGCGAAGAAAAAATTTCTAATTATACTCCTATAGATTCTTTAAATCCTATAACTTCCTTCTGATTAAACATACGCTCTATTCTAGGTAAAGAAATATCTAAAGTTTCTTTAAGCACATCTTCTATAGTCTCAACAGGTATAATTGTAAGCTGATTCTTCACTTCTTCAGGCACATCCTTAAGGTCAACTACATTATCCTTTGGAATTAATACCTTTGTTATACCAGCTCTTTGAGCTCCTAATAATTTTTCTTTTAATCCACCTATTGGTAGTACTGCACCTCTTAAAGTTATTTCTCCTGTCATTGCAATTTTAGAATCTACCTTAATACCTGTGACTAAGGAAGCAAGGGCAGTAAATAATGTAATACCTGCGGATGGACCATCCTTAGGAACGGACCCCGATGGAACATGAATGTGTAAATCTCTTTCCTTAAAATTAATTGAATTCATTGGCAGTCTTGACTTTAACAAGCTTAAGGAAATTCTCGCTGATTCCTTCATAACATCGCCTAATTTACCTGTTAGGATAACTTGTCCACTTCCTGACATATCAGTAGCTTCAATGAAAAGTATTTCTCCTCCAACAGGAGTCCATGCTAGTCCTGTTACAACTCCAGGCGGATTATCTAATTGAGCTTTATCATGTCTTGAAACCTGCTTACCTAATAATTCCTCTAATTGATCTACAGTAATTTTGTATGGCAATTCTACTGTATTAGATACTATTTTCTCAGAAGTTACTCTAGCAAGGGCAGCCAGTTGTTTTTTTAGTCCTCTAACTCCAGCTTCTAGAGTATACTCACTAATTACTTTTTGAAGCACATAATCTTCAATCACCAATTGTTTTTCTGTTAATCCATGGTCTTCAAGAACTTCAGGCACTAAATGATTTTTTCCAATATGGAACTTTTCATTTATTGTATAACTTGAAATTTGAATAACTTCCATTCTGTCCAATAATGGAGCAGGAATACTTTCAAGGGAGTTGGCTGTAGCAATAAAGAAAACCTCTGACAAATCATATGGTAGATCTAAATAATGATCTGTAAAGCTATTGTTTTGTTCTGGATCAAGTACCTCTAAAAGAGCACTAGCAGGGTCTCCACTATAACCACCAGTCATCAGCTTATCCACTTCATCTAGAATCATAACAGGATTACTTTCCCCTGCTTTTTTAATGCTTTGAATAATTCTTCCAGGCATAGCTCCAACATAAGTTCTTCTATGTCCTCTAATTTCTGCTTCGTCTCTAATTCCACCTAAACTCAAACGAATATACTTTCTGTCAAGAGCTTCTGCAATACTTTTACCTAAACTTGTCTTTCCTGTTCCAGGAGGTCCTACAAGTAATAGAATAGAACCCTTCTTATCTTTTTTTAGCTGCATTACAGCTAAATGCTGTATTATTCTATCCTTAACTTTGGACAGTCCATAATGGGCATCATCTAAAATTCGTCTTGCCTCCCCTAAATTAATAGGCTTTGTTTCACTCTTTTTCCAAGGCAATTGTACTAATAAATCCAAGTAATTACGTATAACATTATAATCTGAACTATTAGGACTTTGCGACTGTAATTTATCTAATTCATCAAGAGCAGCATTCTTTATATCCGGCGGCATTTGAGCTTCTTCAATTTTGTTTAAATAATCTTTACCTTTTTTATCATTTTCTCCCTTACCCTCATTTAGTTCCTCTTGAATAATTTTCAATTGTTCTCTAAGCATTGATTCTCTATAATATTTGTTGTTCTTTTTAGAAACCTTTTCTGCCATCTGAAGCTGCAATTCAAGAGTTTCTTTTTGCTTTAGAAGATAGTCCATAAACTTTAAGCTTCTATCTTTTAATGATTGTGTTTCAAGCAAATCATACTTTTCAGCATTTGATATAGGCATAAATTGAGATAGGTGTACCATAAGTGAATTTAAATCTCTTATCTCCTCAATTACCTTCATATACCTTTCTGAGCCTTGGAATTTTTCACTTATTTCATAGGTAACTTTTTTCAAATATCCTAGCATTTCTTCCTGATTCTTTTCATAGAGATCAATATTATCAGGGAAAATATCATATTCAGCATGTATAAAATTATTTTGAATACTAAGGCTTTTTATTTCAACCCTATCTAAAACTTTAACCTTAAGCTGGTAGCCCTTTTCTGTTTTCTCCACTTCATTAACTTTAAAGGAAACACCCACTTTGTAAAAATCTTCTTCTTTTAATTCTTTTTTATTAAAGTTTTGCTTTAGGGACAAGGCAATATTTTCACCATCTTCCTTTAGTAAATTTCTAATTTGCTCTTCACCAAGCCTGCTTACTTTAAGTATAGAAGTTACGCCTGGTAATAAAACTATATCAGATATAGGAATAACCATTCCTTCTTTGTTGTTTTCGTTAAAACTCATCATAATATTCATCCTTCCATTACGAACTTTTATAAGTGAACGTTCGTTTAATTATTTATTCAATTATGGCGAGAAAATTTTATGATAATAGCTTTCACAAAATTGTCTCGCTTTTAGTTTTTCTATTTTAGCAAAGCATCCTGTATAATTTTAATCATTTCTTGGAGTAACTCGTCTCTTTCTGCTTCACTTTTGCATCTATTAACTGCAATTGCTTTTACTGGATAAAATATAATTGCTAATAAATTATCATTATTATAATCTTTAATAATATTACTTTTTTTTATCTCATCTATGAAATTATTAATATTGCAGACACCTTTTGCTCTTGAACAACTACTCGCTAATGATGGACAATTTGAAAACTGATCTACGAAGTGAAAAATTTCTTCATGTTCCTGAATATAGGTATAATAACTTCTCACAAGTATTTCTATAAGTTTTTGACCTTCCATCTCTTTATGCACTCTCTTTAAAAGATAATTGAAAATTTCTTCTGAGTACTCACGATAAATATCCTGCAGCATGGTTTCTTTGTTTTCATAATATATATATACCGTTGCTGGAGAAACTCCTGCCGCTTTAGCAATTTTTGAAATAGAAGTACCATGAAAACCTTCTTCAAGTATTAGCTTTATTACTGCTTCTTTTATACTTTTTTCTTTTTCATCATCTTTTTTTCTCATCTGACCACCTCTGTCTATATTTGTATGATAAACGATCATTCATTTATTGTCAATAGTAATTTCTAAATATACTTTTGAATTTATTTACCTCAAGGGCACTAAGTAATTCTGACTAATAACAACCATATTGTATCACAATTTTTATCAATTTAATTATAAAATTTGTGATACAATATAAGAACTAACAAATTAAAAAAGGTAAGGAGCACATATGAATAAAGAAATATTATTAGATAACATGGATTTTGAAGGATTAACTGCAGCTGAAATTTGGGAGAGGCTGTACAATAAAGAGCTTAATTGCAAGAAGAATATTCTAGAATACATTGATATAACAATGATACTTAAAAAGAAAAATGTAAATGAAGAACAGCTTAAAGCTACATATAGTTATATTTATGAACATATAGAAAATTTAAAGGATTTAGTAAAGCCAAATACATTGATGTACCTGAAAAACAATCTTAAATCACAACTTGGAAAATATGTTAAAGAAAAGGATCCAAAGCCAGAGAATAATTTTATAAGGTTTCTTAAGGCAGCCTACCCTAAAAACACAAGAAGAAAAGATTTTACCTGGGCTTTAATGGATATAAATAATATATCAGAAGATCAGATATGGACTACTTTAACTTATATTAATAGAGAATGTTTAAATAAAAATCTCCTTCTAAATTTTGATGAAAAAAAAGATATAATTGAAATGATTGAAAAGTTAGTTAGTAAAAATAATATTAAGCATATAAATAACCTTAGGAGTCTTAAAACTTTAACTGATATACTACATATAAGTATTGTAAGTGTTGGTGAAATATTCAAGGTAAAACATAAATAAAATAAACTTTAATTACCAAATAGTAGAGTTATTAATTTAACTCTACCTAATTGTTGTTATTCTCTACCAAAGAAATATATTCCTCATACCCTTCTTCTTTCATTTTATCAAGCGGAATAAACTTTAATGCAGCAGAATTGATACAATACCTTAATCCGCCTTCTTCTATAGGACCATCATTAAAAACATGACCAAGATGAGAATCTCCATGCTTACTTCTAACTTCAATTCTATGCATATTGTGACTAAAATCAGCCTTTTCTTCTATAAACTCTCTACTTATAGGCCTTGAAAATGCAGGCCAGCCACAGCCAGAATTAAATTTATACGTAGAAGCAAATAGGGGTTCACCCGAAACAATATCTACATATATTCCCTTTTCAAAATGCTTGTCGTAAGTATTATTGAAAGGTCTTTCTGTTGCATTTTCTTGAGTAACCTTATACTGCAATTCATTAAGCTTTTCCTTTAATTCGTCTTTGCTAGGCTTTTTATAGTTTTGTGACATAAAATCACTCCTTTTAATCTTTTTAAAGAAAATAACTTTTTAAATTTATTATAAATTTATTTTTAAGTTCAATTTCTATCTTCTTAACATAACGTGTATAAACATTTTCATCTATTGTAATATGCCAAATATCAGCTATATTTATACAAATTGTAGGAGCCTCAGCATTATCTTCATCTTGGAAATCTAACAAGACTTCTTCTTCACAATTTTCAAAGAAATTATAAGAAAAATTTTTGTATATCTGATTTGACATTATGTCCTCATTAGTATCTATTATAATTTGTTTTCCTTTAAATGATTGTAATGCTTTGTCTAATCTTGACATCATTTCATTTTGTTCTTTTGACAATATCTTACCTGATCTTTCCATGGTTATTTCCTCCTGTAAAAGTATAATTAATAATAAATCTTTTTATAATTATAACAAGTTTTGATTGTCTATGATAGCAAACATAAGCTTCTAATTCCTATAATATTTCTAAGGGTGTAAAGTGAACCCAAAAGTTAACTTTGCTAAACTGCAGAAAAAACAACAAAAGCCCTTGAAATGAACCGCTCCCTGTCTATCATAAGAGGAGCATATCAAAATCAAGAACTTTATATTTTATCAAATAATTATATTTAACTTAAACTTTATTAGCTTTTTCAAAAGTCCCAATTTATTCTATTGGTTTGTTCTAAAAATTCCTTTAGTTTCATGGAATTTCTTCCCTGATTAATGATCATCTGGAATTAAATTTTCCTTTGACATAAAAATACCTCCTAAAATTTATAGATTTTTTTGGTTTCATGTATTTATACGAAATAAATAATATAGTAGCTCATAAAACATAAAATTTATAAATTTTTTCAGCCGGTTTAATGAAAAGTTTTGAGCTAATTATAGAAGTTACTCGTATACAAACATACAAGAAATATAACGAAAGGATGATATATTATATGGAACTAAAGGAATTGTATGAATTATTAGGCAAAAAACAGCTAATAACTAAAGCTATGCAATGTAAAAGTGTAGAAGAATTGCTTTTACTTACAAAAGAAAATAATTTAACTATTGATACTGGCAACGCACAGAGATTATTTAATTTAATCACTGAAAAAAACACAGTAATTTCAGATGAAGAACTTAACAGGGTGACTGGAGGACAAAGCATTAGCCCATTAGACTCTTTGCCAGTAAATTTAACAGGTACGTCATCAGAATCGTCCTTGGGTGATCCTATAAATCCACCAAGTTCAGGTGGTAGTAAAGGGGGAATTGTACCAAACGATGGTAAAAAAGATTTTTCTCTTATGTGTTCGAAGATTAATTACCCACATTGTGATATTAGTGATTGTACCTATTATAAGGATAACTGTTGCACACTGAAATTTAAAGAATAAACTAGTTTTTCACTGTTAAAAAAGCACAGTTATATGGAAAACCTTTATAACCATGCTTTTTAATCGAATATAAAAAATAAGCATTAGTTTCTTAATATACTATTGCTTATTTTATTGTATAGCAAATCCTATTTAATTTTAGTCTACGCTAAATTTCTTTTGATCTCTTTTCCGTCCTCTTAAAATTATATTAACTGCTTTCCTTATATCTTCATCACTTGCATTACATACACATAATCGTATACCTTCAGTATGCCTAAAACCTTCGATATAGCAGTTTCTTGTGCTGCTTACAAGTACCTTGCTGTTTAAAAGAATTTTTTCAAGGGTCTCTGAAGATACTTTTTTTGTTTCCATATATGCATATAATCCAGTCTCTGGAATGTACCAGGTTATTTTATCGCTTAATTCCTTATTACACAGATTTTTTAAAAGCTCCATTTTATTCTTATAAAATTTTTTTGTCCTTTTTATATGAAACTTGTACATACTGCTTTTCAAATAAACTTCAAGAGCTCCTTGTGTAAGAATAGGTGTATTTAAATCTATGCTGTGTTTAAAATCTATAAATTTTTTATGCAATTCTTTTGGAAGTATGGCCATCCCTAACCTCAAGCCTGGAAGCAATGTTTTTGAAAAACTTTTAATATATATTATTCTCTCTTTATTTCCAATTGTGTAGATTGAGTCTAATCTTTTATCTAGTTCAAGATCTGCCAGATAATCATCTTCAACTATGTACACATCATATTTTTCTGCTAACTTTACAATTTCTTTTTTCTGAATATTATCATAGCAAAATCCAGTTGGATTCTGATATCTTGGCATTATATAAAAAAATTTTATATCTCCCTTTTTAAATATTTCCTCCAGTTCATCTAAATCTACACCCTCATGGGTTCTTTTAATACCAATAACAGGAGTTTTAGCGTTTTCCAATATTCTTAGCATTACCGAATAAGTAGGCTGCTCAACAAGAACCTTTGCTCTGCCTTCTGGAAATGGCATAGCTCCGAGAATGTACAAAGCCTGTTGAGCTCCATTTGTGATAAATATATTTTCAGTCTTAGTAAATATTTGAAAGTTCATTAAGTGTTTAGTTAAAACATTAATTAATTCAGGCATCCCCTTTGGCGATGAGTATTCAAAAAGTTTATTTTCATAAATTGAAATTGCTTTATCCATACAGTGATAAAAATCTTTATATGGATTAATTTTATCGGGTAAATAGACATTCAGCATATCTATAACTCTTTCTTTTTCGTCTATCTCATCTCCATTTTTCATTACATAATAGCCGCTTTTTGGAACTGAATAAATTAGATGTTGCTCTTCCAGCTGCTTATAGGCCTTTACTATTGTTTCAGCACTATAATTTAGCTTCTCTGACAACCTTTGAATTGATGGCAGCTTTTCACCAGGCTTATAATTTCTAGAAAAAATATTTTCTTTAATTAAATCAGCAGCAGCCTTATATTTATAGACCATACTCTCCCCCATCTATACTAGTATACCTTTGAATTTCTATACTGGTTTTCTCATTTTATTTCCACTAAAATTATTATATCACAAAGAAAAAGGAGTAATGTAAAATGAAGAAGGTTCCATTTTCCTATGATAAACTTAAAAACATTGTTTCGGAATTTCCAACACCCTTTTATATTTATGATGAAAAGGCAATCCGTGAAAACGTCAAAAATTTAAAAAAAGCATTTTCATGGAATAATTGTTATCATGAATATTTTGCAATTAAATCCAATCCAAATCCATATATTCTCAAGATTTTTAAAGAAGAAGGCTGTGGAGTAGATTGTTCCTCAAAAGTTGAATTAATGCTAGCCCATAAATGCGGCTTTTCAGATAAAGATATCATGTTTACCTCTAATGTAACTACATCTGAGGAATATGCCCTAGCTAAAAAGCTAGGTGCTATTATCAATCTAGATGATACTGCTCATATTAATTTTTTAAATAATTGTACAGGTATACCTGAAACTATATGCTGCAGACTTAATCTTGGTGAAGATATAATGTATGAGGATAAAGTCACTATAAATTTTAAAAATAGTAAGTTTGGCTCCACAAAGGAACAGATTTATGATGCCTTTAGAAAGCTTCAAAAATTAGGAGTAAAACATTTTGGAATTCACGCCCAATTTGGATGCCATAAAAGAGATGCCAATTACTTTGGAGATAACTCTCATAAAGTTTTTCAATATGTAGTGGATTTATACAGAAACACAGGAATAAGGGTTGATTTTATTAACTTAGCAGGGGGAATTGGTATTCCTTTTTTACCAGAAAATTCTCCAGCAGATATTGAAGCAATAAGCAGCTGCATAAAAAAAGCTTATGATGAAACTATCGTAAAGGCAGGACTTAATCCAATTTCATTATTTACAGAGCTTGGAATATACATGACAGGACCTTATGGGTATTTTGTTTCCTCAGTTCTGCATGTAAAAAAAACTTATAAGAGTTTTATAGGGCTTGATGCTTCCACAAATAGCTTTATGAGTCCTGCCAGGTATAATAATTATTATCATGTTTCTGTAATGGGTAAGGAAAATAAAGAATGTAACCATGTATATGATATAACAGGTGCATTATGTGAGGATAGGGATAGGTTTGCCATTGATAGACCTCTTCCTTACATCGAAGAAGGCAATATATTGGTATTTCATGATGCTGGTGCATATACTTACTCCCACAGCTACAACTTCAATGGAAAACTCCGTGCTGCAGAATTATTGCTTTGCACCGATGGAACAGTAAAGATGATTCGACGTGCTGAAACAGCTGATGATTATTTTGCTACCTTGATATTTTAAATGCTAACACCATTGAAAGCACTCTAAATCAATGCTTTCAATGGTGTTCCTAATTTTATTTAGAAATTTGTATTTCACTTCCTAGATTATATCTATCTATTTGTCCTATATCATCTCTAGAAACTAGCTCTAATGCTTTATCTTTTTCTACATTATTAAACTCTACGATATATCCAAGAGCAACATTTGGATCTTTATAGAAACTCATATATTTATCGCTGTCATAATTAGAATAATCAACTTGACCTTCTATAAACTTACAATACAAGCTCATGTTACTGGCCATTAATAAACTTGCTTTTTCTGAACTTCCTTTACAATATACTTTTACAGTATTATCATTTCTTTCAATGTTATATATGCTTCCTTTACTTCCGTCAGAGAAATCGAAAGATTTTAAATAGCTTACATTATTGGTTGTTTCCTTATTTGTATCTTCTTTTTTATTATCATTTTCATGTGCTTTTCTAAATTCCTCCCAAGTTATATTACAAGTTAAAGGTATTATGCTTATATTTTTTTCATCTTTAAGAGTATCATAAGTAACTGCCTTTGATTCATAAGTTCCTTTTGTTTCTTTACCATCTGAAGAACTTCCAGAAGATCTTAACTTATACATTTTGTCCCCAACCTTTAAGATAATTGAAGAGTTCATATAGCCATCATTATAATCTTTTTGAGGTTCAGTATAAGTAACTGTTGTTCCTAAAACATCAGACTCTAATTTATTTAATGTGGAATCAGATCCAGGAATTTTTGTCGATAAATCTTTTTCAATTATGTTCTTAAATGATTCTGAAAAATCCGCATTTGCATCCATGCCTATGTTGACTTTATAAGTAGGGAATACTACATCTAGCCTTAAATCACCACTTTCAGGAAATTCTTCGTCATCAGTATTTTTATCAATAGTGATTAATTGAGTTTTATCATCTGGATACTCAATGGACATGCCTTCTCCCCTTCGATGAGTTTCACCATAAAGTAATTGAAATATGCAATTTTCATTAAATTTAGTTTTATCAAAGGGTTGATCACTTTCTACTTTAATCACTGCATTTAATTTATGCTTTGTTACCACTGCTTTTTCTAAGGTTACCTTTAATCCATTTTGAGTAACACTCTTATTTATATTCACTGAATAATCTTTATAAGCAGAAGCAGCAGAGGTAGTACTATTTACATAAGTAGAAGCTGCTTGTACATTGCTATCTGCTAAAGCTGACATTTCTAATGTGCCCATGGTTAACATAAAACTCATAACTCCAAGAACTGGTCCTAATAATTTACTGACTTTTTTGTTTATCATTGATAATTCTCCCCCTAAATAATAAATAATAATTAACAAGTGAAAGTTCAAATTTTATATTTGAATCCTCCAACTTAGTTAAATAGCCTAAGTAATTTAGATTGCTTTGAAGCTGTTTTGATAGTCTAAAGCTTAGGCTAATATATTTAATTTATCTTTTTACTTATAGCTAATTATATCCCTATAATGTAAATTAATCAATGATTTTACATTATATTCACTTTATGAGCATATCAGGTATATATTCACAGATAAATTCTTAAAGAAAATATAAAATAATTCTTCTCCAAATAACTTATATGGTTTTTCATTTAATATTTTTTTCTTTTTTTGCCATAAATGTATTCTCTCCCATAATTTAATTTCCACACATTTTACCATTAACATATAATTGAGTAAATTATTTAGGAAACATCAATATGAAATTATTACCAAATTCCACACCTTTAGGGTACTTTCTATAGTCCTACTACCTTGTCAACTTTATAGCAGGAAAGAAACAGTATTATACTTCCAGTGAGTCCACAGACTATTGAGCATATAATAACAGCTTGTGGTCCAAAATAGTCACAAACTACACCACCAAGAAAATATGCCAGTAAATTGCTGAAAGTACAGGCAGCAGCACGATAGGTTTGACCATGAATAGAATTTTCAACAGATACGGTGGAACCTATATAATAAACAGCACTGATAGAAAAAAGAGAAAAGCCGCCTAGCTGCATTAATTGTGCTATATATAGCCCAGTCATTGAGTTAGATATAAAGTAAATAAGCGCTTTCATTGTTATAAAAACGCCAGAAATTTTAAGCCAGAAATCGCAGCGTTTTACCTTCATAAGGTTTACTATAAGAAACATAGCTGGTAGTTCCAGCATGGCTCCAAAAGCAGTAACTGTGCCTAATGTAGACTCGTTACCACTGCGAGTCACCACAATCTGATACATATAGTTACACAGAAAATTATGACTGGCATATAAAAGAAAGAAGCCTGTTAGTGCCAGAACAAATCTTATATTCCACAACTTTTCCTTCCTAGAACTATCAATAAGTTTCTGGTTTGTTTCAGCTTTTCCCTTAGGAAATGACCAAGTTCCATAAAATAATGCAAGAGCTAAAAGACTGCCTATAAAAGGCACTGCTTTTATACCAAAGATCATAATACACCAGCCACATAAATAGGTAAGTATGCTATAAGCAAAGGAGCCACAGCCGCGAGCCATGCCAAGATTAATAACCATACCAATCTGTATTTTTTCCATACCAAAAGAATCGATTATAGCAGGATAGGTTTGTAATAAGATGCACATAAGGGCAATGAGAGATACTGCAAAGTATCCATGAATGCTGGTAGTATACAGCAGAACTCCACATATAAAGGTAATTCCTGCTTCAAAAAGTATTACCCTTCTAAGGGTATATCGTCTAGTGCCATTTCCTATAATTTGCGCAAGTAAAATCTGAAGTATAAATGCACTTCCTGACACTACACCAAAGATAACTCCATACTGAGTATTGGTAAGCCCCTGAGCAAGACAATATTTGCCTGCATAGCAAATTAGTACACCAAAATTGCCCCATAGCATTGACTGTAAGAAGGCATATTGTAATGTAGCATTTTTAGCGGATTTACTGCTATCCATGATTTCACTTCCAATCTGTAATTTCCTTTTGTTGAATTATATCAAAATAGATTGTACAATTATATGAGAAATCTCATAGGGCTGGAGGTTAATCATGGAAAAAGTTACATCATTAGAGGAAATTAGAAATACTGCAGAGCAATCAGGATTTTTTAATTATTTTTCTGAGAGCATTCTTTCTTATGCACAATTACATCGTTTTGAAGCTAATGAATTCATACTATATGAAGGGCAAAATCCAGATTATCTTTATTTTGTGGCAGAAGGTCAAGCAAAGGCATATATTACCCACAGCAATGGAAAAGTTTCATTGGTAAATTTTTTGTATGCACCTTGTTTTATAGGTGAAATGGAGCTTCTTAATGCTAAGCAGAAGACAGTTGGCATACAAGCTATGGTTACATTAACTTGCATTGCTTTGCCCATGGAACAAATCCGTAAAACTTTATTGGATGACCCTGTGTTTCTTCGGGGTCTATGTATATATCTAAGTAAGAAAGCCGACAACAATTCACGTATTTACACACATAATATGGCATATCCTTTGGAAAACCGTCTTGCTAAATTTATTCAGATTACAGCTCACAGTGGAATTTATTCCGAGAAACATACTGAAGCCTCTGAATATCTAGGAGTAACTTATAGACATCTCTTATATGTTATAGCTGATTTTGTAAAAAAAGGGATACTTCAAAAAACTATCTATGGCTATAGAATTATAAATATTGAAGCTTTAAATGGGCTTGCAAGTGAGAATTAATTTGAGCCTATGTTAACTACTAAAAAATAATGAACCAGCCTGCTTAAATTCAGCTGATTCACTCATCTTTTCACTGCATCATCAAACAGAAACTTCCAGTTTCTGTGATGACCCCAGCGGTGCTAGGCTAATATGTGCTTTTAGCTATAAAAAGAACTATAACTGGAATACAACTCCAATTATAGTTCTTCTATATAAAGCACATAACAATCTAAGTTACACCACTATAGATAACCTGTATTACCTCACTATGATGTTTCCACCATAATAAAGCAGTTCATTACCCATAATAATGGTTTCTTCGACTATATAAAATATCTACACAACTATATATAACCTTTCAGCTATATATAACCATCTCAACACTCCATATAATTTTAGCTCGACCCTATATCATAAGTTGGAACCTTAATATAATCAATTTTAATCGACTATATTAAAGCTTTTCCTCACAATATAGAATCTTCCCTCTGACTATATATAAGCTAGTTATGATAACCCATATATAATCGTTGGCCGAATCACATACACCTCTATATTAAAGCATATATAAATCTTGGCTCAACTGTTACATACCCTACACTATTATATTGACCTTTTTGTGTTTTTTATATACTGGTAATTTATTCAATTTTCAGATTTTTAATAATAATATTGCCTATCTTCATCAGTAATTTTTCTTTATACGTAACTAGGAAATCTTAAAATTCGATACGAGTGTTTTAACTGACAATCAAATAAAGAAAATTAACTTTCAAACTTATATAAGTTTTCATATAAGTTTGAAATATAAGGAAATCATAATACAAAAGAATAGTTATTCATGTTAGAGTTCTGTTATGGATAAAAGAAAAGATTGTATTAAATTTTATAAAAATGGCAGGCATAAAAGACATTGCCCACCACGAGTAAGTTTATTATTTTATTGGCAACCTGACTGTCATAGCAGTTAAAATTGCTTTAGACTCATGGCTTTGCGTCCCCATCTTTCAATGGGTTTGCCCTTTACAAAAATATACAAATGAGTTGCTAAAATTTATGCAATTGCATCCATATATTCAATAACAATTGATTTACTAATGTCTTTTTTTGCTTTTGTGGATGCTAAACTTGCTATATTTATTAGCTTATTTGCAATGTTTAGAGTGTTATCTGTTATCTTATTGTGAGGCTTATATCCTGTAATTCCTATTGACGCTGAAACAGGTATATTATTTGGAAATTCATATGTATCTATAGCCTTTATCAATTTTTCTGCAAATAGTTTACAGTTCTCAATACAGTAAGGTGTCAATACCGCAAATTCATCTCCTGCATATCTACATAAATAAGTGTCAGAGGCAACATTTTCTTTTAATATTTGAGCTATATTTTTTAATATTATATCTCCATTTATATGTCCATACTTTTTATCAATTTGTCCAAAATTGTTTAAGTCAATAAAAATTAATGATATTTCATTTCCATTACTTATTAAATTATATGTATTGTAAAATATGTAATCACTTTTATAAAGTCCAGTAAGTAAATCAATATGTCTTGCTAATTCCATTTTTAAGATTGTTCTTGTCAAAAAACCTTTAATTTCATTTTTTTCTTCTACAAATATTACACATAAGTCCTTATTAGAATCAAATATCCCCTTAATTTCCCACACAGATGTTGAAGAATCCACACATCTATATTGACTTGTCATAGCATCAGCAATTATTCTATTGGGATGTGCAGTAACTAATTCCTTTTGTGTGACTACACCAACCAGTTTTTCCTTATCATAGACAGCAAAGCAATCAATATTTTTTTCATAAAAAACATTCTGTACTCTTCTGACGCCATTTAAAATATCAACTTTTATAAAATTCTTATCTATTATATTTAAAGCAGTCCGTATCATAACTCAATAGACTTGCTAACATGAACAGTTATATTAATCTGTGCTCTTATAATCATGGATTCGTTAGCAATTTTGCCTCCTTCTTCCATTATAATAGAAATTAGTTTGTCTTTTGGTATCATACTTAATAAAAATTTTCTTATTACAATTGCTTCAACATTGGGGTGTTCGATTCTAACTATTTCATATTGATCTGGAGAAAGTATATCTACCATTCTTCTGGCAGCCTCTGGACCAATTGGAGCTCTTTTACCTACTATTAATATATCCTGCATAGGAGGCATTTCAAATTCTGAAAAGTGCATACTTATTTCTGCTCTTCTTTTTTCTTCTATTCTACTTTCCATTATTTCATCTCCTTTCCATATAGTTTATATGTTATCATATTTTGTCTAACTTTTCTATTATTAGCCAACTTTATAATACATTTAGTTTTATAATATGACTTTTTGTACATGCTTTTTAAATTAATTAAAATAGCTACTTACGCTCAAATATATCTGTGGCTATATTTGGGGTTATTTAGTTTTAATTATCGCCAAATCACCAAATTTTACACCCCTGAAGTAATTTCAATACCTTTAAAAATTTTACATTTCAAAAACTCTTGACTAATAGCATTAGCGAAGACTGTCCGTTGTTGCTTCAAAAAATTAGTCAACAAGATCATTCTGGAATCTTGAAAGATGCTCATAGGGAAGAATAAGTCTTCCACGGTAGAGGCCACAGCCATCATTAATAAGGGAATTATTCACTGCTGAAAACATATTTACATCCACTTTTGATAATTCAAGCTGATGCAATGTGATAACTCTTTCATATGCATCATCAAAATAAATATTCTCTCCTTTTGGAATTGCATCGCGCCTGGCTCTTTCACTTTTCTGGCGTTTTTCGTAACCTAAATGATTGGCAGGACCAATCTCAGCAAAATCGTCCATTTCTTTTGTACGAAGTTGTACTTCCACATAAGAACGGGAAATGTTATCATAAAATGTTATATGCAGTGACCGATAGCCACTAGACTCTGAATTTTCAATATAATCTCTATAGTACGGGCTTACGCTCTCTTTTAACAAGGGCGATTTTTTCTGACTGGTTAAAGAAGACAGTTCTGCGGTAAATCCACGTTCCTCCAGAAAATCAAGCAACTGGTTGGCAACATTATATAAATATTTTATTTCTTCATCCTCCGAGCTATCCCCTTCTTTCAGATGACATTTTGGAAGAGAAATCACGATTCTGTATGCAATCAAGTCTCGAAAACAGCTTAAGCAGTTTTTAAGTTCAGGAAGAGAAGGGTACTTGCCCTGTTCAATGTAATGCTTGTAAATATATTCCACAATATATCCATTAAATTTTGCTTCCGCGCGTATCAGAGACTTAATTCGTCCCTTAAAAGTAAATGCAAGAAAGGGATATTCATTTGCCATAAATTTATAGAATTCTCGAATTCGTTGAGACTGCGAAGTCAGAAAATCGTTGTGCTGCCAAAGTTCCGCAATTTGAAGTAGAAAATTACAGTGCACAAGATCAATCTGATTATGAGTTTCTTTCGCCGACTGTTTCAAATCATCCGCATATCTCTTTAAAATCCCAAGAACGGTATCGCCTGAGTATAAATAATCATTTAATTTTTTCACAGATGCATCTTCCTCTCCTAAGTGTTTGAATATCTATTTATTAAAAAATAATCTCTTAATTTTTCTTTTCTTCATATTAAATAATGCTTTTTTATATTATAGCCTAACAAGCTACTAATATAAATAGTTCTTAAGGAGTTAATTATAATCCTTCAAATAACTTTTGAAATTCCACTTCTGTCAAGAATCGATACTGACCTTTTTCCAATGATTCATCTAACATTAATCCACCAATGGAAACTCTCTTTAAATATACTACATAACAACCTACTGCCTTTAACATACGCTTCACCTGATGTTTACGTCCCTCTGTAATCGTAAGGTATCCAGAGACAACCGGCTGATTATAATAATTTGAATCTATATTCTTTAGATTTTTCATAGGCATTTCATTTTTAAACTCTTTATACATTCCGTATTTATGTACTTTTATTTTTGCAGGCTTTGTTAGTATTTCATCTTTTCCAATGTAAATTCCTTGTTCTAATTTCTTTCTGTCTTCCTTATCCAAAGAACCCAAAGCCCAAAAAAAATAAGTTTTTTCAACATGCTTTTGTGGACACATTAATTTATGCTCGAATTCACCATCATTGGTAAGTAACAATAATCCCTCTGTGTCTTTATCTAATCTTCCAACATGAAATACTCCATTCATTTTAAAATCATCAAAAAAATCAAATACGGTTTTGTTGACTATATCTGTTCTTGCAGTAATGTATCCAGCAGGTTTATTAAACATATAATATACTTTGCCAGCATATGCAACTACTTTGCCAAGATATTCGATAACATCGGAGCTTTCATTAATTTCTGCTGCAGGTTCTGTTATAACTTGTCTATTTACTTTAACCATGCCTTCTTTAATATAAGTCCTAACAATTTTCCTTCTTCCAACAGATGCTTCTGCTAAAAATTTATCTAATCTCATATATCCTCACTTTCTTCCTTTGTAAAATTATTTTATCTTCGCCTTATTAAGTAAACTGTAAATTTATAATTTTAAATTAACCCTTATAATTTTAATAAATATCACTATAAATTAAAAGTTTTTATCGTGCTGAAGTTTGGCAACATATGCCGGAGTATAACTTAAGTGTCAGCCGTAGGTATTTATAACAGGTAGTTTCCCCAAGTCCTTCTATAGTGTAACATATCAGCTAATTATATGGGTGACATTCCTCTTTTGTAACACATCTTTACCTACTTGAGTATTATATTGACAAAGATACGATATCTTTTATTATTATGGAGGAATGATTATGACTCTCTTTGATCAGTCATTTGCCGATCTGCAGGCTATCAAAAGCAAGCGGAATCCGGATGATTATAATATAGTATTTTTCGGTGACAGCTGGGTTCAACGCAGTATAGGAAGCGATGTAAGATTTGTCAGCAATGACATTTTTGAAGTAGCTATGCAAAGAGCGATGGATTTTAATCCCTTACTTTTTGCCTATGGTGGTGATGGTGCCTTTACTGGTACCGAAGATAACCTCAATTTCTTAGTTGAAAAAATCAATAGTTTAAATAAAGATAAAAACGGTGACAGAGTGCCCTTTTTCATGGTTCCTGGTAATCATGATGCCGCAAGATCAAATAATACACTTTCTCTGGATAACTACAAAAAAATTATTGGCCCGGAGGATATTCATTGGTATATTGATTTGCCTAGCTTCCGCCTCAGATTAGTTGGACTGAATTCTTTATACCATTATGTTTATAAAGAATACGGTCTGACAGAAAGTGAACTGGAATTCTTGGACAACATTTTGCCATATAATAGATGTCATATGAATGTTTTTGTGGATATGCATGTTCCACCAAGAGAACCTCAGCTTGATTGGGTTGGAGAAGACGCCTTTCCAAATGAAAGGGGACGAAAGGAATTTTATAATATAGTAAGAAACAGAGTCTCCAAAGTGCTTCTAGGCCACATTCATGATTTTCAACTTGCTGAAGCCCATGATGTTAAATTCATTCTGTCAGGTGGAGGCGGCGCAACTCTTAATGTGTGTGCGAGATTCCATATTGTTGTAATAAATATTCGACGCCATGGTAACTTTAATGTTATTACACAACATTTCGTTCCTGTAGGGTGGCAGAGGGCAACTGAACCTGTATCACCATAGATAATGAAGGTGACGAATAAAAGATTTCCTTGCAGTTACAAAACAAAGTTATAAAATTAATAAAGCAGAATATTAATAAGAATGGGGGGCTGCCGTACTTACCTAAGTGCGACAGCCTCTTTTTCCATGACTATTGAGTTATAATAGATTACGTCATCTTTGCTGAACTTTTAACCCATATTTATTCGATTTTAAGATTTTTAAATTATCTAACTCAGTTTCTAGATCTTCTAGTTCTTCAAGCATCCTTGGTTGTAGTGAATGGGCCGGCCATCTAGATTTAAGTTCTGCAATTTGCTCCTCTATTTCTCTAATTCGATTTTTCATTTCTATCCCTCCTCCAGATATTGTTTATATTATATCTTATTTTATTAATATGAACATAACACTTGAAAGACTTTCAAATCAAATAAACTATTATAAATATATGATATAATATAACTATTTAAAAAACTTATTTCACATAAGCCTAGGAGGTAACCATGAAAAAAACACTGATTATCGGATCTACTGTACTCGATATAATCATAAATATAGAAAAACTCCCCACTACCACTGAAGACTGTCACATAAATGGTCAGACTATGTCTATCGGCGGTTGTGCTTTTAATGTGCAGAACATAATAAATCTTTTTGAAGTCCCTTATGTGTTTTGTTCACCTATCGGCACCGGAATCTATGGAGATTATGTGGCTTCACAGCTGAAAAAAATAGGATTATCACCATTTATCCGAGTTACAGATCAAGATAATGGGTGTTGTTATTGTTATGTTGAAGCTAATGGCGAACGAACTTTTCTATCATATCACGGTGCCGAATACACTTTCGACCCTATTTGGCTTGATGGTATTAATATGAAGGATTTTGATTATGTTTACATCTGTGGCCTAGAAATTGAGGAATCTACCGGTAAAAAAATCATATCTTTTCTTAATAAAAACAGACATCTACAAGTTTTCTTTGCTCCTGGGCCAAGATTCTCGATAATAGATAAAGAAAGAATTGATGAGCTTTTCAAACTTTCACCAATTGTTCATCTAAATACGGATGAAATTCTAACTTTTACAAAAACTTCAACTTTAGAACGAGCTGTTAAGATGCTTTATTCCTTAACCAACAATTTGATTATCATTACAGATGGTGAAAATGGCTCCTATCTATATGATGGTGAAAACCTACAACATACCATGGGTATCAAAGCTGATGTTGTTGACACAATCGGTGCAGGGGATTCTCACATTGGAGCCTTTATAGCTTCTAGAAAATTGGGTTATTCCTATATAAAAAGCCTCGAGATAGCAAATGGAGTATCTGCTAAAGTCGTCGAGATAAAGGGCAGCCTTCTACCTCCTGATGTTTTTAAACAGATAATGCCCAAATTGAAACCCTGAATTACATATTCTAAAAAATCAGCCTCACATTTATGACTTTGAGGCCGATCTTTAATACAAGCCTTCCTTGGCAATCTGCCTAGTTATACTTCTTATAAATCAATTTCGTGAACTACCACCACCTAAGAGCAAGCTTAGCTAAAGCTTCGTAAATTTTACACTCCTTGGGTACTTTCTAGGCCTAAAAGGTTGAACTTGCTAAAAAGATGGAAATTAATTATTTTCTCGCTATATATTCAACTCTTAAAACTATAAATTCCTTATTTATTCACATAATATTAACATTTTACTCACAAAATCGTAACTAATTTGTAATTAAACTGCCACAAAATACGGAAAATATATATATATTAATTACCAAATTGTATTTGTAATTAAAATCATAATTATTTTGGAGGTTTTTTAATGTTAAAAAGAAATTTTAAAATTATGACAGCCTTAGCTATTACTTTATCATTAAGCTTTGGATTTGTTACAGTTCATGCAGCTGCATCAGCAAGTACCGCATCTAGTAGTACTAATAAAGTAGAGGTTAGTGTGAATAATAAAGTAGGTTTTTGTAATCCAGCTTATCCAATATTAGAAAACAAATTGGGATTTACTAAAACACAAATAGAGGATGCTGCTAAAGCTGGGAAAACGGCCTTTGATTTAGCTAAATCAAAAGGTATGACTGAAGATCAGCTTAGAACGGCAATAATTGATGCGAAATCAGAAAAAATAGATCAAATGGTCACTGAGGGAAAAATTACTAAAGATGAATCCACTGCTATGAAAACTAATTTAACTAACAGGATAAAAAATTGGGACGGAAACTTAAATCAACATAAGGGAGGTCATCATAATCCAGCATACTCAGTATTAGTAAAGAAATTAGGCTTTACTAAAGAACAAATAGACGCTGCTGCTAAATCTGGAAAAACCGCATTTGATTTAGCTAAAGAAAAAGGTATGACCGCAGATCAGCTTAGAGCGGCAATAATTGATGCAAAATCACAAAAGATAGATCAAATGGTTACTGAGAATAAGATTACTAAAGAGAAGGCTGATACTATAAAATCTAATTTGAAGGATAAAATACAAAAATGGGATGGAAGCTTAGTTCGTAAAACTGACAAGGATAAATCAAATTAAATTTTTAGGGCGTTCATACATACTTGAACGCCATTTTTGTATAATTAAATTATATTCTTAAATAATTATAACTATAACAGAAAGGTTTTTTTACAGTTCGTTAAAAAAAGCTGTTCAATATAATAGCAATATGTTGACCTTCTTGTGCTTTTTATATATTGGTAATTTATTCAATTTTAAGATTTTTAAAATAATATTGTTTGTCTTCATCAGTAATTTTCCCTATTACTCTGCAAGGATTACCTACGGCAATAGAATTAGCTTCTATATCTTTCGTTACAATACTTCCAGAACCAATTACCACATTGTCACCAATATTAACTCCTGGATTTATTATAACGCCGCCTCCTATCCAAACATTATTACCTATAGTTATTGGAAAAGCATATTCAATACCTTCGTTTCGCGGCTCAAAATGAATTGGATGACCAGCTGTAAAAAGGCTTACATTTGGTGCAAACAAAACATTATCTCCAATTGTAACCTTTGCACAGTCTAAAATAGTACAATTATAATTCGCATAAAAATTTTCTCCAATAAATATATTATATCCATAATCACATCTGAATGGTGGTTCAATAAAGAAGGATTTCTTAGTGGTGCCAAACAATTTTTTTATAATTTCATTCCGTTTATCAATTTCACCTGGACGTAGATTGTTATAATCAAATAGCATTTCTTTTGCATATTGTCGTTCATTTAATAATTCTTCTCCAAATGACTTATATGGTTTTCCATTTAACATTTTTTCTTTTTCTGTCATAAATATTTTCTCTCCCATAATTTTATTTCTACACATTTTACCATTAAAACATAATTAAATAAATTATTTAGGAGATATTAATTATGAAATTTATTTTATGGCCCTTTATGCTAATTTTTAACTCTTTAAGAGTTTTGTATATATCTTCTTTTAAATCAGAATCTTTTTTAACATATATAATTATTATCTAACTTCTTTACATGCCCAAGCGTCAATTTCAACTTTAAAAGCAGGTGCAGCTAATGCAACTACATAAACCATTGTTGTACATGGAAGGTGTTCACCAAGAAAATCACTTATAATTTTTTTTCTATGGTTAGCTTCAAAATCACCAACTAAGTAAAATACCATCTTAGTTAAATCATTAACTTCCATTTCAGCCGCTTCAAGGTTTCTCTTAATATTTTCTAATGCTAATTTCATTTGTTCTAAAGGATTTTCTGGTACTGCTCCATCTATATCCATACCTAATTGTCCTGATAAAGTTAACCATCTATTAGTACCTGTTATTTCAATTTGATGTACATATGGTGCAACTGGTGTATGAATAGTGCCCGGGTTTCTTGAATATTTCATAAACATCCATCCTTTTCTATTTAATAAGAAACATATAATATATTATCATTAAAGCAAACTCATGTCTACAAAACTACCTGCTATTAAAATAACTATTTTTAGCAAGCTCAGCTAAAGTTTCACAAAAACTTCTCGATGTAAGAAAAATAATTTAAAAAGAGTTATAATTATATATCTTTAAATCCTATAACCTTATTTTTCCCCTTAGAATTATTGATTTTCTCTAAAATATAATCATCCTCGTACAAAATATCTATATCTTTTAATTTTATAGTTAGTAGATTTTCCTTTGAAAAGTCATTCTCTTCACATATTCGCATAGAATGTTTCACCTTCAATCTCTCAGCAATATTCCTGGAAACTCTTCCATTAGAAAAGTTTTTACCAGCGTTACTATATATCTTTAAGAACAATTCATATATCTTATCATATACACCAAGCTCAAGTATATACTCCTTGCCGAGAAGCTTGAAAAATATTTCAGTTAACTCTTTTGCATCGTAATTTCCAAATTCTATTTTATAAGGAACTCTTTCCATAAGTCCCGGATTCATATTCATGAAGATTTCCATCTCCTTAGGATAACCAGCCATTATAACTATTAGATTATCCCGATTATCTTCCATTTCCTTTACCAAAGTTGATATGGCCTCATAACCAAAATCCACTTTGTCATCTCCACCGTAAATACTATAGGCTTCGTCTATAAAAAGAATAGAACCTAAAGCCTCTTTTACCTTTTCTCTCACTTTAGGTGCAGTATGTCCAACAAACTTTCCTACGAGACTTTCACGGCTTACCTCATGAACTTCTCCTTTATCAAGAACACCTATTTCCTTAAATATTCTCCCAAGTATTCTTGCTACAGTTGTCTTTCCTGTGCCTGGATTTCCTAAAAAGAACATATGATAGCAGTCATTTTCATCTATTATTCCTATCTCTCTTAATTTCTTTTTTACCCGTGTATTTGCTACTATTTCTTTTATTCTTTTCTTTACATCATCAAGTCCTATAATTTCATCTAGCTCGGCCCACATATCATTTTTTATTAGATTGTTATCATCTTCTGTTACCTTAAAATCCTCTGCTGTCAGGGTATCACAAGTTTCATTCATCTCATTAAGCCTGAATAACTTCTCCACCCATACCTCATCAATTATCTTCTGGATAGTCCTTATACTTCTAAAACTCCCTCTTTCCTTCTCAATATCTATTCTTCTCTCTAAATAATCCTTTGCCTGCACACTCATCCGAAAACCTTCTTTATCTAGAAGCCTGTCTGTAATTTGAAATAGTTCTTCATTTGTATAAGGTTTAAAATTAATATGATGACAATTTATTTTACTTTTTATTTTTTCTAGAAGATATTTTAACTTTAGCTCATCTCTGCAGTTATTTATAAAAACAAATACCATTTTACCTCTAAACTCCCATAATAACTCCGTAAGATTATCTAAATAGGATCCTGCATCGCCAAAATGCGGCCCTATATTAATTCCTATCATTCCATAGTCTTTGACTGCTTTAAAATGTGTATTTTTAATTCCTTCGTTTGTTTCAGAGCCTATAGGTTCCTTATACTCTATAGCATTAGGAGAACTTATAATGCCTAGTTTATTAAAATATTCTGCCATAAGATTTAATATGGAGGTTATGCCCATTCCTTCATCAATAGTAAAAACATAATGATAAGGAAAGGTAACTTTGGTATTGAACTCCTTCTTTATTTTCCTGCTGTAATCAGCAAACTTAGAAATAGCTTTCATTTCCTTTTTAAATTCCTCTAATCCCACAATGCCTTTAAAAATTGAAAAAGCTTCATTAAGGTTAAATGTACTATCATCAGCCTCATTAAAGGAACTTTTTTCAGAACTCAGAAACCTCTTATAATCTTCAATGTTTAATAAAGAACCCTCAATATTACTTATCTCCTTTAACATATCTAAGCAAACGTCTCTTTCTATTCTAGTAACCATAGAGGTCTTTACCCTTTTTTCTATTTCTACATTATCATTTGTTTTAAACCATTCAGATCTATTATCATATAATAATTTCTTAAAATTGTTTATCATTATTATGTTATTAGTATTCCTATTTACTCTGATGAAACAGCCTAGTTTGTTATTGTCAATATCATATGGAAATATACTATTCTCTTCATTTTCTAAATTAAACTTATGGGCACAATCTCCTATCTCTTTAACATGATCACTTAATTTAAATTGACACTCCGATGGTAGTAAGGAAATTTCTAAAACCACCTCATAATATAGATACACTAACCAACACCCCCATCCACAAATATTTAAATAAATAGTAGCTTAATCTGTTTGTCTATTATAGCATCAATTTTTATGGTAACTCCATTGTATTTCTATATCCGTTTAGTGAGAGATTCACGTGCCCAATCTGAATTTTTAATTTTATAAATAACTTGCTATATATAATATATTAGTTAATGCACCTAATTTATTATCTTCCTTAAATAAATTATTTCATTTTTTCTTTCTATATAATATTTCTTTGAAGCCTAAAGATAAAGATTATTATTCCCATAATCAGAGCTAATGTAGCCAATAATCCACCTTCAGGTCCAAATGAACCTCCTGTTAATAAATTAGCTCCAACAACATTGATTTTAAATATTGTACAATCAGTTGATGAAAATCCACTTACGCTAAATGCATACACATTTCCTAATGCTAAATTCCAACCAAAATGACACCCCCAAACTCCCCAAAGACAATCTTCGCTTATAGCATATAAAGCAAAGAAAACACCTGATAAAATTAAGTTTACAAATGACAACACCGTTGCTGCTGGCGTAAAAAGGTGTAAAATTCCAAATACAACAGAAGTAGTTAATATAGCTATTGCAACATTATACTTTGCTCCTAAAAGTGGTATTAACCAACCTCTTATTCCTATCTCTTCTGAAACACTTTGGATAAGCCAACTTACCACAATTACGACTATTCCCAAATATGTATTTATACTCATATTAATGTTTTTTCTAATTTCAATATGTATTGCTCCTACAAGGAATAAAGCAATAGTTATCATCGTAATTGTAGTAATACCTATGAAAAAACCTATAAAAAAATTGTATGCTCTTTTGTTATGTCTAAACCCAAGAGTCAAAATTTTTCTTTTCTCTATAAATCTTACCCATATAAAAAATATGCTAATTTGAAAACCACATGTTATAATTCTTCGCAATGATAATTTTAAAGTTTCATCAGTAACACCTTTTAAAATATATGCAGATATGTATCTACCTGTAAAAAAACTTCCTGCCCATAATACAAAAAAAATAAGTAATATGAAAAATGCATTAGATAAAAATACATTATGCTCCAAATCCTTAAACATTTCCTTTTCTTTTAATTTTTTAATATCATCTTTAAGCAAAATCCTTCTCCTTATCTATAAATTACTGAACTAGTTTTTTCTGTCACATAACGTCTCACATTCAAGACGTTGATGAACTGGACCCCAACAGTTTATGATGATTCTAATTTTGACAAGTGCCGCAAAAACTGTGAACAAAAACGAGTTTATCGCTACATTTTTGAACTTGAATGTCCTAACAGTTCTTGTATAAACCTTAAATCAGTACCTCCCTCAAGAAGATGTGTTGCAATTTAATTTCTAATAGTTTCTCCTAAAATAATAGAAATCCCTTTCTTAATTTCATTGGTGTCAGTATTGCTAATGCTCAGCCTTATTAAATTACTACTCATATTGTTTTTTAAATAGAATATACTAGAGTCTGATAATAACACATTTTTTCTTTCTAGTGCTTTAATAAAGTTTTTAACTCCTATATTATCATTAATTTCAAAACTTGCAAAAAATCCTGAATCAGGAATAGACCATTTTAGCTTAGTGTTATCTAAACCTTTTGTTAATTCACTAAGATAACTCATTCTTTCAGAGTAGATTTTTCTAAGTTTTTTTGTATGTTCATTAAACATGCCGCTTTTTATATAGATTTCTAAGGCGCCTTGTGAAAGAATAGATGTGTTTAAATCAGTCCATTTCTTATATTCATGAAAAGTATTTACCAATACTTTTGGAAGAACAACCGCTGAAATTCTTAGTTCTGAAAATAATATTTTAGAATAGGTCTTTAGATATATAACTCTAGATGAATAGTCTAAAGCATATATAGGATCACATTTTTTATTCACTTCTAGGTCTCCTAGATAATCATCTTCTACTATAAAAACATCATATTTTTTAGCTAACTCTAGTATCTGCTGTTTTTCCTTATTTGAATAAGAAAAGCCTGTAGGATTATGAAATCTTGGAATGATATAAAAAAATTTTATATCATTATATTTAAATATCTTCTCAAGCTGATTAAAATCTATTCCATCACCAGTTCTCTGTATTCCAATAGTATTTATATTATTAAGTTCCAAGGCTTTAATGATTCCATGATATGTAGGCTGCTCTATAAGTACATTCTTTTTATTATTTGGAAATTCCATCATTGTCAATATGTTAATAGCCTGTTGTGAACCTGTTGTTATAAAAAGATCTTCCTTATTAGAAAATACTTGATAGTTTTGCAATTGTTTTGATATTACATGAATTAAACTTTTTAGACCTTGAGTTTCAGTATGTGAAAAGAAATGTCTTTTATTTAAATCCATTGATTGATTTAAACAATGTTGAAAGTCATCATAAGGTAAAGTACAGCTATTTGGAATAGATGTGGAGAAGTTTATATCTTTATTAAGAATAGTATCCTTTAAATCCAAATGATTTTCAATAAGATAATGTCCACTTTTAGGTATAGAATATACAATATGCTGTTTTTCTAACAAATCATAAACCTTAACAGCAGTAATTTTGCTGCATTGAAATTGACAACAAATATCTCTTAGGGAAGGTAACTTCTGCCCAGGAAGAATACTTCCATCTAATATGCTGTTTTTTAAATAATTAATAATGTCTTCATACTTCATCAAATGTCCTGCCCCCTATAACATCTGTACTAGCCCACCTTGAAATAACTATTATTGTATTGAAAAAATCCATGTTTTACAATTTAAATATACTACATGTAGTAATTAAATTCTATAATTTAAGTGGAAATAGGAGATAAGAAAGGTTTATGAAAGATTTAACAGTTGGAAATGAGTATAAAGTCATATTGAAATTTTCTGTACCTATACTAATAGGCAATTTATTTCAACAATTATACAATATAATAGACAGTATTATAGTAGGAAATTTTTTAGGGAAGAACGATTTAGCAGCAGTTGGATTTTCCTTTAATATAATATTGTTGCTGCTGGCACTATCTATGGGAATAACAATGGGCACAAGTGTAATAATTTCTCAATATTATGGTGCAAAGGATATGGATAATATAAAGAAAGCTATAGACACAAGTTATGTATTTTCATTTATTCTTTCAATTATGGTAACAGTAATTGGAATTTGTTTTAGTGAACCTATATTAATATTCTTCAAAGTGCCATTAGAGGTACTGCCTCTAGCAAAAATTTTTATTAACACAATTCTTATAGGAACCATTTGTTCATTTGGATATAATACCATTACTAATGTGCTGCGGGGACTAGGAGATTCAAAAACTTCTGTATATTTCCTTATTATATCTGCTGTGTTAAATATTATTTTAGATATAGTATTTATAATATTATTAAAAAGAGGAATACAAGGAGCTGCACTTGGAACTATAATTTCTCAAGCCTTTGCCTTTATAGGTACCTATATCTATATGAGTAGAATTTATCCTCAATTTAGATTTAATTTAAAACATATCAAATTTGATATGAAAATACTTAAATTGAGTTTGAAAATAGGAATTCCATCTGTTATGCAGCAATTATTTGTTAGTATAGGATTTTTAACAATACAAGTTTTAATAAATGGCTTTGGAGCAAGTGCAATGGCAGCATATACTGTAGCAAGTAAAATAGATTCTTTTGCTGAAATTCCTACTATAAATTTAGGAAAAGCATTATCAAATTTTGTGGCTCAAAATATTGGAGCAAATCTACATGATAGGGTAAATAAGGGATATCGTGGGTCTTTGATAATGGGAACAGTGATTTCAATAATAATAACTATTATAATTATGGCATTCCCTAAATATTTGATATGCTTATTTACTAATGATGAAGCTGTAATAAAGATAGGCATAAACTATCTTAGGATAATAGGATCATTTTATATAGTATTTTCTGCAATGCAAATAATAAATGGTGCATTAATAGGAGCAGGATGTTCATTTATTCCAATGACAGCAACTATTGTGTCATTATGTCTTATGCAGGTACCAGTTGCAATTGTTTTATCTCACCAAATAGGTATAAATGGTGTATGGATAGCAGCACCTATTGGATGGACAGGTGGACTTGCAATAAGATTTCTATATTATTCCTTTGGTCATTGGAGAAGTAAAAGTATAATAAATCAAGTTTAAACAATAGATCCTAGGGGTACTAGGCGAACCCAAAAGTTCGCCTTTCTCTTGATGTCTGAGCTTGCTAATGTCAATCTATTAACAGGGCTAAACCACAGTGCTCTCCTTATTTAATGGTAAATAAGGACAATCAAACCGCTTTTCATATGTATTATTTTCTTTAACATGAACCTATCCTTTCTACCATTTCCTCTAACGTTTCGCATTCAAGACGTTCCTGAACCGGGCCCTAGCGGAATACCTCCTTGGCGTGCTTGCACCGGTGAAGGAATGTGCTTTGGTTTCTTCGAAGGCTTGACCCCATACAGCCTAACATCATTATTGCAACTTATATTTAGCTTCTATTTATCAACTTTAAAAACTCATCCTCAGACAATATTTCAATCCCTAACTCTTGAGCTTTACTCAATTTACCACCTGGATTTTCACCTACAACTAATATGTCTGTTTTTTTGCTTACACTACTTTTTACAATTCCACCATATTTAATCGCAAGTTCAGACATTTCTACTCTGCTTTTTAAAGTATCTCCTGTAAATACTATACTTTTATTCTCCAATATATTTTCTATAATATTTTCTTTAGCCAATTCTAACCTTGCCTTATCTTCTTCTCTTTTTTCTTTATCCACTTCATAATTTCTTTTAATTTTACTACCATCTCTCATAATGTAAAACAATTACCAAATTTCACATCCCTAGCAAGCTGCGCGAAAATCAAAAATTGTTGCAAAAAAAAAGTTTTTTAGGTACAATTTAGTAATAATAGAATATTCTAAAAATATATTTTCTTTGTTTTTAACAAAAGGAGGGGGAAATTAGTGAAATTTAAATTTACTAAGCTTATTGCTATTACTATTTCTGCTATGATAAGCACGACAGCTTTAGTAGGATGTGCTGTAAAGGATACTGCTGCTTCAAAACAAGACCAAGCTATACGATATAATCTTGGTGCCGAACCAAAGACCATAGATCCAGGCTTAACTAATACTAGTGAGGGGCTAACAGTAGCTGCAAATTCTTTCGAAGGCCTGCTAAGATTGGATGAAAAAGAAAATCCTGTATCTGGAGTTGCCGAAAAATGGGAAATTTCGCCAGATGGATTAAAATATACTTTTAATTTAAGAAAGGACGCTAAATGGTCAGATGGAAAGCCTGTTAAAGCAGAAGATTTTAAATATGCTTGGCAAAGAGCTTTAGACCCTAAGGTTGCATCTGAATATGCTTATCAGCTTTTCTACATAAAAAATGGTGAAAATTTTAATAAGGGAAAATGCAAAGCTGAAGATCTAGGTATAAAAGTTATAGACGATAGTAAATTAGAAGTTACTCTTGAATATCCTACTAGTTATTTCTTATCACTTACAACTTTTCCAACCTATGCACCAGTAAGAAAAGATATTGTTGAAAAAGATTCAAAAGCATGGGCAAATAAACCAGATACTTTTGTGTGTAATGGACCTTTTAAAATGAAAGAATGGAAGTTAAAGGATTCTATTAATTTTGTTAAAAATGAAAACTACTGGAATGCAAAATCTATAAAATTAGATTCTTTGCAATTTAAGCTAATTGAACAACCTTCCAGTGCTCTTTCAGCTTTTAGAGCTGGACAAATAGATTTTATGGAAGCACCACCACTTCAAGAAACACCAAACCTTCTAAAAGAGGGTATTGCTAAGGTTTATCCTTATCTTGGAACCTGTTATGTTTCATTGAATGTATCCTCTAATGCTCAAGGAGTAGATGCTGAAGCCGCTAAAGCTCTAAGCAATCCAAAAGTTAGAAAAGCCTTAGCTTTAAGTATTGATAGGACGCAAATGGTACAAAATGTAACTAAAGGTGGCCAAAAGCCTGCTACTGCTTTTGTAAGTAATGGAATTATGGAAGATAAATCTGGCAAAGACTTTAGAAATAAAGATTACTATAAACCAGAAGGAGATGTTGCAGAAGCAAAAAGACTTTTAGCTGAAGCTGGCTACCCTGATGGAAAAGGTTTCCCTAAATTAAGCTATTTATATAATACAGGAGAAGACAACAAGAATATAGCTGAAGCACTCCAAGATATGTGGAGAAAAAATTTAGGAATAACCGTTGAAATAATAAATCAAGAAAAGAAAGTATTTATGAATACACGAAAAAACAAAGATTATTTAACTGCAAGAGGTAGTTGGATTGCAGACTATAGCGACCCTATGACCTTCCTTGATGTATGGATAACAAATGGTGGCAACAACAATACTGGATACAGTAATGCTGAATATGATAAAAAAATATCCAATGCTAAAGCAGAAAAGGACCCTGCAAAGAGAATGCAATTGCTTCATGATGCAGAAGATATACTTATGAATGATATGCCAATAATACCAATTTACTTTTATGTAAGTATTGGTTGTTCCAAAGACTATGTAAAAGGCGTTCATAAATCACCACTTGGAATGACATTCTTTGACAAAGCTTATATTCAAAAGTAATGTGATATAAAAGGGCTGTCGCACTATAGCGAATAATCACCGAAAGTTAACTTATACTCCGGTAGGTGTTTACAGGCTTCAACACTATAAAAACTTCTTATCAATCTAAAGCTCAGTATTTTGAAAATCTAAGAAACTTTGATAAACTCGTGCCTCAAACATATCAAAGGTCCTAAGATTTTCTAAAATACTTCGCTAAGATTGATTAATAAGTTTTTATATGTGTCTTCAGCTCTGGAAACACCTACCTGCGTATAAGTTAACTTTCTGGTGCATTTCTTTATAGTGCGACAGCCCTTTTATATCCTTGTTTTTATGAAATAGTTTATATAAATTTATCTAACTTTACATCTAAAATATCATATTTTTTCCACTCAGAATCTACATAATGCCACCATTCGGAATCTATATAGTCGAAACCAAATTTACACATTGTTTCTGTTAAATAATTTAAATTTTTTCTTACTTCTTCCTCTATATTTGGATTATCTCTTCTTGCTTTTATAGAAAAATCATCAAAGGATGAAGGCATTTTAAGTTCTTCTCCATTATTTGTTATCAAAGTTACGTCTACTGCAGCTCCATAACTATGTTTAGAACCAGTCTTAGCTGGGTTAGCTACAAACCTATCATCTGGCAGCACATTCCAAAAAAGTTGTTGTACATAAACAGGTCGGTATGCATCCCAAACCTTTATTCTATAGCCTTTCTTTTTTACTTCTTCATTTACCTTAACTAACTTTTCTGCAGTAGTTCTTCTAAGTACACATATGTCTATAGGATATATTTTTTTTCCAGTGAAGTTATTTTCACTAGCATATCTAAGTTCTATGGAAATTGTGTCATCTAAATCCTTTAGACGAACTAATCCATTTACTTCTATTATTTTTTTCATACTTTCACACCCTTATAAATATTGTATATTTTGCCATATTACTTACCTATAACCTTTTGTGCTTCTCTACAGAGTTGTATTCCAAATTTTAAAGGTTGTCCTTTTATTTTAATCTCATATACAGACAATTCATCACCTGCCATAAACACATCTCTTTTTTGAATTGTTTTTTCTATGAACACGATACCCAATCTTATCATTAAGTACGTCTTTCTGTTCGCCATGGATAAAACAGTTCTTCATCAAAATAAAGAGAAAAATCTCTTATATCCTCAACAGATAATTGATTTTTTAAAACTAAAAAATTAAGCCCCTTAAATTTAGGGCTTCTCTTCTAAATAAATCATGTAATTTTACTTTTATTTGATTTATAATATCAACTTTTATACTTCCAAACTTTTTAATAACGATAAATTTTGATAAAACATATTATGCTTAGTTCTCTCTGATTAAGTATTTGAATTGAAATTATTACTTATTTTCTTTAATAGCTTTAAAAATATCTCTTTTTCTTCTTGTGAAAAATCTTTATAGGCAGTAGCATACACTTCATTAGAAATAGCCTTATACTTATCTTGTATCTTGTTACCTTCGCTAGTAAGTATTATATAGGTAACTCTTTTATCTGTTTCATCTTTTATCTTTGTTATATATCCAAGTTCCAATAGCTTATTTACCAATGGTGTTATTGTTGATTTATCTTTTCCAGTTATTTCAGCAATTCTCTTCATTGTTAACTTTCCATTATTTTCATATAGAGCGGTAAGAATGTTGCCATGTGAAGAAATCAGCCCATCTAGACCGTTTTCAAGCAATTGCTTCTCGATAAAGCTTATCATTTTCTTTCTAGTTCTGCTTATAAAATATACTATATATTTATCATTCATATAAAAACCTCAACTTTAGACTTAATTACATAACTTAACTAATCATGTAAATTATAATCCTATGGAAAAGTATAAGTCAATATATATCACTTGGAAAAATAGTTTGACACAAAACTATTTTCTATATATAATTAGTTTTGCATCAAACTATTATTTTAGAGAGGAGAATTTAAATTAATGACAACGGAAAAATTTAAAGCCATGGTAGTAAGTGAAAATGAAAACAATACCTATTCAAAAGAAATTGTAGATAAAGAAATTTCTAGTCTTCCTGAGGGAGATGTATTAATTAATGTAAAGTATTCATCTTTAAATTATAAAGATGCCCTTTCAGCAACGGGCAATAAAGGAGTAACACGAAACTATCCTCATACCCCAGGAATAGATGCTGCTGGAATTGTGGCTGAAAGTATCAATGAAAATTTTAAGATTGGAGATCCTGTACTAGTTACGGGGTATGACTTAGGCATGAACACTCCAGGAGGCTACGGACAGTATATCAGAGTTCCTGCTGACTGGGTAGTTAAATTACCTGAAAGTCTCTCACTGATGCAAAGTATGATATATGGCACTGCAGGTTTTACAGCTGCTTTATCTCTATATAAACTAGTAGCATCAGGTATTACTCCATCTGATGGAGATATATTAGTAACTGGTGCAACCGGTGGAGTAGGAAGCATCGCAGTAAGCATCCTAAGTAAGCTTGGGTACAGTGTTATCGCTACTACAGGCAAACCTGAAACAAAAGATATATTATTAGAAATGGGAGCAAAAGATATAATTCTCAGAGAAGAATTAGATGATAGGTCCGGAAGAACCCTTCTAAAAGGAAGATGGGCTGGAGTAATAGATACAGTTGGTGGAAATATTCTAGCAACAGCACTTAAATCCACTAAATATGGTGGAAGTGTAACCTCCTGTGGAAATGTTGCTTCTCCTGAGATTTCAACAACTGTATATCCATTTATACTTAGAGGTATATCTCTCCTTGGAGTAGATTCTGTTCAATGTCCTAGAGACTTAAGATTAAAGCTATGGAATTTACTTTCAAATGAATGGAAACCTGATAACTTAACTTTAAACGTTCAGGAAGTATCACTAAAGGATTTAGATACAAAAATTCAGGGGATTCTTGAAGGAAAACTAATAGGTAGGACTGTAGTAAATCTTGATTTATAACAGCAAGGAAGGACAAATATAGATTATTTTGCGCTATCAAGACCTCTACTTGCAGAACCTTTTTTAATAAAAATATGGAAAGTAGGAAAATATAACTTTTTATCCGTTTTCCTGGCTTTCACACTAAGTTCCTTTTCCATAAGCTTCAGTCCTCTTTTGATTTTAGTAACTTCAATATTTGAAAGACAAGAGAAAGAGCCTATAACCACATTTTTACTTATGCGTGTCATAGACTCTTTTCCTTTGTATCTGGTACCTTGCCAGTTCATATACTCATTTTCTCAGACCAAAGTTTGGAATTAAAATTTCTTATTTTAATTATATAAACATTAACTATTTCATTTCATCAACTGCAGTTTTACCAGCAATTCTTCCGAAGGTAAATATATCAGTTAATGCATTACCGCCAAGACGGTTACCTGCATGGATGCCTCCAGCAACTTCTCCAGCAGCATAAAGATTTTTAATGCATTTATCATTTTCATCTAATACATGGGCTTTAGTGTCTATCTTAAGTCCGCCCATTGTATGATGAACTGCTGGCTTTCTAGGAGTGGCATAAAACGGTGCCTTTAAAACTTTTAAGCTAAAGGTATCCTTATGAAATTCAGGATCAAAGCCTGCATCAACATAGGAATTATATTTATTAATTGTGTCTACAAGAACTGCAGGCTCCATACCAACTTTTACTGCTAGCTCTTCTAGTGTATCTGCTCTAAATAGAGTACCAGCTTCTACCTGACGGTCTAGCTTTTCTTGACTTGTATTAGCCGCAGTTTTCTTTATTTCATCATCGGCTATAAGGTAGAATAAACCACCCTGGTCAATAGCAGCTTTTGTTAAAACATCTCTTCCAGAGAATTCATTAATAAATCTTTTTCCTTCTTTATTTACCATTACAAAGTTTTCAGGAGGTACTTGAACTCCACTGAATAATTCACCAGTTTCAGGATCAGCTACAGGCATCATTTGAGTAAAGCCCATTCCTGTAAGTGCTGCTCCTACAGATTTACCAAGTAATATTCCATCACCAGTCATAGCATAGGAATTGGTAGTTCTTATATTATCATCAATATTGCTCCAGTAAGTGTTGTATTCTTTTAGCATCTTTGTGTTTGCACCAAAACCACCACTTGCAAGCACTACTGCTTTTGCATGAACAGTTATCTTTTGGCCATTGACACCAGTTGCTATAACTCCTTTTATTTCACCATCTTCTATAATAAATTCTTTTACAGGGCTATCAGTAATGATTTTTCCACAGTTTTCTTGTACATATTTTGATAGTGCAAGTATAAAGGCTGTTCCATAATTTTTCACCGGCTTATGACCACGGCGCCAAAGTGCACCAACAGGAGCAAATACTAAGCTCTTATCATACTCAACCCCTATTTCCTCTAGCCATTTAACACTTTCTAAAGCTCTGTCAGTAAGTATCTTTACCAGGTCATATTGTCCATATATGGTGTTTCCATTAAGGTCCGTTCTTTTACCACCAAAATATGTTTGCATTCTGTGAAGTAGTGGAGAGTCAAATAGATGTCCCTTTTGTGTGTCAAACTTTTTCTTGTAAGCAGAAAATTCTTCTCTAAGTGCACGGAAATCCTCTATATATTCTGGATGAATTAAGCTCTCATCTGTAGCTAGTAATTCTTCAATAGTATGTCTTTCTCCTGGATTTTCTTCAAACTGTCTCTGCCATTCTGGATCTGCAGCATTGACAGGACCACCTGAACGTATGGTATTTCCACCTACTGCTGGATATTTCTCAATAACAATAGCACTACAGCCATTTTGCAGCACTGTTGCAGCTGCACTTAGTCCAGCACCGCCTCCGCCTACAACTACTACATCACAAGTATATTCTTCGTCTTCTCTTAATAGACTGCTAGCAGGCTTTGGACGTCTCTTAAGGATGTCAGGGTTAACTCCTGCAAGCTTAATTGCTTTGGCTACACCATCTAGTACAGCATTACTAGTTTCAGAAGCACCAGAAAGAGCATCAACATTTAATGTCTGTCCTTCAATTATTTTATCTGGTATTCTTACAAAAACCACATCTGCAAGTCCTTCTGTCTCGCCTTCTGTATCTATATCTATACTTTCTATTCTCTTTTCACTAAAAGATACCTTCATTGGAAGACTTCCGCCGTGACCTATTGCCTTTACTTCATATTCTCCTGGTTCAAAGGAAAACTCTTCTTCTTCGTTTAGCTGATTTGCAATCTTTGAGAAACGCATAAAGCGTAGTAAGCATATTTCTAAGAAGTCTATGGTTCTTTCATCCTTTAGATTGCCTTCTTCATCAAAGGCTTTATGTGCGCTTCCAAGTAAAAATTCATATCCTGGCATTACATTTGCATCAACACCTGGTGCATCTAGGATTTGGCGAAGATGCAGTTGTGCACGGGAAGAACCTTGAACATCAAGAGAAGCTCCAAGGATCATTACTGGTTTGCCAGCAAGTGGATGAAGGTCAAAACTTAACCATTCAATTAAGCTTTTAAGACTGGATGGAATTGAGTGATTATACTCAGGAGTAGCTATAATAACACCGTCACTTGCCGTAATCTTATCATTGAACATCTGTATCACTTCACTTGAGGATTGATTATCAGATTGATTAAACATAGGAACATCTGTAATCTCAAGTATTTCTATTTCTGCCTTTGATTCAAAATATTTTTTCATAAACTGAAGTAGTTTACGATTATATGATCTTTTTGCACTAGTTCCAACAATTGCTATAAATTTCATTGTTATTAATCCTCCTACTCTTGCCAAGTGAATTTTTTAACTTTTTTATTTGAAACTTTTTCTGCTAAAAGTTTTGATGTAATATCTGTAAATAAAAGAAACTCTCTGAAAATTTCCTCAAGCTCTGCTAGCTTATCTTGATAGATAAGATTTCCTTCACTATTAAATGCACTCTGTGATTTTCCCAAAAGGAATTCACTACTTGGCATAATTCTAGCAGCAAGCTCAGGTGAATCAAGTATTTGTCTAAGATGTGCCTGTGCACGAGAAGATCCAAGTGTACCATGAGAAGCCCCCACTATTAGAACAGGCTTATCAGTAAGTGCTTGACTAGTGTAACTAATCCATTCAAGAGCACTTTTTAAAACAGCAGGTATAGCATGATCATACTCTGGAGTTGCTATTATTACTCCATCTGCTTTAAGAATTTTATCGGATAATTCTGCTACCTTTAGAGGAATATCAGAATCCTCTGGTTCATTAAAGGCAGGTAAATCCTTAATTTCATATAGTTCTATCTCCGCCATACTTAAAAAATGCTTTTGCATAAATTGAAGCAGCATACGATTAGTTGACACATCTGAGTTCGTACCTACAATTGCTAAATATTTCATAGTGATCCCCTTTCTGTATTTCAAAATTTCATAATCTTTAGTAATTCTTTGATATAATTTTAACATTTTAAATACATTATATCTAATAGTTATTTATTGAAGTTTGATAACATATTTGTTATAATCAAGCACAAGAATAAATAAGTTAATTATCTTACAAAAGGATGAGTTAAATGTCAAAATACTACTCTCAGGATATATTATTTTATATTGATGCCATTTTAAAACATAGTAATTATGGCAAGGCTGCCAAATCACTTTATATTTCTCAACCTTATTTGACACAGGTTATTAAAAGGATAGAAACTCAGTTAAACTGTGAGCTTATAAGTCGCAGTAAACTGCCATATCGATTAACGGAGCAGGGGAAGATATATTATCAGTATTTAACTTCAATGGAAAATAATTATGCGAAGCTCCTTAGGGAAATATCAGCTGTGTCAGATATAGATAACAAAGTTATAAGGATAGGAGTGCTTCCTAGCCTTGGAACCTACCTTTTACCTCTTTTTTTACCAAAGTTCTTGAATACACATCCAAACTGTAGAATAGAGCTTTCAGAGGCTTTACCAGAAAAAAATGAGAAACTCACTCAAAATGGTGAATTAGATTTTTGGATTGGACAAAATTCAAGAAATATTTCTCCAAACTTAAACTCCATTAGTTGGGGCAGACATAGATACCTTGCTATTATTCCTCGCTGCTGTGATCTATATCAAAAAGACGTGGCTATTATTAAAGAAGGAACTATCGACATAAACAAGTTATTGTGTCAAAAGCTGATACTAACTGCCAAAGGTTCTGCTATAAGAAAGCAGATAGATCAGTTATTAAGCCTTTATAAGGTGGAACCCAAAATCATAATGGAAAGCACCGAAATCAATACTGTACATAAACTTGCAATGAATAATTTGGGACTGACCTTTATACCAGAAAGCGTCTATGTAAAGGAGTGTCCATCTGAATATAATATATATCAACTTCCAATTGATGAGCTGAGTTTAGATTATTTTATAGCATATCACAGTGAAAGAAAACTAACTGACATTGATAAAGATCTTATAGATGCATTTCTAATTCCTGGGCAAAATAATTTCAATATAGGTGAGGAAAATGAATGAGTATAAAAAGATAATACATCTTATGGGAACAAAAATTTCTCTCTATATAAAGGGAGAGTCTGCTGAAAAGCTTGCAGAAAAGGCTTGCGGCATGCTGCTTCATTATGAAGAAGTCTTTAGTGCCAACAGCCAAACTTCACAGCTTGCTATGCTAAAAAAAACAGCTTTCTTGGCTCCGCAAAAAGTAAATGAGGAACTATATGAGTTGATAAAAATAGGAAAAAAACATAGTCTATGTGACAATTCATATTTAAATATTGCAATAGGTCCATTAATAAAATTATGGAGAATAGGTTTTGAAGAGGCACAGGTACCAGAGAAAGAAGCTATAGCAAAGGTACTGGAACTTTTAAAGCCTGAAAATATACAGCTAGATGATGAAAAAAACACTGTGTATTTCCTTAAAAAAGGCATGGAGATAGACCTTGGAGCCATAGCTAAGGGCTATTTTGCTGATAAAGTTATGGAATTCTTTAAAGAGAATGGTGCTGTTTCAGCTATGGTAGATATGGGAGGTAATGTTCTCGTTTTTGGAGAATCACCATCTAAAGGCGGTGACTGGAATGTAGGAATACAAAATCCATTTCTACCAAGAGGAAATGCGGTGGCAGCTCTGAAAATAAGAGATCAATCCGTTGTAACTTCAGGAATATATGAAAGAGTGTTTGAAAAGAATGGAACTAAATACCACCATATATTTGACAGCAAAACAGGTTATCCAATAGAAAGCAATATAGCCTCTTTAACTATTATTGCTGATAAATCCCTGGACTGCGATATATATACTACAAAATTCTTTGGATTAGATGCAGCTTCAATTATTCATAGAGTTAATACAATCAAGGGCATAGGTGCTGTTGTAATAACTGTGGATGGAAAACTAGCCTATACAGATAATCTTATAGGAAAAATATATCCATTAACAATGTAACATTCCAAAGAATAAGGTGATATTCATTGTTGTAACCCAGAATGTCCAAAGTTTTGTGTGTTAAATGTCCTTTTAACCATGATGTTTATAAATTTACTATATTTATGTTTAGAGCTTTGCAAGGGGGTAACTTTAATCCTTGCAAAGCTTATATATGAACTGATTAGAGGGTACATCAAAAGATAAATGTTATGAATTTTTATGACGATCTTTTTTTATAAAAAGAATAACCCTATCAAATATTAGCTCATTTGGAGAAGGCCCAACCTTTGTGCATTGCTCTAAATATGCCCTAAAACCAATATAAATCTCTTCAGCTGGATTGATATTTTCTGTTTGTGGATTATCTTTAAAAGTCTTAGGATCAGCACTTGGTATTTGTTTGTAATTATTACAGTTTTTATTGTTTTGAAAGCCAAACTTATAAGCATAAAGCTTATCAACATCAGAACCTTCAAAATATTCCTTGGCACTGCCTAGTATCTCCTTGCTATTTGCACTGACAACTCCGTTATCATATTTACTGCCATAAACTATAATATTTGAATAGGTACATTTCTTCGTTTGGGCATGATTAACTCCATATGCAACTAAAAAAGCATCCTCATATGGCAATATAAATGACCCCGTTGCCAAATAACTTGTATCCCGTCCTTCTCCTAAATCATTAAGGTTTTGTTGAATGGCAATATAGCTTTCTTGCAGCCAAACATCTGTGGTAAGTTCCACTGCATCATATTCGTCACAATAAGCTGACAGTATTCTCTTTCTTAGCTCCTCTACAGGTTTAATATACTGAAGTTCCGTCTTCCCATTGCCGCGAACGCTTAAATTTGGAATAGAAATAGGAGATCCGCCTTTATAATTTGCTGTGATTCTATAAGCATTCACCGGTGGTCTTTTAATATAAGCCTTTAATTTAACATCATTCTTAGTATCCTTATCATTATCTTTCTTACAATTTGAAATACGATTGAGAATAGAAACGGTGTCACAAGTCTCATCAATACCTAAATTGACAATGTCCTGAGGTATGACTATAGTGTTTATAGAATCTCGTGAAATATTTGCTTTGACAGCCGCCTCATATATTTGCTTTCTCAAGTCCTCATTTGAAGTAAATATAATTAAAAATGGCTGATTAAATGGACAATTGTGATCAAGTATGCCTTCTTTCGTACCTGGAGTGTTGATTTTTAAAAGATTCAAAGGTTCACCCAAACAACCATATACCAGTTCATGATGATCATTAATACTCTTAATTGGTTTGTTACGAATAGGCGTTATTTTTATATCTACTGGTTTTCTGTCCTGCTTCTCTACATAACGTAAGTTTAAATAGGCACCATAGCTGAAATAGGTGACCTCCGGCGGTGTTTCTCCAATAATTACAATAGCCTCATTAAATCCCATATGAAATGACAAACACTTATCTGGGTCTCCCTCAATAGGAGTATAATCTTTAGCTGTCTGTCCTGGCGCAGGGGCCATTGCACAGGAAAGATAGGGGTTGTTGTTGTTATTTCCAAAACAGCTTGTCATGAGATGCTTATTGCACATATCAAAAGGATCAACCTTTAAAAATTCTCCTTGATTATATGAAAGATCCTGGGCTTCTAAGTTTTTTAGAAACTCTTTCTCCTCTTCCTTGAAAGTTCGAAGATCATTAATATAGGACATAGTATATTTGTTGTATGATATACTCACATTAAAAACTTGTGTAATCATACTCTCCTTTCTTAGCTTTTTATTGTAATTGATATATACACACTGTGGAATGTTGACATGTTTTATAGCTTAATATTAAAACCATCACTAGTTTATAATTGATAAAATGACATCCACAAAAACATTTAACATGCTTCCGAGCAATAATTAAGACCGGTACTGTCCACCATAAGACTATAACATTCATCGCATGGATAAGAACAATCGAAATTTTCAGGCCCAGGACATTTTGAGGTGCCAAAAAATTCTCCTGTAGGCTTCCTTAGTCCTCCCCCTGATGCTTTATCGAGTTCATCATCTGAAATTAAATTTTCCGTTGACATAAAAATACCTCCTTGATTTATAGATTTTTTTATTTCACATATTTATACGAAAGTAATAATATAGTAGCTCATAAAAGTATTAAATTTCGATGATCTTTTTTGAATTATATAATAAATTTTTTTAAACTTAGATGAGCTACTATCTTATTACTTTCGTATACATAAATACAAGATAAAATATGAAGGAGTGGAATTAAATTATGAATTCAAGTCTATACATTGATAGGAATCTTTACAAATAGATTTGCCTTTAGTCTATAAATACAACTGGTTTGATCAAATCACCAGGTTTTTTATCCATCATATCAAAAGCATCCTCAATCTTGTCAAAGCCTGAAAAACGATGTGTAATCAACTTTGTTGTATCAACACGATTATTTGTAACCATATTTAGCATTTTTCTGATTCTTAGTGTACCGCCAGGACAGAAACCTCCACGGATTGTTTTATTTGCCATGCCAAGTCCCCATTCATATGATGGCATTGCCAATGTATCAGTAACGTCAAAAAAGTTTACATTTGATATATAGCCGCTTGGTAACAATATTATATTATAAATATTTGTTAGTAATTTATCAAGCAGTCTAAAAGGGCTCTCTCCCAATAAAATTATGTTAACTCTACAAATTGAATTTTATCCCTTTATTTTGCTGTTTCTTTCGTCTGCACGAGCCCTGCCCAACAATAATTAAATGCTTTCAGTCGACATATTTTTTTACAGTTTCTAGGTAATTCCTAAGAAAAATTTCCAGAGCTTATTCCTTCACATAGATGATTCTTTTATTTTTTTTATACACTGTATACGATTTTTCACCTTTAATTTTATATATATATTACCGGTATGGGCTTTTACTGTTCTGATAGTTATTCCTAATTTTTCTGCAATTTCTTTGTTAGTATAGGTATCGATTATAAGATGTAGAACCTTCTTTTCCATAGCAGTTAAAAGATTTTCAATTGTATTTGAGTTTACAGGAACTATGAAGTGCTTAGCAGCTTCTTTTGTCTGGTTGAGTAGATTTTTTGCATAAACTGAAAGTTTATCTCTTTGTGTGTTCCTATTTATATACATTTCCAGTAAAGAATTCATGGGAGCAAACTCATCTACAAAACTTCTTACATATCCTTCCTTAATTCCTATGGAAAGAGCGTTTTTAAGGTGGTTTTCGGCAATTTCTTCATTCAGGTCTTTTATTGCTGCAATAGCAAGAAGATTGCTTATTTCAACTATGCTGTGATCTTTCTTTTGACTTATAGCAAAGCTTAAAAGACGGTTCAACAGTATATTAGCATCATTATATCGTTGTTTATGAATTAAAACTCTTCCAAATACAATTAACTCATATTCTTGTATTTTGATAATATTTTGATAAATATTCAGTCTGTTTTCCTTCATCCAATTATCTATCAGTTCAGTATCATTCAAATCAATATAAAGTCGTACCTTAAAGGCGTTAAGCATATAGTTCCAGTGAGGCTTATTGAATTCTGCCACCTTGGTTTCACATTCCTTAATAACCTCCAGAGCACCTTGTATATCTCCATGAGCCCGTTTTATTTTTGCTAGGGTAATCATTGCAGGAACTAAAGCTCCTGTGCAACGAGCATTTACAGCTTCATCAATGGAATTAAGCAATTCTGTAAGGGCTTCATTCAATTTTCCGCTTTCATAATACAATTCACCTTTAATCAGGGGTGCATATCCAGGATTTGTGCTTATTAAAGTTCTATAATTACCTACAAGGGAATCATATTCATTAAAATTTTTTCTTAGTATTTTTACAAGGGCATGGTATGGCGCACGGAAAATGGAAATATCAAAGAGATTAAAATCCATGTATTCTGTATTGATAGCATTGGTTAAACCACGGGCAGCAGCTTCCTTAATCGTTAGCAAGGTGTTTTTAATATTACCCTGACGTATAAAAAAGTTAGCTTTAATCATTAAATAGACTGTATTGAAATCTTTAGAAAATGTATTCTTATCTTCTTTTTCCAGTGCCAATTGCATTCGTTCTATATATTTTGAAGCATTCTTAAAATCATCTGTTCCGATAAAATAAGTTGCTTTTATTATCATAATCATAAAAGAATTTTCAACATATTTGACTGGCAGCCTTTCAATCCATGAAATAACATTTGAAAATTCTCCCTTTCTTATTGGTATTTGACTGTGCTTTTCTATAAGAGGTAGAGCAGCTTCATAATGAGAGCCTTTTAAAAAATGATTGATTGCTTCATTGAAAAAGCCTTGTGCTTTAAACCATTCTCCTGCTTTGTAATGTAAAGTTTGAATTAAGGAAGAATCTCTTTTTAATAACTTTTTTCTTAAAAAATTCAAAAAAAGATGATGGTATCTAAACCATATGCCTTCATAATCTAGAGCTACAAGAAAGCTGTTTTGAGTATACAGTTCTTTTAGTAATTCATCTCCAGCATAATTGGTAATTTCTTTGCAAAGAGGTCCACACATTCTATCTAGTATAGATATTTTTTCCATAAAATCCTGCTGCTTTCTTGTCCATGTATTATAAACATCTTCAGCCAGATAGTCTTCTATGTATAAATTGTTACTTCCAAAGTTATTTATAACATTATGCCTATTTTTTTCATCTTTAAGGGAAAGAGATACTGCTACTAGTGCAGCGGCCCAGCCTTCTGTGTATCTTTCAATCTTATGTATATCTTCTTTTGGTAGAAAATATCCTCTTGTTTCATAATATTTAGAAATTTCTTCAGTTTCAAAGCGGAGTTCATTTGCCTGTATTCTTACTAAATCCTCTTTCAAGCTAAGCTTTGCCAATTTCAAAGCTGGCTCAACTCTACTTGTTATTATAAGGTGCATGTTTGAAGGCAGATAAGTTATAAAATAAGATAGACCTTCGAGAATAACAGGATTTGTAATTAAGTGAAAATCATCTAATACAAAGAAAAAATCTGATGATATAATTGATAAGTTATCTATCATAACGCTCAAGTGAGCACTTGCTTTAAAAAGCTCTTGTGACTCAAAAATATATTCTGCAGTGTCAATGATGTCATCTGAGATATTGCTAAGTGCAGCACAAGAATAGCTCCAGAATGTAAAAGGGTCATTATCATCTGAATCAATGGAAAACCAGGCACATGGTATCGAAATACCTTCAAGCCATTTGAGTACAGCAGTAGTCTTACCGTAGCCTGCAGGAGCTGTTATAATGGTTAGTTTATGGCTCAATGATTCTTCTAGCATGTTATTGATGAAAATACGAGGGATTAGACAATTATTTATCTTTGGTATGCTACATTTTGTTTTTAACAACCCAATATCGGTTTGCGTTTCTTTTATCATCAACATCATCTCCTACAATAATTGGCTTTATTAGAGTTAAAATGCCATTATTTGATATTATACTATTTTTCCAAAAATACAACAATAAAAATTGGATTTAATTAAGATCACAGCTAAAAAATACTTATAATCCTTCAAATAACTTTTGAAATTCCACTAATGATAAATAATAACCTTTAGATTGTCAAAAAGCATTTGAACTAGGTGCAAATTTAACAAATTAATTTAGCAGGCTTTGAGCCAGCTATAGAAAATAGAATACATTATGCTAAGGTTTTAGAGAAAAAAGGCATACATATCCTTCTTCTTTCATTTTATCAAGTGGAATAAACATATATTCCCTTTTCAAAATGCTTATCGTAAGATATATTTCGAACTGGTTTTATATTAAATAATCATCCTAACAAATATTTCAATTGGAAAATTTCACCTTCACATTGACATAAAATACCTTCTAAAATTTATATAATTTTTTTAGTTTCAAATATCTATACGAAATAAATAATATAGTAGCTCATAAAAGTATTAAATTTTCTTTATATACAATAAAGCTAACACTTTGCTGTCCTGTTCATCTTTAACACATTGAACAAGCCTACCTAATGAATCATTATATGAACACCATTTATCTTTATAGTCATTAGAGGCATCCTTATTGCGTATACGTAAAGGTGCAGACATTGAGGAAATAATTTTCTTTCCATTCTTAGCTTAAAATATTGAAAATATTGAGCTACTTTTTCAAGTGTTTCGTATTAATAAAACAAAGAAACTAATCATTCACATTTTAAATTTTAGGAATAGGAGGATAACTATGAATATAAGAGAAATATCATTTTTAACATACATACTAAAATGTAAAACTTTTTCAACACCTCTTTCAGATTATTGTATAAAAAATACAGTCAATGGAAATGGTATGAGTTTGCTTGCAGCTTATGCTGACGATGAAAATAGCTCTATATTAGGTTTTTGTGTTCTAAATAAAATGAATTTTAAAAATATTAGTTTGGATTATTTATTAGTTAGAGAAGAAAACCGCAGAACAGGAATTGGCAAAAAACTATTAGCAGCAGCTATTAACTATGCAAAAGAACAAGGAAACGTTGCTGTATTAGCTCGTATCATAATTAATACTAAAGAAGAGGACTTAAGTTTTATAATCAGAAATAAGCTGTTAACTAATTATGGATTTCAAATTACAAGAACGTCTAGCATTATTAGATGTAATCTTGAAAAAAGTAAGCCTATATGGTACAACTTTATGAAAGAAAAAGGAGAAAAACTTATAGCTAGAAGCAAAGCAAAAGGCTTTAGTGTAGTTTCCTTTGCAAAAGCTGGAGGGCTTATAGATAATTTGAAGAAAAAAATTAAAGATGAGTTTCCAAGAGAATTAAACCCCACACATTTTATAGATAATCCAGTTGACAAACTTATACCAGAATTAAGTTTTATAGCTGTTAAAAATAATATTCCTGTTTCTTATTGTATTGTCACAACAGTTGATGGAAAAGCACTAGTGTTTCAACAATTATCAGTAGCATTGAAGTATAAGAGAACAGGAGTTTTTTTCCTTCCTTTTGCAGCATTTATGGAGCAGTTGTTTTTACAAAATAGCTATCATAAAGTTTCTTATACTGTACTTGATACAAATAAGGAAATGATAAAACTTGTGAATGGATTTCTAGATTCATTTATTGAAAGTAAAAAATCGCAAAACTTTTATATGTTATTAATATAACTTTTTTAGGAGGTATTTTAAATATGGCAGAGGAAAATAAAATTGAAAAGTTATTAGTAAATTGGGGTGAACAGCAACATATCATTCTAAATGAAGCTCTTAGATGTAAAAGTGTTGAAGACCTTCAAGTCCTTGCAAGCAAACACAACTTATCCATTAGTGAAGCAGAAGCTAAAGAACTATTTCATAAACTTAGTAAGAATTGTTCATTATCTGATGATGAGCTGGATATAGTTACTGGTGGTAATAGTGATAAGTATGGAACCAATTCTTGTCCAGGTTATCTATATCTTTATCCTCATAGCCCTTGTCCACAATGCTCTGGTTCCTTTCAAGGTGATGATGGCAAAATTCATTGTAGGCACTATCCTAATTAAGTTAGGAAGAAATAAGGGAAAAAAACAAGCATCTTCATTTTGAAAGATGCCTGTTATGCTCTCATAATCTCGCTGACAAACATAAATGAAATCTTATGATTGTTTTGGTAGTTGGTCAGTATAGCACAAATTATTGTCCCTTCACGTACTCCTTTTATATTCCCAAAAGTAAAAAGTGAAATTATTAACGAATATTTTTACTAAATAAATGGATGAAATCCTAACTTTTACAAAAACCTCAACTTTAGAACAAGCTGTTAAGATGCTTTATTCCTTTTGGGATTTACTAAAACACAAATAGAGGATGCTGCTAAAGCTGGGAAAACGGCCTTTGATTTTTTATCTAAGCATCACTTGATAACCATTGACCAGGTGTAAATATTAAACTGATTTATCAATTGAACCTATTGTAGCGTCTATACTTGCCACATTACTATTTCTTTGACTTGCTCTTGCGGCATTATTCCACGCCTTATTATATATACCCCAAAGCTCAGATTCACGGGCGTTTTCTGCCTTTGTCCCATAGGAAATCCATTTGCCATTTGAGTAAGAAGCTACCATTTCACCATTACTGTCGTAAAATTCAGCATAAGATACATCTGTTGCTTCTTTACGATACTTAACGTTGCCAAATAAATAGTCTACCAAGTTAAGTGTTTTAGGTTGTGGATTTTTATTTTTGAATATTGCCGTTAATCCTTCTGTGATAATATTTTTTCTGTCTGGAGAAACAGTAGAGACATAACTTTTTACTAAACTTCTAAATCCAGCAGATTCCGATTGAAATTTTCCGGCAGACTGGTCTTTTTTTGCTTGCTCTATTATAGCCTCTCTGTATTTTTCATCGCTCATGGCAGGAGCTTTCTTAGTATTAAAGTTAAAATCTGTATAATTAGGTGAGGGCACATTTCCAATTTTCTTAGCACTGGATAATGACCGACTTTGTGAAAAGGTGTAGTAGTTGTCTATGTGCATTTCATATCTCCTTTCTTAATATTAATCTCTTCCAAAGACCCATGCTATCACCCCGTACTTTGTAAGTTATAATATCACTTACTTTTATATCTAATCATAGCACAATATTACATTTTAATCCATATAAGTACTTATAATGATAAATTTCAATTTTATGCTTACTAGGTAATATTTTCAAGTAATACTTTCCTTAAAAATCTAATATCCATAGTCATACCAGGTCTGTAGATTATAAGCATCAGACTCTAACAGGCTTCCATTTGGCGAAGATACTTTCAGAAAATAAATAGAACTATTTAAATGAATTCTAAAAGAAGCAGTCCCATCGTATTTTGTTTTTGTACTGTAAAGTTCATTACCATCACTATCTGTTATACTTATAGTAGCATTGCTTCCTAAACTTGGAGAAGAAAAAGCTACATTTAAATAATAGTTAGTCCAAGGAGTAAATTTAAAATAATCCACATCATTATATTCTAAATTACCATCCAAGCTTATTGCATCACCAAGACCTTGAGGAATATCAAGAAACTGCGCTGTTAAAAGCGAGTTATTTGATTCTTTTTCAGGTATATTAGGTATTATAAACCGCTGATTTGAGCTGCCATCAAGCTTCATAATGAAGTACGCACTATTGTAATCTGGAAAAACATAGAAAATCCAATCTCCAGTAATAGTCACTACCGAAGCCTTAATATCGGTCATTTTTGTTTTATCTGACCCATCTGTCCGTATTTTATATAGCTTGCCTCCATCGGAATAATTGCCATAATATATCCAATCGTTATATAGGGTTATTCCACGAATATCATCTTCAGTGATTTTAACCTTTCCAGTACCGTCAGTTTTCATTTTATAAAGATGAATATTCTCCATTGGTCCTAAACCACTATAAGTCCCATCTATCGCCGTAAAATAAATCCAATCCCCAGCTACACTAACATAATTAGAAGAGTTACTATCGAGTTTAGTTCTCTCACTGCCGTCGATTTTCATTTTGTAAATTGATAGCCCATCTTTTTCACTAATATAATATATATATCCATCTACGATATCCATATCATATGAATAGTCATCGCTTAATTTCACTTTATTTGAGCCATCAGTTTTCACCTTACACATTCCAGAATCTGATTGACTATAATAACTATAGTAAATCCAATCACCTATCACAACAATGTTTTCAGTTGGTTCATCTACTATTTTTGTTTTATTTGATCCATCAAGGTCCATCCTGTATATTTTAGACTGATCGTTCATATTTCTATAATAAATATAGTTGTTAACAATGTTAATATCTGCTATAGACTCATTACTTATTATTTCTGCTTCAGAACTACCACTTTTGATTCTATAAACTGCGTTTCTATTTTTAGAACTAGAAAAATATATGCTTCCTTTATAGTAGATTATATTTCCACCATTACCATTAATACTTCCGTTTTCCTCCTCAACCTTTAGGGTCATTGTAATTTTTTGAGGGTATCCTGAGACAGTGCCTTCAAAGGTATAGGATGAAGGCTTAGAGGTATCTACATAATTTGAACTCCATTTCACTGGAACAAGCTTTGTAGATGAATCCTCATAGGTTGCCAGTGCTGTAGTCGGAAAATGATATTCTTCATTAATAAAAGCAACGTCGGAGATATTGTCAACTTTGGTAATAGGAGTATACTTTATTACACTTTTTATGCTATTTTCCGTTAAGCTATTTACTGCTCCTATTCCTCCAAGTATATTAACTGTTTTATAGTTCTGCTCCTTTAAATAGTCAGATGTAACTTGTAATAATGGCTTATCTACAAGTATTATCGAAGAACTATAATTTGAAGCAAGTACACTACCAGAAAGAGCATCAGGGAAATCATTAGCTGACGCTATAAATGCAGAGTTAAGATCTAAGGAATCCTCAAATTCTCTTAAAATACGTATGTTAGTTTCATATCTATCCATACCACTAAGACGTTTTGGGTTTTTCAAAGAAGCTTTAACATTAGCATTTAGTACCCCTACACCTCCAATAATATATGAGACTGGTACATTCTTATCTTGTAAATAATTCTTGGCAGACTGAGATAAGGAAGTCCTTGAGGATAGCAAAATGGGCATTCCTAGTTTCGCAGCAATAGGAGCAATACTTAGGGCATCAGGAAAGTTTTCACCTGAGGCTACTGCTATACCGTTTTCACTATTAAGCTGTTCTGCAACTTTTACAGAAGTCTCAAATCGATCCTGACCTGCAAATCTTGTACAATTTATTTCAAGACTTTTTAGTTGCTCTTCTATATGAGTAGATATAACTCCAGTACCCCCTATGATATAAACATTTTTAGTTTTAAGCTTGATCAATTCATCTAAAACGGGATTACTAAGTTGGTCTTTAGATGAAAGAATTATAGGCGCATTTTTTGCTTTAGCAAGCGGCGCAGCGCAAAGCGCGTCTGGATAATTTTCGCCATTAGCTATTACCACATTTTCAGCCTCACTCCATCCATTTTTGACTACAGACAAGTTCGTTTCGTACCTATCTATACCAAATATTCTATTAACATTAGGAGAATCGGCTGATACCTTGCCTGCAGACATGAAAGTCAGCAACAATACTGTAAATAAACATAAAAGTAGGGAAACTTTACTTTTTCGCATGTTTTTCCTCCAAAATTCAATTTTAAATAGCTACTTTTATCTTAACTTTTTTAATAGTAAGTGAATACAGGAAATAAATTCATGTCAGCAAACATTTAAACAAAAAATAAAATGAATTAACTCTTATAGATTTATATGACAAACATTCCAGAGGTTCATCATGTAATATTCTTTATTCTCATGGTATTGTTTTAGTATGAATCAAATATTTAATTTCTTATTAGGTAAGATGTATTAATTTACTACAGTAGATAAATTATAAAGGAGTTGTATTTCATTTGAATAAGGTATTAAGATTAGTTGTGACTTCTGGTATTATTTTAAGTATGTCTCCTATTGTAAAAGCTAATAGTGGCTATAATGTAACTAGGTTATATGGAGAAGATAGATATAAGACTTCTCTAGCGATAGCAAAAAGTTACAGCAATGAAATGATGAAGAATATTATTGTTGCTAATGGAACAGATTTTCCTGATGCACTTACAGGCAGCATACTTTCAAAAAAGTATAATGCACCTATACTACTATTAAGTAACTCACTAGGTCAAGATGATGAAGTGATACACTATATTATAAGTCATTTAGATACTAACGGAACATTGTTTGTTCTAGGGGGAAGTGGTTCAGTAAGTGATGACTTTATAAAACATATGAAAAATGAAGGCTTTAATAATATTGAGAGACTAGGTGGCATTGATAGAGTTGGCACAAATAAATCTATTATCAATAAAATGAATGTTAGCAAAGGCACTCCGGTAGTTATAGTTAATGGATATGATGGTTTTGCAGATGCTTTAAGTATTTCCAGCATAGCAGCATCAAAGGGATATCCTATATTTATTAGTCATAAGTCAAATTTGCCTGAAGAAGTTAAGAGTATGATTTCAACAATTGTACCAGAAAATGTGTATATAATTGGAGGTACTGGTTCAATTGACACTCAGGTGATTGGTCAAATAAAAAGTTTGCTGCCTGATCTAAAGGATGATAATATAATTAGACTTTCAGGTATAGATAGATACGAAACTTCTTTAGAAGTATTTAAATATTTCAACTTAAATGTAGATACATCCATATTTGCAAATGGAGAAAATTTCCCTGACGCTTTATCTGGCAGCGCTTTAGCTGCTAAACTTAATGCACCAATACTTCTTACAAATGGACAAGATGCTTCTAAACAAATAGAGTTAATAGACAGCAAAAATTTCTCAAATATATTTTTATTAGGTGGGATTGCTTCTATAGATTTTCCAATAGAATATCAGCTAAAAGGGTATTTTAAGCTGACGGAAGCTGAAAGTTATTATGTAGACTCTCTATTGACATATAGTGATGAATATCTTTCAGATCTTCAAAATATATACACAGGGTTAGATAGAATTTCTGAAAAGATTAATAAAGCACAAAGCTTTTTAAATATAAATGATGCTGATTCAAACTATGCGGCAGGAGACGCATTTTTCTATGCATCACATATAGATGGTTACTTTTGGTCAGATTACAATGGAGATCTATCTGTTTTAGGCTCAAAAGCTTTAGCGTTAGAGTGTCCAGATAGTACTGCGCTAGTAAAACAAGAGTTTTATAATATCTCAAAAGTAGATGCTAATGTATTTAATACTGCAAAACAAGCCTATAATGATTATTGGCTGGCAGCATCTCAGCTTCAAAGACTATCTAGACCGAAATTTGGGTTTTATGAGCAGAATGCCAAACCATATATTGATCAAATGACCAAGGCAGCTAGTACTTTTAACAGCTGTGTAAGGAATATTAGAAATCAAGAGGGAGAAATGAAAAAACTTCGAGATAGAATAGCGAATGCTAAAAAATATACTATATAGATTAGCAAGGGTGACAGGTCACCCTTATTATATCAATATTTAAATTTCCCCACTATTTTCATCAACTTTTCTGATATTTCCTCTGATTTCTTAGCAGCCTCAACAATATCAATTATTCTTCCAGCTTGTATATCCATTGAAGCTGACATTTCCTCCGTTGAAGCTGCAGATTCCTCAGCTACTGAGGACATGTTTTGAATAGCTTCGACCACCTTATTTTTATTATTTCCTATATTTTTTATATTATTAGCTAATAAATTTGTTTGAGTAATGTTTTTATTTACTGCACTAGAAATTGTATCAAAAGATTTTTCTGTTTCTATTAATTTATCATTAGCTTCAGAAACTATATTTTGAACTAAATCTACATTGTTTTTTGTTATATTTATATCCTCTTTTATTTCATTAATTATATTAGATATTTCTTCCGTTGCTTGTGAAGTTTCTTCTGCTAATTTTCTCACTTCATCAGAAACAACGGCAAAACCTTTTCCAGATTCACCAGCTCTAGCTGCCTCAATTGCAGCATTAAGGGCAAGCAAGTTGGTTTGTTCTGCAATATTTTTTATTGTTTCAATAATTTGGCTTACAGAAATTGATTTTTCAGCTAATAAATCAGCATTTTTAGTTACTGTATTAGATATCTCAACATTAGTATTAAATTTCTCTTGTAATGTTTTTAAGGATTTATTTCCTTTATCGTTAACATCCGCAACGATTTCAACATAGTGTTTTATATTATCTGAATTACCAACAATTGTATCTATTTCATTTGATAATGATGAAAGCTGTTCTGCCCCCTCACCAGCTTGAGCTGCTTGTAATGATGCTCCTTCTGCAACTTCAGATACAGTTTTTGTTATCTCTACAATATTTGTGGATACTTCTTCAGTAATCTGAATCACTTCTTTTGAAATATTAAGAGTGTCAGAAGAAGTTTCTTCTAGCTCAGAAGCAATTCCTCTTAATTCCTTTCTCATATTAGCCGTAGCTCTTGCCATATCCCCAACTTCATCTTTTAGATTTAATAAATATTCAAACTTTTTATCATATACTAAATTCAACTTGGAGGTTCTATTAACTAATTCAACAATTTCATTAATTGGTTTTGATATTCTTTTACCTAAATACCAGGCAACTATAACAGCAATAAGTACGCCTACAGCTATTACCCCTATAATAATCCATAAACTTCTACTTAGTGAGTTGAAAATTTCTGTTTTTGGAACAGCATTTACCAGTATACTTCCATTGATTAATTTTGAATAGCTGATAATCATATCTTTATTATCAATATTAACTTCATAAGTTCCATTATTTTTTGAAGCCATATCCTTGGCAATTTCTGCAAATCTGCCATTTTCTATAGCTTTAAAATTATCTTTCATAGTATATTTAGAATGAACTAAAAAATCAAGTTTATTATTTAATAAAAACTCATATCCTGAATTGTACAGCTTTGTTTCTAAAATATTTTTTTTAAAGTCATCAATCTTTATATCTGTGCCGACTATAGCTATAAATTTTCCATTAACTATAACAGGTTTTGAGTATGTAATTAAATTAAGCTTTAACGTTTTATCTTCATAAGGGTCAGACCATACTCCCTGTTTTGATTTTATTGGATCAAAATACCAAGCCATACTTGGATCATCTTCTTTAAATTGTTCCTTAGGTATTGCAGGAGGCTCTTCATATTTGCCATCATTTAAAAGAAAAGTACTATAATATAACTCACCTGGAAAATTTGCATCAAATGTCACATATTCATCAACTGCTCCTTTATTTTCACTTAAAAAACTTTTTACTATTGGTTTTAGCGATTCATTAAATTCTTTTAGGTAATTTGAATCTGAAAGCTTTGTAATATCCACTTTAGATGATACGACACTGGCAAGTCCATCAACAGAATTTTGAGTAGTTCTTAATTGGAGATTTTCAACATCTGAATTGCTTTTGGTGAGATATGATAGTTTATCCTTTGCTTCAGAAGAAATTACAATTCTGCTTTCAAGAATACTAACCACACCTACCAAAACTGACAATAAAATGCAACTTACTGAAATAGCTAGAACAATCTTAGTACTTATTTTTCTCACAATATTCTCCCCCTTAAAAGCAATATATTGTTTTAAAATTACTAATACTAACTTTAATAATAGAGTTTCATGTAATAACTAAAGAAATGTCCCTTCTCATAGAAATTAAATACAATATAAATATATGTTTTTAATTATATCTCAGGTATGACCGTGTTATCAACAGCAATTACATTAAATCAAGAAAATTTTTGCTCAATTCAAACATTTTAGGATATTTTACTTGCTAAATCAACATCATAATATTTATAAGTACAAAAGGGACTGCCCTAAAACTAGGCTAGTTTTAGGGCAGTCCCAATACCTTCAATTCATTTATTCTAAATCTTTCCCATTACTTTCAATGACTTTTTTATACCAATAAAATGATTTTTTCTTTATTCTTTTCAGTGTACCATTTCCATTATCATCTTTATCAACATATACTAATCCATATCTTTTCTTCATTTCCCCTGTACCAGAGCTAACCAAATCAATAGCAGACCAAAGGGTGTATCCAATTAATTCTACATTATCTTCTATAGCTTTATTCATTTCTATAATATGACTTTTTAAATAGCTAATTCGATAATTATCATGAATATCTCCATTATCGTCTATATCATCAACAGCACCTAATCCATTTTCTACAACAAATAAAGGAATTCTATATCTATCATAAAGCTTATTTAATGTATATCGAAGTCCCTTTGGATCAATCTGCCAGCCCCATTCGCTCACATGTAAATATGGATTTTTCACTCCACCCAGCAAATTTCCCATGGTAGTCTCATGACCTTCTTCTGTAGTTACACAATTGCTCATATAATATGAGAATGAATAAAAATCAACGCAGCCTTCTTTTAGAATATTTTCATCCTCTTGTCCAAAAGTAATCTCAATATTATTCTTTTTAAAATAATTGAATATATAATAAGGATATTCTCCTCTTACTTGTACATCTGCACAAAAGTCATTTATAATATGATCTAATTCTTGCTGAAGTAGTAAATCTTCTGGTCTGGAAGTTAAAGGGTACAATTAGTAAAAGCCCATAGAGCTGCTAAGATCAGAGAAGAGTTTGTTTAATTGAAGTTTAACCATTCTTTCGCACTCCAATCCATGTTCTTTCTTCTATAAATAATTTCTCATGTTTTGTATGATATACGTACATTTCTCTACTTTTATCCTTCTTATATTTTTCTGCATACTCTTTAAGTGCTTCTTTACCTTCTTCATAAACATTTATAACTGAAAGCTCTTCAACAATTCTTTTTCCCTCTTTTGAATATGCCTCAGTAGCCTCAAATAATATCCATTTATTTATTTATATATTTCTTGCTTCTTCCCATTTCATATAATACACTCCCTCATTTTATATATTCACCTTTTTTCCATAGTAATTTAACTTATGTATACCTTTTAACACTTTGTTTAAGCCATAGAAACATAATGTCAAAAAAATTTTTTATAACCATATTATATCTTATTCTTATAATGTAAACATAGTATATTTACATTATTTCTGCTAAAAGATTCACTTCTATAAAATGCTTTATCTTAACACATACTCCGTATACATTCTAATATTCCAGCATTATTCTCTACTGATTTTCACCCTCTATTCCTTAAATAATTACCATTCCTATTTTCTTCAAAAAATAATAACGCCATTAAAGGCACCCTAAATCAATGCTTTCAATGGTGTTTATAATTTTATATATTGAATCAATGCAAGGACATGCTTACTGTCTGAGCTTGCTACAATGTTTCCTGAAGGTTTAAGAGTGAAGTAAAAGTGCGGCAATTTTACCACACTTTTTGCCTTTCCTATCAAAAGCTATTTTCACTTTAAAACAACTATCCTCTATTCTCGCATACAAAAGTACAATACTCTTCTCTAGCTATTATTGTGTTACCGCTTCCCTTTCTATGGAAAAAAACTGTATCTGGCAAATAAGCATTAAAAATCACATTATCTATTGCACACATAATTGCAGTAAGTTCAGGCATACCAAGCTTAGAAAATTCATCTTTACTTCTCTTTTTACTAAAAAGATGCAGACAACCTGCAAGTCCAAAGTACAGACCACCTGATATAGCTGCCGCCAAACGAAACCCTGGGAAGCAAAATGATAATACTCCAAGGAGTCCAAAACTTATATTTGCAAACCCAATTTCTCTAACTATAGGAAAACTTTTCTCATCATTTACCTTAAATATTTCCTTTGCTGTAAATGATGGATTAGCTGCTTGCTTTAAACCTGCAGATAATAACCGTAATCCAACTCCTGAAAATACAAACCATTTGAACATTAAGTTAGATATGTTAGTTCGAGATTTTAAAATAAAAATATCATTACTGATTCCCACAATAGGAAGCAATGCAAAGAATACTACTATTGATATTTCATATAAACCAATTTTTCTCATTTATATCTATCCTCCAAAAATTAGGGTGAATAACTTAACTGTTAATTGTTTTATATAATTTGTAGCTATTTAAATTACAAGGACTTATATAAATCAATCAGTAATTTTAAACAATTCTTTTGCATTTTTATAAAATATCTTTTCAATCTCCTCTCTAGATAATCCCAGGTCTGAAATCAAGTTAGTAACAAACTTTGCTTCTACAAAGGGTGAATCACTACCAAACATCATTTTGTCTACTCCGCCCATTTTATTAATAGCAAACTTAAGAGTATCTGCAGAAAAATTATTACAGTCTGTATAAACTTTTTTCAAGTATTCACCAGGAGTTTTTCTGATATTACGAGCAAAAAACTCTGGAAATCTACTTGCTTGAGTATTTACTCTGTCAATTAAATAAGGAAGCAGTGACCAAGCATGAGGACATACTACTTTTAAGTTTGGTAATTCTTCAAATAATCCACTTAATATTAGTTTCACCATTGCTATTGCATCATCAAACCAGTACCCCATTAGTGCTCCAATATTGTAAGAGCCATAATCCTTATTAATTGGTGATCCAGGATGAAGAATAAGTGGTATACCTTTTTCTTCAAGTATTTTAAAAATCGGCCTAAAAGAAGGATTATCTATCCCCCTATCTCCTCCTGCATAAGGGTAAATTTGCAAACCTACAAAATTTAGTTTGTCAATACATCGATTAAGTTCTTTTATAGACTCATCCATATTTCCAAAACCTAAATTTGCAACACCACGAAAGCGTTCTGGATAAGATGATACAATTTCTGCAATACCATCGTTAGAGATTTTCGCTAACCTATCTGCTTCTTTTCCATTAGATACACTGTCTGGACCTGGAGGACTTAAGGTAAGTATAGTAGTTTCTATACTGGCATCATCCATTTCTTTTAATTTACTGTTAATATCAATGGCACTTTTTTTAGCATGATACGGCAACTTGTCATACTTTGAACCATGTATAAGCCACATATCTTCTGCTATTTTTTCAAGCATAGGATACTCCTTACGCTTTGAAACTTCATAAAGCCATTTCTCAGGGAGAAAATGTGATTGAATGTCAATGATTTTAAATTTTTTATTCATTTATATATTTCACCTCTCGAGCTTTGATTTGCGATATGTTTAGTTACTAAACATAGTGATAAAAAAAATTATCTTTTATCTAAGAAGTTTTCTACTACATTTAAAATATCTAAAAAAGTTTCAACATCTTTTTCTGACAAATGCTCTAAGCGCTTGGATATTTCAGCATAGTGCTCTTTATGGTATTCTTCATGACCCTTATATACAAGAGAGCCCTTTTCAGTTAATTCTAAAGATACTTCATTCTCAGTATCAGACAACAACTTCTTGTTTACCATATCCTTTTTTATTAATTTATCTACCATTTGTGAAACAGCACCTTTTGTAATGCCTAGATATTCAGCTAAGTCAGTAACATTTATCTTCCTGTTCTTTCCTATGGCATCAATAGTATGAACTTCAGCTCTATATAACAAATCATCAGTTCCATAATACTTAGGTTTTTTCTCCGATTTATTATACTTGTTCATAACTTTTTCAAACTTATGTATCATAATTTCTGTACTTAAACTATTGGACATAGTTTTTTACCTCCTATGTTTAGTTACTAAACACTAGTGATTGTACATCATTAAAATGTATAAGTCAATACATTCTTTAATTTTATGGTAATAAATAGAAGTAGCAAGTATTTATGCACAACCTGCTAGGATACTTGCGAAGGAAGTGAGCTTGCTAACAGCTAAAAATTATGTGTTTTATCCAAAATATTATTTTTTCAATAAGTAATCAACCAACGCCTTATTACCTTCTACACAATGACCACAGCCAGTACCCACTTTAGTAACAGCTTGAACCTCTTCAAAAGACTTAGCACCATTTTTAACAGCAGTCACTATATCTCCTGCTGTAATTTTAAAGCAACCACATACAATTTGGTTTTCATCAATTTTTTTTCTTATTATTAATTCATTTACTAATTGCTTGGTGCCTTCTACACAATGGCCACAGCCAGTACCCACTTTAGTAATAGCCTGTACTTCTTCATAGGACTTAGCAATGTAATTATACTAAATTCTAAGATTGTCCTAAAATCTCCTCCAATATAAATAATTGGTTCAAAAATTAACCATTATATTCTATCGTTCTATCCATTATCCCTCCCCCTCTTTTTCTATAGCTTAGTATTTTGGTAATTTTTTAATTAAGTCATATACTTTCTTATCTTCATCTTTATCTACTTTAATAACATTAGCGTTGCATTGAATCTTTAAAATTGAAAATAGTTCATTATTATTAATATCAATGTTATCTTTCGATATTCTTTTATTGATTATTAAAATTTTTTGTACACAGGGATCTTTTTCATAACCATGCGAAATAGATGCAATAGTGCCAATACCCCCGATATAAGGCTTTGATGTTTCATTTTCAGGATTATGAACTGTTATTAAAGCACGTTCATGATGCTCTATACCTCGTAAGTATATGTATGCATGATTGTGTTCCAGTACAAAGTTCCCTAAATATTTTATTTTTTCATCTTCATTATCTGTCAATATACATATATCATATCTTTTTTTCTTTATATTAGGAATTATTTCCAATTTTAGTTGATTAATTTTAGGGCCGTTTTCAACGTGATTATCATAAAGATATAACCAATAATTATTTCCTAAATATTTATTATAATTACTTTTACCAAAAGGTATAAAATCTAGCCCTGGCTTTTCCGGATCCCAGTTTTTTTCAAGTTCTAATTGCTTAATATCATAATTTAAAAGACAATCAATACTTATATCAAATTTTTTAGCTATAGAAATAGCTTTAGGAATACTTGGCCAAGATATTCCATATTCATATGAATTGATTGCTGCTAATCCAACACCGATACAATCTGCTAAATCTCTTCTTTTAATATTACGAGATTCAATCAAATATTTTAGGTTATTAGCAAATAAATATTTTTCTTTCATATAATCAGACAAACTAATCAACTCCATATATCAAAATATTTTATTGTTTATTTTTTTTTAAATTGAATTTCATATATTTATAATAATAAAAAAATCTCTTTTTTATTGGAGGTTTTTATAAAATTATCATATAATAAAGTCATAAAAATTATAAATACATTTAATGCCAAATAGTATACTGATAATATTAAATTATACAATAAAAACCATATTATTTAAATAATTTTAATGAAGGGGGAAAATAAAATGACATCAGAACAAAAAAGTAAGTGTAGTGCAATTATTCATACTGCATCAGTTTCAGGAGCAGCAGCCGCTGCTGGAATGGCACAATTACCAGGTGCAGATGTACCGTTACTCATAGGAATAGAAGTCACTATGGTTATAGCACTTGGAGGAGTATTTGGAGAAGATATTAATGAAACTACTGCAAAAGCTATAGTAGCTAGTGCTGCAGCGTCATATGCTGGCAGAGGTATAGCTCAAGCTCTTGTTGGATGGTTGCCAGGAATCGGAAATGTTATAAATGCTTCAACTGCAGCTGTATTGATAGAGACCATTGGGTGGGCTGTAGCTAATGATTTCGCTAATAAGTATAATTATTCAACGTAAAATTAATTTTAGAGTCTGATATATCTATTTGTAGCATTATTTATTTTGAAAGGATAATTTAACGGTGATCCAAGAAAGTGAATCTCAAATCAAAAGCGACTGAATTAGTTTTGTATAATTACAAAATCATTTCAGTCGCTTATTCATCAAAGCATATTCGAGCAACAATAATTTTATTATCTTGTCATCCCAAATATAGCACCGGAATTAAAAGGTATCAGCCATATAATCCATACAATGATACTTAATTTATGAAAATTTGCTTTGGCTTTTTCATCAGCCTTTATTAATACCACAGTTGCCCAAAGAGCATGGAAAAGCATCAAAATAATTGCAAGCAAACCTGTAATGCCATGAAAATTAAGCTTAAAGCCACCAGAAGCAATTTTACTCATAATTGTTGTTCCTATAGTATCAAATATCAAGCCTATATAAAATATAACTAAATGCCACTTCTTAAGCTCACCTTGAGTTTTTTCACTCCAAACACCTACTGTATAGAACACAAGCGCTAATGTAATTGTTATTATTGCAGAAATTAACATAATAAATACCTCCTAAATTTGAATATAATTTTGGGTTTTGAGCATTTTTATAAAGTAAATCTATTCCAGTCAAATGAACAATGTTCATTTGAAGAGTTTTTAAAATCATATCTATAAAGATATGATTTATTTCAACAACTCTTTAAGAAATACTTCAAAGGACTCGTACTTAAAAAGCGGCATCTGAACTATTGTTATGAAATTCATTATTATAAAGTTTGCTGTTTCTCTTGCGCCTAACTTAATATGAATATTTTTATTAGCTTGCTCTTTCATTAAAATAGCTTCAATTATAATTATAAGTTTCTCAATGAAAACATATTCTTTTTGTAATCCACCTTCCACATATTCTTTGCTATCATATAGCTCTGTTGTAAGCCAGTACTGTCGAAAGTTTTGGATAAAGACTTCTAATTCATTGAAAATATTATTTAATTTAATATACATATCCGCATCTGAATTAACTATTTCCTCAACAGTATCAAGGTAGTTCTGCCAATAGTCTGTCATCATTTCAATGACAAGCTCTTTTTTTGTGGGATAATAATTATAGATTGTACCCAAAGCTATATCGCATTCTTTTGATAAGCTTCTCATACTTAACTTACGATAACCTTGATTATATAGTATTTCTTTTGCTTTACCTAATATAAGCTGTTTTGGATTTTCAATTATCCTAGACAAATTTCTTCCTCCTAAAGTTCTCAAATGAACTATGTTCATCATATTGTATTTATCATAGCCTGTCAATATAATATTTAATACAAGCTGTGTATAAACTACGACAGAAAAATAGCAGGATAACTTATCATCCTGCTTGTACAGCTAAACTCGTTTTATAAGAAAAATCTACATAATGGTTAATAATGAAAATTTTGTTATTATTCAATTAAATATTTGAATAAATCATAACCAACGTCCCTTTAATTTCCACAGATAACTCTTGTCTATATAATCCAATCCTTTTATACATCTTGCAAATATTGGATATATTTCTTCTAGCTCAGAAGCAATTCCTCTTAATTCCTTTCTCATATTAGCTGTAGCTCTTGCCATATCTCCTACTTCATCTTTTAAATTTAATCAAGAAAATTTTTACTCAATTTATACATTTTAGGATATTCTACTTACTAAATCGACATCATAATATTTATAAGTACAAAAGTGACTGTCGCACTATAAAGAAATACGCCAGAAATTAGCAAGCGCCACAAGAGTGACTGTCGTCCTTAGGTCGCTTGCCAAATATCCAAGAACAAAATACAGTTCTCGGAATATACTGAAATTGTGATTATTTTTAAAAGTAATAGACCAGATTTATATAATCAATGGATAAACTACTCTAAGAAAAAATATAAAAAGAAATAATGAAATTCTAACTTGTTTTGGAATTATAAAGAATAAAGGGGTTGGTGATATATTTCTGATCACAATTCAGTTGGCGGAATAGCTGAAGGTTCTGAAGCAGGCAAAGAATATGGTGTTTCAGTAATTCCTGCTGTTGAGCTGTCCACAAGTTTTAACAATGAAAGCATTCATATTTTAGAAATATGCCTTTTGATGGTATAGAAGCAAAATACTGTCGCAGCAATGAACATGCTACAAGATACTTTGTTAACCTAGCCATGAGGAGATTTTCCTTCTATACAAGTGGCTCCGACTTTCATGCAAATAAGGTTAATGATAATAAACCTTCCTATATTGGAGAACCATATCTTAACTCAGCTGAACTAAGAAGATTTCTTAAAAATTCTGGAGCATTAATCTTAGGAAATAGTGTAAGTCGTAATATTTAATATAACTGTATCAACTATTTTTAGTTGTATTGTGGTGTAAAGATGACATAAAATTCAATGGTATTGTTTATGACAACTTTGGGTAAATATAAGATTGTAACAAAAACAGTTCCATTTATAGGTATTGAAGACTTTCACAAGCCTATAGTTGAAGGGACAGTCAAGGATGAGAGTGGAATAGAAAGTGCAGAGGAAAAGGCTTTTGATGAGATGGATAAAATAATTGAAAAGATGAGTGATTAGTAATTCCAGCCATCACTTTATCTTTCTATAAAAGAGGTGAGAAAATGAATTTACAAAGCGGGAAATTTTATTGGCCAACAACTCTTTTAGAGGTTCCATCATATCCAAGTTTAGAAGAGGATATTGACTGTGATGTATTAATTATCGGTTGCGGAACCTCTGGAGCACAGTGTGCTTATTATTTAGTAAACTCCGGAGCAAATGTGATATTAGTTGATAAGCGGAGGGCAGGTTTTGGAAGCACATCCACAAATACAGCCTTAATACAGTATATGGGAGAAAAAATGTTCTTTGAATTAATCAATAGCTTTGGAGAAGATTATGCTGCTCGTCATTTGAATTTATGCAAAAAAGCCATTGATGAAATTGAAAATATCTGCAACTCCTTAAGCTTGGATTCTGAATTTTGCAGAAGGGATACATTATACTATCAAAGCTATGAAGAAGATTACGAAAAAATAATAAAAGAATTTAATTTTTTGAAGAAGCATGGATTTGATGTAGAGTTGCTAGATGAAGAAACAATAGAAAAACTTTATTCTTTTAAAAAACATTCTGCCATATACAGTAAAAATGATGCAGAGCTAAACCCCTATAAATTTACTATTAGTCTACTAGAGAAATGCAAAAGCCTAGGAGCTAGAATTTTTGAAAATACAGAAATAAACGGAAAGAAATTCGAAAAGGATTATGCAGTCTTTTTTACTAAAGGTAATCACTCTATAAAGGCAAAACATGTGATTATAGCTGCTGGATATGAGTGTCTTGAAATAAAAAACGAGAAAAACACCGTACTTTCCAGCTCATATGCCGTTGTCACAAATCAAATTAAAGATTTTGGCACCTGGTATAAACGAACTCTTATTTGGGAGTCAGCACGACCTTATATATACATGAGAACTACTGCTGACAATAGGATTATTATAGGCGGTCTTGACGAGAATATAACCATTCCTCAAAAACGTGATTCAAAACTTTTACATAACAAAGAAAAACTTATAACGGAATTCAATAAACTTTTTCCTGATATAAATGTATATCCTGAATTCTATATTTCTGCTTTCTATGGAGGCACTCATGACGGCTTGCCAATAATCGGAAAATATGAGGAATTGCCAAATTGCTATGTTCTATATGGATATGGAGACAACGGAACTGTCTACAGTATGGTTCTTTCTAAGATAATAAGTGATTTAATCCAAAATAAACCTAATGAGGATATTAATTTATATTTGCAGAACAGACCTCTATTAATTAATAAGTAATTATAAAAATCGAAGGTAGTAGTAATTTGCACCTTCGCTATAATCAGGTGCATCTTCGGTTTTTAGTTGTAGATGCACCTGATTGTTCATCAAACAGTAATATATTATCTTATAATTATTATAGTTATAATAATTCAATGCTTCATTCATCCAGATACCCCCTCAATGCGATAGTTTCCAAGTAACCATTTAAGATTAGGCTTATTGAAACTAATTACAACATCCTTGCCTCCTATTTCACTAACGGCAAAATTATACAATTCTTCTTTAGTCATGCAATTCCTTGTTAATATCCGTGGTGATGGCGTCCAATATCTGCATCCTAGGGGTATTCACCTACATGGTGGTATCCATCCCTGTGGTGCTGACCAGCACCATATCATACTTTGACATTGTTATTCACTTCTTTCTTATTTATTACAATTTATAATATTCAGTATCAATGAAAAGATTTCCAAAATTCTCCATTAACATTTATGATATTCAAAATTTCCTTGTATGGAATCTTAAAAGTTGGAAAGCCTGCAGCAAATGGGGCTATTTCATAAGGTTGAAAATAAATATAAAGTGCAGTATCATCAGCGTAAAAAGGCTGATCTTTACTTATTCCTTTATAACTGTCTGGAAAAACATAGAAGTATTGTATACCTTTCTTTATTTGTTCTCCTATAATATCACTTAAAATTTTCACATAGTTGCTGTTTTCTTTAAACAAATCTTTAAGTTCATAGAATCTGCCCGAAATCAGATCTATATGCTGATAAGTTTTAATTGGCATATCATGCATTGCCCCAAAAGGATAATCATAGCCATTAAGTTCTAAAACCAACAGGTTCTTTTTGAAAAACTCAACAGAAAAATCTCGACCATAGCTATGTTCAAGTTGAATATTAGGATCAATTGGTCTAACCTGGGATATCTGCTTTAGCCTTTCATTTATATACTTCTCTACAATTGGATTTTTCACGCCTTTTATTTGAGGATAGTATACTAGATAATCTTTATTAGGTTTATATTTCACTTCTTTTATTTCGTACATATTATCCAATGGAATTATGGTATTTTCCTTCCACAGAGGCCTTCCATTACTGTCAAAGTACATTATCCTATTATCCACATAAGCTCTAATTAATTCACCTATAAAAGCAAGGCTTCCACTGCCGCTAACAATAGGTAAATTTTTTACTACCCTTCCCTTATTGTCTATGAAAAATGTGTTTTTATCATCATAAGCAGAAGCTAAACCATTCTTATAGTTAGAAACATCGTAATATATAAAGTCAGTCAAAAAATTACCATCTATATCAGCAATAGAATACTTAGAACCTATAAATGGTTTTTCTTTTACAATTGCTTTGCCAACCCTTACTCTATTTTCATCTAAAAGAATTATATCATCATATTCAGGTTTTATTTTATAATTACCTGCTTTATCTATAAGTCCATATCTTCTTTCGTTCCCATCGGAACTATTATTTACTATAGCTCTTCCTTCGCTAAAAGTCGTAGCCACAGTGAATTCTGGCTTCATTATTACTCTTCCCTTTTGGTCAATATAACCGTATTTGCCATTCTGAATTTCTTGAAAAGCTAAAAGACCATCCCCTAAATTGCCTACAAAATAATTATTATACTTATTGTAAATCTTTCCATTTAGATCTATTAATGCGTATTCATTGTCTTTAAGTTTAACTATTGCTTTCCCATCTATGAAATCACTTGCAAATTCATATTGAAGAGGTATTATCTCTTTCCCTTGTCTATCTAAATATCCATAAATATATTTTTCTTCTTTATCAAAACCTGATGCTAAAGCCCTTCCATTTTTAAAATTTCCTATATAGTCATATTCTTTTGTGCTTAATACTCTTCCACTTTCATCAATTATTACAGGTTTTTTATTATTTGTAGCTACAGCACGGCCTTCAGAAAACTGATTAATAAAATCGTACTTAGGAATTGCAACATAATTTCCGAAGGTATTAATAATTCCAAAGGTATTATTAATACCAACTATAGCAAGTCCATTGTCCTGAAAATCATAAGCGTAATCAAAACTAGGTTTGATTACAAAATTCCCTTTGTTATCTATAAATCCCCACTTTTCTCCATTTAAGTCTTTTATCTTTGCTGAATAAAGCTTTATGATTCCCTTATTCAATTTATCTTCAGCTTTTAAACTATTTTTTAATTTAATTTCTGCTGCTATATGTCTCTCTATATAATAGTTTTCTAATGTAAAAACCTTATCCACTAACCATGTTTCTTTATTTATTTTAACTAATTCGATACATTCATTGTTTCTTGGACGTTTATATGGTGATAAGTCTTGACCGGTATAATTATAGTACAGCCATACCTTAAAGCGAATTCTATCCTTTGACCGACAACTACACCCCTCTATTTCAAAACTTTCATGGTGAGGATTTGATGTACCTGCAAAAGCTGCTTCGAAATCATTTTTGTCTTTATACTGCTTTTTTATATTGTCTGATATTAGGTCATAAGCCATTGTACCGTTTCTTGTTAACCAGGCATACAAGTATTTATCTGCTGTCTTTAGTGCCCTTAAGTAATCATTATCTACATAAATCTCTGCGTAATTTGCTCCACAGCATTTGTTTACACCATTATTCACCAGTGGACAAGCAGGTGGGATTTCATTAAGCTGTCCAGTAAATAAATCAAGATCCTCTATATGACTCTTATATATATGTGCCCTCAAAGCTTCTCTTGTTGAGAATTTTGCTCCGCAGTAAGAGCAAACAAACTCTTGTCTGTAGAAATAGGGACAATAGAATTTAGAATAAGCCCCTTGATTGTAAATAGTAACCACTCCTTACAATTGATAATGAAATACAAATTTTATGTACTAAATTTTTAAATATTCCACTTTATCATTTTATGCTAGAACTTTATATTAGGTGCAATAATGGGGCATATCAGCAGGTCTATGAAAAAAGAGGATATATAGCCTCATTTCAAACACATGTTGATACAGACTTGTATATCTAGAAGCATTTTAATGCCTGACTGTCCTATTCACAGTACCGATTATACTAAAAGAAACCGCCAAATATCATACATTTCACATGGATTTTCAGCACTTTTCCTAACACCTCTGTATCCCGTATACCCCACTGGTTAGTATATATATATCTGTTTTTACCCACTAATCCAAACCATATATTTATAAATTCCGGGTAGTGCCTATCGCTTTTGTGGAGCATATGCAAGAAAGGGATATTCATTTGCCATAAATTTATAGAATTCTCGGATTCGCTGAGACTGGAAACCTCAGCATGCAAAGAAGCCATGTATCTACCTGGGCCATAATTATGAATTACAAGATCTACTTGTTATCTATAAAACTTCAGTAATTCTAAAAATTTTTTAATTTCATTATCATTATTTTTATAAATAAAATAACTGTTGATTAAAGGGGCATCAAAATCCATAAGTGGTATATAGCTTAATTCCTCTTTTTCTATATAGCTGTTTACAATGCTTTTAGGCAGAAAGCTATAGCCCATACCATCAATAAGATATTGTATAAGCTTTATGCTGTTGTCAATTTCAAAGGGAAACTGATAATAGGAAGGAAATAAGGTGCGTATAAATTGTCCTGCTTCTTGTAAGGCAAGATCGCACATAAGATAATCTATTTCTAATAATTCTCTTTTATAAATGCCCTTTTTAAAGGCTTTGTTTTCAGGACTGGTTACAAGAATTAGCTCATCTGTGGCAAAATGTATACAGCTATATCCAGTTTTTTCATAAAACAAATAGGAAAAAACTACATCAAGCATTTGATCTTCAAGCATTTCTATTAAATTCTGTGAGTGATTTAATATAACTTTAATTGATATATCTTTATGGGAAGTCAAAAAAGAATGAATAATAGAGTATAAATGGCATTCATAAATAGAATTAGCACTTCCAATTCGAAGTGTATTCTTATAAAAATCTGTCCGATTTATTTCCTGTATTGCACTTTCCTCCAACTCCAAAATTCTTTTAGCAAAGCTTTGGAACAATATTCCTTCTTTAGTAAGCTGAATACGTCTTTTATCTCTTGTAAATAATTTTTTTCCTGTTTCCTTCTCCAATTCAGCAATACGATTGGTTACTGTGGATTGAGCTACGAATAATTTTTCTGCGGTACCAGTAAAACTTTTTAATTTTGATAGCATAAGAAAAGTTCTTAAATTCTGTGTATCCATATTAAAAGCTCCTTTTATCATTCGAAAAACGAATTATTATCTCCAATTTAATTTATTTAACAAATACTAACATATGTAATATAATAAAGCAAGATATTGTTAAAAAGGAGTTATCGTAATATGGAAAAAATACTTAAAAGTGATTACGGAAAATGGATGATTTTTGCTGTAACCAGTATGGCAAATTTGGTGGTATCCTTTTCTGTAAATAGTTTAAATCTCGCTCTTCCAACTTTGGCAAGAGAATTTGGTGCCACCCAGAATAATGTAAGCTGGCTGGCTTTAGTATATTCATTAGTGCCTTGCTGCACATTATTGATTTTTGGGAGAACTGCAGAACTTTATGGATATAAGAAACAATTTAGAATTGGCTTTTTATTTTTTGGTTTAGTGTGTATGCTGACACCTTTATTATCTGTAAATTTGAATATGCTTATATTTTTTAGATGTCTTCAAGGCATTGGCTATAGCATTATGATTTCTATTACTCAGGCCATCGTCAGCAGAACCTTTGATTCCTCTAAACGAGGCAAAGCTCTGGGAATAAATGCTGTGTTTATCTCTATAGGATTAGCTGCAGGACCTACAATTGGAGGCTTTCTCCTTACTCATTTTTCATGGCATGCAGTTTTCTATTTTAACCTTCCCTTTTGTATTTTAGGTTTTATTTTCACCTGTATTGTTATGCCTGAAGACAAAAAAGATTGTACTAAAAATAGAACTATGGATTGGCTGGGAGCCCTTTTATTTTCAATTTCCATAGGCTCTTTTTCCATAGGGTTAAATTTCAGTAATAAATGGGGGCTTCACTCTATTTGGTTCTTGGGTTCCATGCTTTTAAGCCTTTTACTATTGTATTTATTTGTAATACATGAAAAGCATACTGAATCTCCTTTAATGTTCCTAAAGCTTTTTAATAATAGGACTTTTTCCTTTGCCAATATTGTGTGTATGCTCTCTTATTTGGTACAGCAATTAATTACCTATTTAGTACCTTTTTATCTCATAGACATACTGTTAATGCCCTCAGATGCTTCTGGTTTAGTTATGCTGGCCTCTCCCCTTATGATGATGGTATTGTCTCCTATTGGCGGAAGTCTCACAGATAAAAGGGGTACACGCTTTCCAAGCAGCATAGGGCTGCTGTTTATATGTGTAAGCTGTCTGCTTATGAGCTTTTTAAAGGAAACCTCCAGCTATATCATGGTGATTTTCACTCTGCTCATTATGGGAATAGGAAATGGCTTAAGTGTTTCCTCTATAAATACTGCAATTTTAAATTCTGCTCCTAGAGAAAATGCAGGTGTGGCTTCCGGCATGCTGGCAACTATGCGAAATCTGGGTCAAACACTGGGAGTTGCCTTCAGCAGTGTAATTTTAACCTCCAGACAGCTGTTTTACAGTCATTCTGTTAAACTTAGCAGTAAAAGCATTTATGTTCTTGCTCAAAGAGATACCTATTACTTTGGAATCTTCATACTTATAGCAGCACTGTTTTGTGTATATCTGCTGCCTTCCCATAAGACTTCAGATGCTTGTACTAGCTAATATTTCAAAAATAACTTCTCAAAAACAAAAAACTGTAAACTTGCAATCATTGATTTAGAAATACAAGTTTACAATTTAAATATCGGTTCTTGTAAATAGTTTCTATTTTAGCTTGATGATATTGACCATTGGGGTACTTACGTGGGAAAATTCCTGAGCTTGCTAGGAATTCATATTACCAAATCATAGTAAATATAATGTTTTTTGAAAATCTGCAGCAAACTATATTTTACTATAAATTAATTCTGCAAATTGTCCGTATTTTTTTACTTCTTTCAAGTAAAATCGCTTCAATCCTTCTTTTTGTGAAAATATTGGTATTCCCATCCCCAATAACACAGGCGCAATCTGTATTATCATATTATCTACCATATGATTATCTAATAGAGGGGCTAATATTGTATTTCCTCCAACAATCCAAATGTTTTTATCCCTCTCTATTTGTTTCACAAATTCAACAACATCACAATTTATAGGGATAAATTCCTTAGCTGACAAACTCTCAGCATGTGTAAAAACATAATTTTGGGTAGTCGGATAAAGACTGCCGATATTATCTATTTTTTCAATTTCATTAAATGTCCTTTTACCCATGATATTTATATTACTCAACCTTAAATTCAAATTTGTCATTTCATTTTCTTTAATGAAGATGAATATCTTTACATAATAATAAATCAGGATGATAATTATTGCCAAATTTTACACCCCAGGGGCACTTTAAAATGTATAAATTATACAATATATCCTTTATTTTAATGTTGTGTTATAATTTTTATAGCAAGACAGAACACTATTCAAAGAAAGGGATGAATCAATATGCCTAAGATTAATAGAAAAGGAGTTTATATAGCAGGTGCCCTTTGTATAATTTTATTGTTAGCAGCATATTCATACTATTCAAAAGTCAATGAACCTGTATTTAGTAAAGTGACAAAAGTTAATGAAAGTAATTTAACAGAAAAGCAGTGGATGGAAGATATAGACTATTTACATAAAAACTTACCTAAACATCATAAAAATCTATATCATGATCTGAAAAAAGAAGACTTTGATAAAGAAATTACAAATTTGAAAAATGATATTCCTAATCTAAAACCTTATGAAATTAAAGTAAGATTAGCTGAAATAATAGCTTTAGTTAAAGATGCACATACATCTTTAAGTATTGAATCTGATGATGAAAATATCTATCCAATAGGATTGTCTTGGTTCGGAATGGAACTAAGAGTAGTTTCTGCAGATAGGCAGTATAAAGATATTATAGGAGCAAAGTTGACGAAGATAAATGGTATTAATGCTGATGAATTAATGGGGAAAATAAATAGAGTGATTCCACATGAAAATGGTCAATGGCTAAGAGCAACAAATGTGAGATATATAGTTATGCCAGATGTATTAAAGTCGTTAAATGTAACAACTCAAGACAAAACAGAATTTAGCTTTATTGATAAAGATGGAAAGGAAAAAAAATTAATATTAGCGCCTGAAAAGTTAACTTCAAGTAATATAGTAAGAGGAATTGATTTGGCACCAATAAAGCCAATAAGAGCACAGAATGATACAAAAGACCCTAATTCGCAATTGTATTGGTATAAATATGTGCCTGAAGATAAAATATTGTATTTTCAGTATAATCAGTGTATAGATAGAGAAGTAGCAAAAGAATATGGAGAAAAGGATTATAATTCTTTACCAGACTTTAACGAATTTTCTAAAGGCTTAATAGATGAGATAAATAACAAAGATGTAGACAAGTTTGTAATAGATTTAAGGTATAACCCTGGTGGAAACTCAAAGCTTATGACAGACTTTGTTTCAAAATTGAATAATATACAGAAGCTTAAAGGTAAAGGAAAGATATTTGTGCTTACAGGAAGACAGACTTTTTCTTCAGGAGTGTGGGCATGTTTAGACTTAAAAAAACAAACTAAGGCAATATTTTATGGTGAACCTACTGGAGGCAATGTCAATGGATATGGTGATATAAAAATGTTAACCTTACCTAATTCTCATTGGCAGATTTCATATTCAACCAAACTTTTCAACCTATCCGATGATTATAAGGAAGGATTTATTCCAGATGTTTTTGTGGATCAATCCTTTGATAACTATATGAAGGGGATAGATGATATATATGAGGCAGTGAAAAATTATAAAGGCTAACAGCAATCAGAAACTTCCGGTTGCTGTAATAGCTCTAGGGGGCGAACTGAAAAGTTCGCCTCTATGTTTACCAAATTTTGCATCCCAGGGGTACTTTCGAGGGAAAATTTCCTGAGCTTGCTACCTATATTTCAACTTCTATTAAAGTTAGATTCATTGCATTCCCCCCCACCTTTACTTCGAGAATTTCGTTTTCCCTAACTGTCAACGATACCAGAATTTCAGATGGTTTGTTCATTGAATAGCCTTGTTCGAATACAATATCCGATGCCTGCCCGCTGCTAATTTTTCCATAGTGATAAAGATAACAGCCAAGTGCACCATTTGAAGTTCCCGTTGCCGCTTCTTCTGGAATATCATATAACGGAGCAAAGTTTCTGCAATGAGCGTGCGCACCATGTAATGATTCTAAAGTAAAAACATGATACCCAACTGCATTATATTTTTGGCTGATGTCTTTAATTTTATCCATATCCGGCTTTATGTCATTTAAAATCTTCATATTTTTTACGGGAATCATAATATCCCGAAGTCCTGTTGATACAACTTGGCTGGGCAAATCCTCCGAAAGCTGCGAAGCTTTAAGATTCAATGAAGTAGCAATTTCCTTTTTATCTATGGTTTCGGAAAACACAGGAATCGGTTGGCTCATCATAACGGAGTAATCTTCTTTAATTGCAATACCCAAGATTCCGGCTTTGGTCTCCTGTTTATACAATCCTGGTTTCAATAATCCCAGACTCGCCATGGTATGGAAGGCTGCAACGGTTGCATGACCGCATAAATCAACCTCTTGCGTTGGTGTAAAAAATCTCACTTTAAAGTCAGCTACATTTGATTGCAATACGAAAGCAGTTTCACTAAATCCAAGAATTCCAGAAACTTTCCTCATATCCTTTTCCGATAATGAATCTGCATCCAGAACCACACCTGCTGCATTTCCACCTTCTTTTGTCTTCGCAAATGAATTTACTTTATATACGTTTACTTTCATTTTCAAACCCTCCTCATATATTTACAATGTTCCCGATGTTATTTTCTTCTGATATTTTTAATATATATTCTGCAACTGCAAGATCCTGCAGCGCAATCCCTGTACTGTCAAATACCGTAATGTCTTTGTTAGATAAGCGGCCCTTTTGATTTTCGTTGATTACATTTCCTATTTCTATTATCGACTTTTTCTGTAATATTCCCGACCTGATTGCTGTTTGTATTTCACCAACCTTCGATGCCTGACCTATATCATCTGCAAAAACTCTTGCCGCCTTAAACACGGCTTCATCCAACTCCTGTTTGCCTTACTGCTCAAATGAAACTATAGCATCGCGTATAACGTAATTGTAGTGAAAAAAAGTTCTTTTGTCTCCAACCATCAATGGTTGATTTTTATCCAACCAAGTGATATATTAGATTCAAATAACAGGAGGTGTATTCAATGTTTGAAACCGATTGGAAACCAGATAAAACTTATCCGATGCCATTGCATCTACAAATTATCGGCTATATCAAAGAAAAAATAACGTTAAACGAATGGCCCATTGGCACAAAATTGCCTAGTCAAAGAGCTCTTGCAGAATTGTTCGCAGTCAATCGAAGTACAATTGTAGCTGCAATGGATGAATTAGCTGCTGAAGGAGTTATTCAAGGCAATACCGGCGGCGGAACAAAGGTGATTAACAATACGTGGAATTTAATGAATCAAAGCTATAATTGGAACAGTTATATCTCATCAGGAAACCATCAACCGAACCATATGATTGTTCAGCAAATTAATGCGGCAGAGAGTGATCCTGACATGATACGGATGGGCTCATGTGAACCTGCTGCGGAGCTAATTCCACAAGATAAGATACAAAAAATATTAAAGAAATTATCTGTTTCATCCCAGCCATTAGGATATGAAGAACCTAGAGGTTCCCTCTTTTTAAGAGAAGAAATCTGCAAATACTTACAGACCATCGGAATTGCAACAAATCCTTCCTCTGTCTTAATTACCTCCGGTGCTTTGCAAGGGTTACAGCTTATTTCTCTTGGTCTTTTGCACGCCAATTCCATTGTTTATCTTGAAAAGCCGTCTTATCTGTATTCGCTGCGAACATTTCAGTCCTTTGGCATGCAGCTATCAGGAATCCCTTTTGAAGCAACAGGGATTAATATAAAGAAATTATCAGAAAAGCATAAAAGTAAACGAGGCTCTATCCTCTTTACGATTCCTACTTTCCATAATCCGACAGGAACCGTTATGCCTCTGGAAAAGAGGAAAGAATTGATTCATTTTTGTGAGAAGGAAGGACTGCCAATCATCGAAGACGATGTCTATCGTGAAATCTGGTTTGAAAATGCTCCTCCTCCTCCATTGAAATCACTCGATCAGAATGGTCTTGTTTTATATGTTGGCGGCATTTCAAAAAATTTAAGTCCTGGACTTCGAATTGGTTGGATTGTCGGATCAGAACAGGTTATTGCAAGGCTATCCGATATTAAAATGCAGTCGGACTACGGCACAAGTTCGCTATCCCAAAATGTAGCTGCCGAATTATTCGCTAGTGGTTTATATCAAGAGCATAATGACATACTAAGAAAAAAAGTGAAGGTAAGAAGAGATACCACTCTTATTGCATTAAATAAGCATTTTAATGCAATCGCTACATGGAACATCCCGACTGGCGGTTATTTTATATGGTTAAAGTTAAATGAGCCAATCTCCATGCACCAGCTTTTTGTGAAAGCATTAAATCATAAAGTACTTATCCATCCTGGAGACTTGTACGAATTCCACTCAAACCAACATATACGTATCTCCTATTCGAATGCAACACTAGCGGAAATCAGTCAAGGGATTAAAATCCTCTCTGAATTGGTACTAGAACAAGAGATTGGAAATTAGCTGACAATCTCTGTTGCTAAAATAAGCTTTGACGAATGAAACTGGTGTACAAGTAGATAAAAAACTAAAATGGTTGCATGTAACCTCTAATGCTAAATACACATATTATACTAATTTTTTTCACTATATTTGAAATCTTTGAGTATAAAAACAGAAAGGCAGCCACATAGTAACAAGATTATAATACTTTCTATCCTATTTTGGGCAGTAGCTTCATAGTAACCAGCAACTCCAAATGCTGCCGTAATCGGATAGAATGTTTTTAGATTATTTGACATACTCATGAACATTCCAGCAAAAGAGTACATTTCAGTTAATAATAATGTAATCCAACAGCCTTTTTTCATATACGATACCAAGGCAATAATGGGCGAGATAGCAAGGAATATGCCCACACCTAGAAGAAAATATATTTTCAGAAAATCTAAAACCATTCCTACCGATAAATCGGAAAGATGTAATATTACCTCAGTCAAAAATGCTATTGCAAAGAGCAGTAAATAAATGAAAATGCTGAACAAAAAAGTAATAATCATTTTTGCAGCAATTAACTTTCTTTCATTTACAGGAATAAGTAGCAAAGATTTTATAGTATCCTCATCTTCTTCACGACAAATCATATAACTTCCCAAAAGAGAAATAACTGCAGGAAGAACAAAAATTGTTGCCAAAGGCTGAGCCGTAGTCATATACCATCCTGCACTGTCTATATCCCGTGAACCATTATACGTAAACCATCCCTGTATAAAAACAATGACAGCTACCATAACTGTTGCAAAAATTGTAATCCAAACAATATTTGAACGGCGAATCTTTTGGAGTTCAGCCCAAAGTAAATTTCCCATTATTCACACCTCATTTCATTCTTTTCAATGTGACATTTACATGTAATATTGCGATAATATCCCAAATACAAATGCAAATAAACGCTAAAGGAACGTTAATTGGTCGTGGAACTGCAATACTCGGAATATTTCCAAGGACAATAACTGACATACTGGATAATGGGTGTAGATACATATTTATCGACATTAAAGTAAAGCCAAGAAAGGCATAAACCAATGATATAGAAACTGGGAGGATGTATCCTTTTTGCGACGCAGCTATTGCAAATATCGGCAGCATTGCAAAAGCAGTAATAACACCAATCTCTAAACATTTTTTCAGTAAGAATAAAACGCTTCCCCATTGAAATACCACATATCCGGTAAGTACGCTGAACATAACAGAAGCAACAGCTGTAATCAGCATGAAACAAATGGAGTAAATCAAAACAACAAAAAATTTACTAAAAAAGTATCCCATTTTGCTGATAGGCACAATCCAAAGTTGTTTGAGCATATCATACTGATTTTCTTCATACATAAGCATGGTGCAAAGTACTCCCAAAACGAAGGGCAAGATAATAAACATCGTATAACCAAACGCTGACCATCTATAAAATTGCACCGGGTCACCAACTGTTTTTTTTGCATATTTGAATAATAAGAATGCTAGAAATGGCATTATGAAAGCTGACAACATCATAATCCACACAAATTTTCTACGTCGTAGTTTAAGAAATTCTATTTGAATAAGTCTAAGCAATGCCATCCCCTCCTGTAATTTTTCTAAAATAATCCTCTAAAGTATCATTACAAAGCCCCGAACTGATAACCAATACCTCACCAAGCATAAGTGTCTTATTGACAGACGCCATATCTAGTGAGGTGTCATAGAGTTTCAACGTATGATCATCTTGCACAGAATATTCCTTCAAGCCGAATTGACGTTCCAAAATTAAGGTTGCTTTAGAAACATCAGAAACTTGCAGTAGAATATACTTACCGTTTTTTCGTTTAAGTTCCTCCATACTACTTTCTTCCAGCAGAACACCGTGGTGGATAATTCCAATATCATCTGCAAGCAATGAGATTTCCGAGAGAATATGGCTGGAAATAAGAATTGTCTTTCCACGTTCAACGCTCAAATTCTTAATAAAATCTCTTACTTCTGCAATGCCGATAGGGTCAAGACCGTTTGTAGGCTCGTCCAAAATCAGCAGTTCTGGGTCATGCAAAATAGCATTGGCAATACCAAGACGCTGCTTCATCCCAAGGGAATACTTACTAAACAACTTTTTATCTTTATAAGGTAATCCTACTACTTTCAATGCGTTTTCAACTGCGTGTGGGGCGGCTGTACCACGCAGCTTCGCAAAAATCTCCAGGTTTTCCGTTCCTGTCAAATTTGGATAAAATCCTGGTGTTTCGATAATAGCACCGATACGGGGATATACCCTTTTTTCTTGACCTTTGATATTTCGTCCTAACACATCTATCTCTCCAGATGTGATTGGAGTTAACCCTAAAATCATTTTCATAATAGTGGTTTTCCCAGCTCCATTGCGCCCTAACAGACCATAAATCCGACCTTTTTTTATATGGAGATTAACTGAGCTAACTACTGTTTGCTCTCCATAAATTTTTGTCAGTTGTTTCGTTTCAATCACAAAATCATTCATATAAAAATTCCTCACTTTCGATAACTGTGCTTCACAATGTGATAACCGATATAAAGGCAGAAACAATCACAATTAAAAGTATACAACATTAACCTTGCCAAAACCTTGCCGTAACCTTGTTTTTATCTTGTTTTTATCTTGTTTTAGCAGTAAGAAAGGGGCTGTCGCACTTAAAAGAACTACATCAGAAAATATACTTATACGCAGAGAGATGTTCCCAAAGCTGAAGTCACATATAAAAACTTTTTAATCAATCTTAGCGAAGTATTTTAGAAAATCTTAGAACTTCTGATATGTTTGAGGTACGAGTTTATCAGATGTTCTTAGGTTTTCAAAATACTGAGCTTTAGATTGATAAAAAGTTTTTATAGTACCGAAGCTTGGGAACAGCTCTCGGAGGATAAGTATATTTTCGGCCGTGTTTCAATTAAGTGCGACAGCCCCTTTTGGCAATAAAATCGTGAATGTAGTTCCAGAACCGAGAATACTGGTCGCTGTAATCGTTCCTTTGTGAGCGCTAACAAGCTCTTTGGAAATAGAAAGGCCAAGGCCGTTTCCTTTGGCAGCTCGTGAATGGTCACATTGGTACATTCTTTCAAAAATAAGTGAGAGATTATCAGAAGATATACCTTTCCCGTTGTCTGTTATTACAATTTTAGCCTGCTGTTCATTCTCAAAAATACGCAGTGCCATATTATCACCCTCACTGTGGGTAATAACATTTTGTAATAGATTATTGAGAATACGGGTATACGCAGTTGCGTCTATGCTCATGGAATACTCTGTTTCAGGTATATCAAATTCATATTCAAAATGGCTGTTTTCTAAAACAGGAATCCAATCAGCTATAATATTACGGGATAACTCATTCAAATCAAAAATCTCAAAATGAAAAACTTGTTCCCCAGAATCTAATTTAACCCATTCAAACAGATTTTCTACAAAATGTTTTAAGTGCTGGGCTTTATCAAATGCAACATGTATATATTCATCCTTTTCTTCTCCTACAACAATTTTACTTTCGATTGCTTCCAAATAACCAACCAACGAAGCAAGTGGTGTTTTCACATCATGGGAAAGACTTGCCATTAGACCTTTGTATGCCTGCTCTGATTGCTTTTGCTGAACAAGCTGTGCTTGGCTGTTAATTGCAATGTCGTTAATACCATAACAAATTTGCCTTGTGATATCGTTCTCCGTTGCTAAAACGCGTCGATTAAGGTTTCCATCTTTTATATCCTCTAAAGCGTCTTTCATAAGTGAAAGCTGTGTTTGGACACGCCATAAGACAGAAACAAGGTACGCTATAATAAGCAGGGCAAGAACCAAGGCAAAAAGCAGATAAACATTCATATTTACGTCAAGCCTCCTTATTAAAACGATAGCCTACACCTCGGACTGTTAAAATATAAAATGGACGGTCGGGGTCTGGTTCAATCTTTTTGCGCAATTTACTTATAAAAGACATAATATTACTATCGTCAAAACTATATTCTTCTTTCCACACTTGTGTATAAATCTGTTTTTTTGTAAATACCCGTCCTTTATTAGAAGATAGAAATGAAAGCAAATCAAACTCTTTGCTTGTAAGCTCAACTGGAATATCATTGACAGAAACAATGCGGTTTGCTTTATCAATGACCATTCCTTTCAGCACCATGCACTCCGTATCCATTTCCGTGGTAGGGTTTAAGGTGGTATAGCGGCGAATAAGAGAATTGACCCGAGCCATCAGTTCGTTAATACTGAATGGCTTTGTTAAATAATCGTCAGCACCTAACCGTAGTCCGGAAACTTTATCGTCCTCGTCGCTTTTAGCAGTAAGCATAAGCACAGGGATATTGCTTGTTTTTCTAATTATTTTAAGAACTTGAAAACCATTTATATCCGGCATCATTACATCCAAAATTATGAGAGAAAGAGAGCCACTACTTTTATTTTCATCAACTAAACGAATCCCCTCCATACCACCATGTGCAATAATAGCAGATAAATTCTCTTTATCTACACATTTTTTCATAAGAGTACAAAGCTCTTTATCATCGTCAATAATCAAAACACTATTCATTTCGAAACTCCTTTCTTAGCCCATCAACAGGCTTTTTCGCGTCTTTGAAAAACTCCTTTGATTGATTCTAATTTGTACATTGCATTGTTTATAAATTTACTATTTATACTATTCAACTTTAAATTGAATTTTATCTCTTTCTTGCCCTTACAATTATAATAACAGGAATTTCCCTATCATCATCTAACTTTTCTTGAAAACCGTCTATAACAAATCCACTATCAAAGCAAATTTGAAAAATATCTTGCAAAGAGCGATGGTAATAATTTTGCATTACTGGTTGACCCTTTATTGCTTCTCCCTTATGCACACAAGGTGTAATATACCTTTCCTCAGGTCGAACAAAGCATGGGTGATGTGTTGCAAAAACAAATATCCCATTATCATCAAGCATATTATATAATGCTTGAAACAGAGGCTTTATCTCAGCAATATCCATAATGCCCATACAGGATACTGCTTTTGTATATTTTTTCTCTTTTTTCAATCCCATTAGCTGATGATAGTCTGTTGCATCGCATTCATAAAATTCAATATGATTCAAATAATTTTTTCTACGCCTTTTGGCATGCTCTATTAATTTGCTACAAAAATCAAAAGCAACTACTTTCGCGCCTTTTTCAGCCATTCTTTGTGAAAGATTACCTGTTCCACAAGCAACATCCAGTACATAATCATTTTCACTTACTTCGAGTAATTCTTCAACACCTGGCCTTACAATGCGACAATGAAACCGATTAGAACTATCCCCCATCCTTTCATCCCAAAAATCTGCGTTTTCATCCCATGCCTTTTTGCTTTCCAATACTGTTTCTTCAAACATTATATAATTCCCCCCACAATTTAATATAATCCACATTTTTTACTGCAATATATATCTTTTCAACTTATGATACTATATGTTTTAAATATCGAATCAACTTTATCCTTCATATTTCATTAAATAATAAAGTTCATTTTCTGTAACTTCCTCTTCGATTGTCCACCCTTGAGATAAATAAAACTTGAAAGCATCTATATTTGCCTTTACGCATTTTAATGTTAATTCTTCTTCATAAATTCCATCTACCTGCTTAAATCCGTTTTTTAAATATACATTAATAGCTGGTTTATTTATATCCACAACAAAAATCCTTTTTTATGTAACCCTTATACCAGGTAGGAACGGGATTTCGCATATTATCATACCATTCAAGAACTTCTTTGGCTTGATTTATCATAGTATCAATTTCACTTTGTCCAAATGGAATTGCCCAAGGTATAGACGATAGGGTATTGCTTGAAATGTATAGTGCAAGCAATACCCAAAAATCCATTGGTACATTTTCATCAAAATAGCCATTTACCATGCCTGAAGCAAAAAATGGTGATTTTTGTGCACACCAAACAATTCGATTAAATTCCTCCCATGGATCACCAAAATCATTTTTATCAAAGTCAATAATTTGCAGTTTGCCATCATAATCAATCATCATATTGCCGATATGGTAATCACCATGCTGATAGGATTGTGGACGATTTTTCAGCAAATAGCGGTTGGCATTTATATAGTCAATAAAAGATTGTCCGTTTTCATATTTTATCGGGCAATCTTTATACATTTGGATCTTTCGCTCAATTTTACGGTTAAACCGTACCTCCCATTTCTCCTGCGTATCAGGCACTGGAATAGTATGAATATGCTTTAGTATTTGACCTGCTTCAATTCCATAAACATACTGTTCTGTATCCGTTAACATCGTAAGAACGTCTTCGAAATCCTTTCCTTCAATCCAGCTTTGTAAGAAATACACGCCTTCGTTACAAGTGCCAAATTCAATCGGCTTACACATAGGGACACCGAGAGCTTCAACACACTTCATCATTTCAAATTCAAACCTCTTGCGCTCTTGTTGATCAATTTTTGAAATACGTAACAGATAATTTTTCCCATCAGGTGCAGTAACGCAATATTTTTTATCACTCGACCATCCCTTTTCAATCTGTACCTTGGTCTTAAAATCATATATAGACAAGCCTACTCATCTCCTTCTAAGTATACTTTAATTTTAAAAATTAAATGCTATCTTTTCTTATATTCATCAATGCTGCTTTACTATTTTAATTTAATTAATGGTAATTATATCATATTTAAATTACTAATTTATATTACTCAACCTTAAATTCAAATTTGTTATTTAATTTTCTTTAATGAAGATGAAGTCTCTTTACATAGAGCTTGATATAAACTTCCAGTTTCTTTAATGGTCTCTGGGATACTAGATGAGGATTTCCAAAAATCACAAGAGAGTTTACCTTCTAATTTAGTTAACATAATTCATTAATTGTCAACTTATACTCAGAAGCATTTTAAGGACTAATTGTCCTATTCACAATACTGATTATACTAAAAGAAACCGCCAAATATCATACGTTCCACATGGATTTTCAGCACTTTCCCTAACACCTCTGTAGTCCATATGCCCCACTGGTTATTGATAATATTATTTCATTCCCCTTATAAATTAATTTGATACTACAAAATGGGAGTCCATATTTTAATTGAAGTTTAACCATTCTTTCGCACTCCAATCCATGTTCTTTCTTCTATAAATAATTTCTCATGTTTTGTATGATATACGTACATTTCTCTACTTTTATCCTTCTTATGTTTTTCTGCATACTCTTTAAGTGCTTCTTTCCCTTCTTCATAAACATTTATAACTGAAAGCTCTTCAACAATTCTTTTTCCCTCTTTTGAATATGCCTCTATAGCCTCAAATAATATCCATTTATTTATATATATATTTCTTGCTTCTTCCCATTTCATATAATACACTCCCTCATTTTATATATTCACCTTTTTTCCATAGTAAGTTAACCTATGTATATCTTTTAACACTTTGTTTAAGCCATAGAAACATAGTGTCAAAAAAATTTTTTATAACCCTATTATATCTTATTCTCATAATGTAAACATAGTATATTTACATTATTTCTTACGCAAATTTATTTCTGCTAAAAGATTCACTTCTATAAAATGCTTTATCTTAACACATACTCCGTATACATTCTAATATTCCACCATTATTCTCTACTGATTTTCACCCTCTATTCCTTAAATAATTACCATTTCTATTTTCTTCAAAAAATAATAACGCCATTGAAGGCACTCTAAATCAATACTTTCAATGGTGTTTATAATTTATATATTGAATCAATGCAAGGACATGCTTACTGTCTGAGCTTGCTAATACTTGGCTTCAGCCATTTGGAATGCTATAGCATATTCAACAAACTTTTTATAAAGCATTCTTTTTCTCTTCTCATTAAAGTAACCAAGAATCAAATCTGAAGAAATAATCTTATAATTATACTCTAAATAAAAAACCTCACAATAAAAAATGCAGATATTATTTTGGTAATGAAGGACGGGGATATTATTGAAACTGGAAGCCACCAGAAGCTTCTTGAAAAGAAAGGTTTTTATGCAGAATTATATAACAATCAGTTTGAGGCGGCATAGATTGGTGTAGAGAGATTTCTAACCATCTTCAAAGCCTAATACTTTTAAATTTCTTTATCAGAATATTCAAAACCCGCATGGTTAGTTTCCACTGTATGACTATCTGCTTCATGCATTAATTCTAGCGAGTCTCCTGAATCATATCTTACTCCACAGGTCCTACATTTTGCTGTGTGTAATATAGTGGGCCTTTTTTTGCCTCCTGTTACAATTTCAAGTTCATTATCATCAATAGGAATTTCTTTAAAATTGCTCATAATTATATCCATTCCTTTCGCTTCGCTCAAGGCACAAAACGTAATGAAAAAGTTTGGCTTTAAGCGAATTTTTTTATATTATTAAACCTTT
>NZ_JAEEGC010000179.1 GCF_019207025.1 Clostridium thailandense | reverse complement strand
CTTTTTATTATACTGTCATTTCTTTTTTATATAGATAGTAGGCGTGAAATAAAGAATCTTTTATCATTTTTGCCATATTAAAAACTAAGCTTAGTCTTATGTTATTATTGTTAAATATTTCATCATTGTCATTGGTATCAACTATACCTATTATAGAGGTTTCACCTACATTGGGAAGTGATTTTCCAACTCCTTTTCCAGGGTGTACAGGGTAATCTCTTGCTTGAATTTCTCCTATGCTTTCGGAATCGCCCAAACAAGCATCAATACCTATTATTGGATTGTTTGGATGAGTCAGTTTAATCTCAGTAAGCTTTTTATCAATATTTAAAGCATGTATTGGTTCAGAAACTGTACCATATATAGGTAGTGGAAAATTAGAATCTTTAAGTAGAGTTCCTACTAGAGGACCAAGACAATCACCTATACATCTATCTGTGCCAATACATACTATGACTGTATTCTCATGGATATAATTCTTTAAAAAATAAGCAATATCATAATATGATAGGGGATTTTTATAATTAGCCTTTACTTTGTACAATAGACACACCTCCTTAGTAATTTATATGAAATTATTTTGAAAAATATTAAGAAAAAGGAATAAAAAATCAAAAAAAAGAGATAATAATATAGGTGCAAGGAGGGCGTACATATGAAAAAGATAATACTATCACTTATAGCAATTGTATTTACGGCTGTTTGTGTTGTTATAATGTTGTTTTCAGATAGAATGAATGAAAATCAAAAGCCAGTTAATAACAAAGTTCAGGTAATGGATACAAAGAAAAATTCAGAAGTAATAAAACAGAGTACTAATGATTTAAAACAAGGAACTAGTGAAGAAAAAAATAAAAATATAAGTGAAAATAAGGATATAAATTATAATACTGAAAAAAAAACTTATATTGCAACTGATACATATAAAAAAATGAAAATGAATGAGATAAATGGTGAAATAGAGCATGACAAGAAGGTATTTTTTGAAGAGAATAATAAAACCAATGATGCAAAAAAGAAAACAATTAAGAATAATGATAAAACAGAAGATTTAAAGGATAATGATGCAGAGAGAAGTGAAGATGCCAATAGTAGCCAATCGAAAGAGAGCATTCCTGTATTTAAAGTTTCAAAGTTAAAAATAAAGGATAGTTTGACTTTAGCAGATAAAGAAAAATTGCTGTCTGTTGCAGCAAAGTTATCAGCTATTGATTATGAAAAAATTAATAAGTATCTTGAAAATGGCAGTGATGAAGACATAAGAAATACCATAAAATTATTAAAAAGTAGATTATCTGATAAAGATTATGAAAAAGTTAAAGCAGTAGCAGAAAAGTTTATAAATATGGATGCAGTAGAACAATAAAAATAAGTGTTATATTTAAGAAACAGAGATGTAGTTTTATAATTTTAGATACATGTTCACTTGTATTTAGAGAATTCTGAAATACAAGTGAACATTTTAATTTCAAAGTCTAAGAGGACACATTTTAGGGTTGAATTACCTGAAGAAAAATTATAGATATAGTTGATATTTGAAATCGAATTATGGAGCAAAAAAGAGTATATGATAGAAAAGGAGATTATGATTGGTATAAATTGATGAAAACAGCTATAATTAGATTTGAAAATAATATAATAACAATGTATACTAATCCATGTTGAAGCGGTTAGTAACTGCGAGATACAAAGAATAAGTGCGCTGGCATAGCTCAGCAGGTAGAGCAACTGACTTGTAATCAGTAGGTCGCGAGTTCGATTCTTGCTGCCAGCACCAAATATGGAGGAATTCCCGAGTGGCCAAAGGGGGCAGACTGTAAATCTGTTGTCAGTGACTTCGATGGTTCGAATCCATCTTCCTCCACCATAATAGATGGGCGCATAGCTCAGCTGGGAGAGCATCTGCCTTACAAGCAGAGGGTCACAGGTTCGAGCCCTGTTGTGCCCACCATTTAAAATTAAAAAAAGTAAGTGCGCTGGCATAGCTCAGCAGGTAGAGCAACTGACTTGTAATCAGTAGGTCGCGAGTTCGATTCTTGCTGCCAGCACCAAATACGGAGGAATTCCCGAGTGGCCAAAGGGGGCAGACTGTAAATCTGTTGTCAGTGACTTCGATGGTTCGAATCCATCTTCCTCCACCACGATAAAACACTTTTAAGAGTGTTTTATTTTTTTATGTAGATAAAAAAACAATTGGCGCATTGGTAAAATAATACGACGCAAAATT
>NZ_JAEEGC010000178.1 GCF_019207025.1 Clostridium thailandense | reverse complement strand
TGGATTTGTTGGGTTGGTACATAGTAATAATAGCTAATTAATTTTCCATTGTTTTCTTAATAGTATCCTCAATATAATTTTTTATTATTTATTTTGCCAACGAATCCTATACCTATATATTTAGCATATTAAAATATTTATAACGATAACTTTTCTTAACTTTATTTAATATAAATATATGTGAAATATAAAAATATACAAATATTAATACGTCAAACAAAATCAAATTTCTATAAACATCAAAATATAAAATTATATGTCCTATGTTGTATAAAAACACCGTAATAATAAAACCAATCTTTAATTTTTTAAATTCATGTGTTCTTGAGATTGATGCTATATATCCCAAAATAGCTAACCAAATTAGGAGTGTTCCCCAAACAATTAGAATTTTAGAATCAATAGGATTTCCAGTTTCATATAATAGATATACTCCTCTTTGATTAAATAGTATTCCTAATAACAAATATGAATTTCTAAATATTCTCGCATAAGGTTCAGACCAATTTAATGCTATAATATACATTCTGAATAATGGATTTGATAAAAATTCATTATTTATCATCATTTCTATAGGATCAGGCTCTTTTTCCCTATACAATTTATTAGCTAATCTGGTCCAGTCCATACTAATATTAAAATTATTAATCTCTTTATATCTTGAGTATTTTGGAATTGGAAAGAAAATTCCGCCTATCCCTTCTTTAAATATTTGCTTTATATGCCCTTTAATATGATTATACCTATATAAAGTTGAATCAATAGTTATTTCTCTCCAATTCTTTATTTTTCTATTTTTCATAAACGTATTTATTAATATTATAATATTTCCTGCTAAATTAATTATTATAAAGATTAAAATTTTTGCTTTAGTAATCCCATATTTCAAATATATAAATTCATATAATGAAATATTTAAAAACATTGTAATTATTATTCCAATCTGTATCAGTATACATCCCAAAATAGAAGTAATAGCTATCCAAAAAGTTTTTTTTGAAAATCCATTATAAAAATAATATGAGCTTAATATACTTGTAAAGAATTTAAATCCAACATAATTAAGTATTGGCACTATAAATAGTACCTTTGTATCTGTTAATTTCAATAGTGTCGACAACATAGTTAATACTGTTGGTAAAAAGAACAGACATAATATTAGTTTAATTATATTTGCCACCAATTGGAATGACATCGAATATTTTGAAGAGTCTAAAATTTTTATAAGGCTATTTTTCAATCCAAATATCAGTGCATATGATATACTAAGCCAAACTATAGGCGAATAAATTTCCCCCCTACAAATCCCAATAACTCCAATGATAGAAGCTGGTATCAACAGCAATATTGTAATCCATGAAACTAATAATCTTCCATATTTATCATATATTTTAGCTAAGTATTCCCATTTATTTTTCGTATAATTTTTAATTTTTTGTAACATACTATGTTTAGTCTTTCTTTTTTGTTTCTTATTTATTTTACTCATAATCCCCCTTATACTAAATAATGTATTTACAATCAAGCAATTATTAATCTTTAATTTATTTAAACTTATATCCTAAATCAAATACAAATCCTGATTATAAATTTCCCATCAACATACATTATATTAGTTCTGTAAATCTATTTGTTAATTCAATATTTATATCTCTTAAATTATTCAATTTATCTATCGGAATATCAAATAATAATTCCATTTTTTTACAATCAAATTCATTTTCAAAGTTCTCATTATATTTTTTAATTATTTTTTCTGCCCTGTATCTTATAAACTCTTCTTTATCTTTACTCGTTAAAGGTACAAATATGTATCTCATACTAAATCTTGAAAACAGAGCTTCTGGAATTACATTCTTATAATTTTTTTCAGTTAAATTAGATGTAAATACTATTATATATCCTTCTAAATTAATTTCCTTTCCATCAAGGTCAGTATATTTTCCATCTTCTAAAAGTTCATAAAAGAAACTAAATATTTCCTTGTCTGCCTTTTCAAATTCATCAATTAATATTACTTTAGAATCACTGTTTAATATTTTATTAGTCAGTTCCCCACCACTTTCACTACCTTTATAACCTTTTGGTGAACCAATTAAACTCCACAACGACCCCTGACCAGAATAATTACCGAAATTAATTTTAATTTCCTTAGTGTTATTATACAAGTTTCTTTGTAATACTCTTGCAACTTCTGTCTTTCCTATTCCAGAATCTCCACATAAAAAGATAGAAAAAATTTTTTCTTCCCCTATTTTATTCATTATCTTATATTTGTGTATTTGTTTTCTAAAGTCCTTTTTAAATTCATCATGTCCAAATAGTTCTTCTTCAAATCTTTCTAAGAACAAATTCATATCTTGATTTGTAAATACACTAACTTCTTTTTTTAATTCATTATCAGATTTATCTTCTTTTGTACTTGAAATTTCAATATACTCCTGGAAACTATATTTAAATAATTCTTTACATTTATCTTGAACTTCTTTATCAATAATGAAACTTATGTTATTTAATTTGATTAATTCATGTAAAATTATTTCAAAAGATAATACTAATTCATTTATGCCATTTACTAATCTAATCATAGATGTTATGTCTAAAATATATTTTTCTTCCTTGTTCAATAAACTTCTTTCAATTGAATAATCTATACTATTATTTTTCTTTAAAACTTTAGTTATTGATATTATATGTATTCCTGTTTCTCTCTTTGCATTAATGTATTCATCATAATTATCTTTATCATAAACAACTACATCTTTTGATAAAGATTTATGACTTTTATCAAATTCATCTTTTGTAGAAGTCTCTTCTATACTTGTTAAATTTTCTTTTTCATAAAATTGAAGTGGAAAAAGTTCCATCATTTTTTCTGAATAATCATACTCTACTACTATCTCAACATCGCCACGTCTATACAAATTGTCAATTATTACTCCATAATGAAATAATATATCACTTCTCACTGCTAAAAGTTTTGCCAACAAAGTAATATCTATTAAAATTTCTTTGTCCTCATCATCAAATGATAAATTTCCATCATTTAAATAATCATAATCCAAATAAGTTTCTTCAAATTCATATTGAGAATTAAAAAGTAATGATATTGGTATTATCCTGTACTTTGTAGATGTCTTTTGGTAAAATTCATTAAACATTTCTTTATTATATATAAACAATTTACCTCTACCCATTTTCAACCCCACTAATGTTTATATTAATTTCTTGAATTATAGCAATTATATCAACATAATTTCTTATTTCATTGTTGTTCTCGTCTTGAAATTCATTTCCATTGACATTATTTATCTCTGAACTGGCTGACTTCTTTAATCCCAATTCTTGACGCTCAATATCTTCGGTTTTAGTTTGATTATTATTAAAATAATCAAATGCACTTCTATACTTTTGCTCTTCATCTTGTCCTACATAAACCCCAATTAAAGTCATCTTTCCTATCAATAAATCATAAATATTATATGAATTTTCAAAATCGCTTTCAGATGACATCGGTATTTTTATGTAAAAATTCAAGTTTCCAGTTGAACATTTTAGTTCATAACAACAGTCTTTTAACATTGAATTAGTTAACGAAGATATATTAAAATCCATTTTCATTTCATCTGATGTACTACTTAAATTCGTACCATTAAATGCACCATTTAACAATATTTTTGAAATTTGCATTGTTTCCTCTTGATTCATAAGTTCTATTTTAACATTATTAAATATAAGTAAATCTCCTGGTAAAAGTTTTCTCTCTTCTTCATATTCTTTACATTTCTTTATAATAGTATCTAACAAATTAGATTTTGTTGTTTTTACATCAAAATTTTCCAACACTCTATTTTTTTCACTATTCGTTTTAGTGTATGTATTATCATATGTAATACCATTTTTAACAACCTTTAAATATTCCAAATTTATATTTGCATTTTGATTTTCTTTTAAACTTTCAGAATCTTCCATAGTTCTTTCTTTTTGAATACTAATTGCTATCTTATTATTTATCAACATTGCAATTTCAAATACTTTATCTATATTAATATAGTAAGTATTAAAAAGTTTACTCTTCTCCATATCTTTATATTCTGCTTTTTTCTCTTCAAAAGAATTTGCTTTATAGCCTAATATATACTGGCTCAAAAACATTATAATAAGACATACCAGCATTATCTTAGTTTTATAATATACATCACTTATATTAAAATCTATTAATATACTTATTAAATAAAGAAATATTGTTACCATAAATGAATATCTTATATACTTTAAATTATTATCTATAGATACATTTTTTCTTAATTTGAATAACGTTCTATTACTTAATAAGCTACTTACAAAAAGCATACTTATAGGTATAAATACTATATAAAATTCCAAACTCTGAAAATGGCTTTTAATAATATTATTAATATCACTAAGAACTCCTGTTTCTACCATTGCTAATGTCAATACAAATAAACTAATCACCCAATTATAATGTTTTTCTTTTATCTTTATAATTACATTACTAATTTGTTTTATCATATATCCCCCTATATTAATTTTATTATACTGATACCCATACATATTATACCACTATTTTTACTTTTCCCCAATTTCAGACCTGATAATTTCTTATCTTTCAAATAAACTTAGATAAAATAAACTTAGATAAAAAAAGCTAAGATTTTACTCTTAGCTCTGAATTTAATATTTTAATTTTTGATTACATTAATGCTAAACTCAAATAACCTTCTTACAGTTTTAGTTATATTTTAAAATAATTATTCTATTTAAAACTACTTTTGATAATTTTATATATTTTTATCGAAAACTAAAATTGAGTCAAAATTCCAATCTTCAAACATCTCAGCTATGTATAAGATATCTTTTGTTAATCACTCATCAAATAATTCTTGATTATTTAGAACTCTCACTTAAATACTCGTAAGCTCCAATCAACTTGCTCAACAAACTCCTGAGCTACATAAATAACCTCATAATGTTCTCCTATATTTTCAAAGTCAACATATATATGATTTTCAGATTTTTTTATATATTTCCAAATATTTCTATAGCCCTTAATTAAAAATTTTATTGTATACCTTTATTATAAATTTGTATATATACATCTAAAAGTTTTTTTCACTGCAATCACTTTTAAGTTATCTTTTATATAGAATATCGTATATTTACTATTTAATCTATGTTTAAATAAATTTGAATTTAACTTATTATAAATATATTCTTCCCATGCTGATTTATATTTAATTTTTTCATGTAAAGAATACCTCCAAAGTCCTCCTTCAATTGGTTTAGTCGGTAGAAATAAATTATTATCATATACTTTTCTATTCAAAAGTGTTCTGAGTTCACTATCATTTAAATATTTTTTACTTTCTGGAACAGCCTCATCATATTTTTATTATTATTTCAATTTAATGTTTCTAAAATATCTTTTATTAATTTTTCTTTACTTTTATCCAAATTAGAGCTAAATCCACATTTTATTTGCACTTTATATATAGTAATTGGTTCTTCCCTGTTTCTTAATTCATTAATAGCCCACATTATTTTTCTTTTCCAATAATTCTCATTACTTTCTGTTACATTGCTAATATATGCTTTTGTTTTCGTCAACTTTTTACTAAATATTCCTTGTCCAATTCCAAGTTCTCTTCTAATACTTGAATTGCATACTTTTACAGGCTTTCCTGGCTTATCTAATATTTGTTGCACAGCCTTTTTTGCTTCTACTAAAAGCTTCAAGTCATTTTTATTCCAATCAATTGGTGTTGCTTCTTTTTTCTTTCTATATCGAGGAGTAACTTTTTCATACCATTCTCTATCGTATTTGTATACATATGAATAAACTTTAGGATTAATATTTATCAATTCATTTCTTGATTTATTAGGGTTTTCTTCTATGATTTTTACCCATTCTTCTTTTCTTTCTTCTACATCTAATTTAGGCATATATACTTTATATTCATATCTGTAGCTTCTACTTTCCTTATGTTCAAACATATCTTTAATTTGACAGTTTAAAAATTGCAACAATAACAGATGTCTTACTATTGGCTTATTATTGTTTTTAGAAAAGAAGTTCATTAGCCAATTGCTATCATAGTTTTTTATATTACTATCCATAAAGTTCAAATATTCTTCTGTATAAAATTCTTTAAGCTCATATGCCAACTTTTTAATATGTATTCTTCCACTCTTAGTAGCTAAGCCTCTTTCATAAAATTTATCTTTATAAAATATTTTTATATCATCTAAAGTTAGCTGGCTATCTTCCCCGTTAACAAGTTCTTTAACTAAATCTATATACTTTAAATTATAATCCAAGTATTTATTATCAATTGAATCTTGCCTTTCAATCTGTATATCGTCTAAACACACATACTCTCTATTAATACTACTACATATGACTCCACTTTCTTGAAGCTGAACTTTGTGCTTATCACAGAAAAAAACGCCTGTATATTGGTGTTCTCTTCTCCAATAACTTTCCCCTAATTCATCAATATCTGCTTTTATGCAAAGAGGACAATATTTTAAATAACTTCTTTGCTTTATTAAGTTCCCTGTTCCTAACTTCAAAAATATATTTATATCATACTTATTTAGCATATTTTCTTTTATTTCATCTCTAACTTCTTTTGATAGTAATTTAGTATAAAAAGGATACATAGTATGCTCATGTAATAATTTTTCTCCTGTGATTTTACTTCCTACTGGTAAAGTTTCAGCAATTTTATTAAGTCTAAAAGGAAATAGTATTTGAAATATTTTATTTTGTTTATAGATAAAATCTCTACTTATTGCTTCCTTATTTATTAAGCCACACATCCTTCTATATCTTGAAATAGCACTATATAACAATTCATCTTTGTACAATTTAGGAAAACAATTTATCATACTACACTACCAATCAATATCATGTCCATTGATACTATTACTCCCGCATCTATCAATGCTTCATAATTATTCTTCCCCTGTTTAATTCCTTCTACAATAATTCTTCTGATGTCATTCCCTTCTAATCCACTAATCTTTATTTTTTTCTTCTTACCTTTTAGTATATTCTCTTTTATCGTTCCTTCTTTTTCTCCCAATGAATTTTTCTCTACTGCTTTAGCTTTCTTTATTATAGAATTACTTTCTAATACTCTTATATCCTCATATTTAAACATTTTAGCTCTATTATTACTCGCAATACTACTAATCATAGGTTTTAATAACTTAAACTCTTTGTCCCATACTTTTTCAACTAATTCTTTAGTTATAGTCTCAATATTTCTTTCAATAGCAACCTTTTGAGTACTCACAAATAATTTAACAACTAAATCACTAATTCCTTGCGTTTTTTCATAAAATAAGTTAATAATCTCTTCATCTAAATTTGCTCTATTTCTTACATATTGATTTTTCCAAATTCCATTTATAAATAACCTAAACTCCTTATCATTTTTCATATTATTCCATATAATTTCACCTGACCCTGTTACTCTTCTTGCAATCCTTAGTTCACCAGTTAACATATCATAACAAGCAGGAGTGCCTATTAATAGAATTGCTACTCCAAATGTATTCATTAGAGCAACAAAGTAATTCATTATTTGAGATGTATTTTTATTTAAGTGTTGTAATTCATCAATTACTAACAGTCCTAAATTTATATTATTTGCCAATTGCCCCATAATAGGTAGCATAGCGTCAACTGAAAGATTCTTTACTGCATATCTTTCCATATTCCTACTTCCAATAAGCTCGTCTATTTTCATGAAAAACTGCAACGTTAATGCCTTCAAAGAACTATTGTGCGGAGCTTCTAATTTAATCCATGTAACTTGTATTGCATTAAAATTCGTATTATTATAGTTGCTATGATAAATGAGCTGAGGAGTGTTCTCTAAAATTTTATTTACAATTCTTGTTTTTCCCATACCGCTAAATCCTATTAGAAGACCACAACTTGCTGTAGTAACAAAATTACTATTTACACTCATTGAAAAATCTTTATTTATTAATTTATTACCTAATTTATTTATATGTCTTATATATTCTGGGTTAAATGGATTTCTGTCTATATATCCTTGCCTCATTAAAGTGTCTATCATATTAAATACTTTTATATGTATAGGTAATACCTGAAATACACCTTTATAAGTTCTTTGTAGCATATGAATTCTGACATATTCATCTAATTCTAATTCTTTTTTTGATATTTTAAGATTTTGATTTAATATAGTTACAATTTCTTCTTTAGTTCTTATCGTTGGCAATGCTTGTACAAATGGATTATTATTATATTCATCAATAATTTGATTTTTATAATCTGCTTCTTCTGCTAATATTCCACTTGGTAACATTAAACTCTTATTCATAATCTTCTCCCCATTCGTCTGCAATTATTTGATTAAATACTTCCATTTCTTCATTTATATCACTACTATCACTACTTGAATTTTTTCTAAAATAATTTCTTTCCTCTTCTAAATTTTCTCTAATATGTTTCAACCTTTGTGTCTTATTTAATGCTTTATCCTTAACTCTTTCCTGTTCCTGTTTAGCCTTACCTGTTATTTTTTCCATTTCATCAAATAATTTAATTTTTTCATGTATTTCTTTTTCACTTGCTTTCTTATTTAACTTATCTTCATATTCAAAAATCTTGGTAATCTCCTCTTCACTCATACCTTTATAGTGTTCCATATATGTGACTAAAGTTAACTTATCATAGCTAATCCCGTCCTCTTTTATATAATAAATTTCTGAAAGGTCATTAGGATTATAGCTTATTCTAACTCTATACGAGCCTTCAATTCGTGCTTTTTGAAAAAATCCTGATTCTAATGTATATTTAGAAACATAATATAACTTATTAAATCTTATTCCCTTTGCTGTAACTGAAACTTCTTTATTGTGTAATAAATTAATCCTTATTATCTCCTCTGGCAATTCTCTAAGTAATCCTTTCTTAACTTTAACTCCGTATTCCCATAACTTACTTGGAATCTTAGGAATACTATTTTCTATATTAATGCCATCAGATTCATAATAATTTAAAACATGATTATTGTTATAAAACAAAATATATTTAATTACAATTTGAGTTATTTCCTCTAATGTAAGATTTGCTTTAAGTCTATAATCTACATTACCTCTTTCTACTTTATTGAATTTATTTTCAACAACACCATCTACAAAAGGTTTAATGTACGCATGTAACCGTTCAAACGACTTCTCCACAATGCCCTTCATATCTCCCCTGTAAGAATTTGTCTGCTGAATAAGTATCCCTAAGTTACCTATTGCATTTTCAATATGACATGACAAAAGCTCTCCTCTATCCGAGAGGATTCTTGTAGGTACTACTGCACTCACCCAGTCTTCTTTTTGAATAGATATACCATATTTTTTACAGTAAGATACCTTATCTGTCATCGTATTAATTAAAGCTATTTTAGCTCCTTCAAAACTATTGAATGGCTCAATGGTAACATTCATTCCAACTATCATTCTGCTATACACATCTACAACCAAATACAACACACCTCTTCCAATAATTAGGTTTCTGTTCATTTTACTAACAAGATAAACGTCAAGAATTGTTGAATCAATCTGAAAAAGTTCTCCTGGACCTAATGTATCCTGAATTGAATTACCTATTATAGCTCTTGCTGTCTGCTGATAAATTCTATCTCCATAACGTTTTGTAATTTCATTTCTTTTATCATCTTTAGTAATTCTTGAAAACCAATAATAAAACTGCTTTAAGCTTGGGATATTATTATTAGGATTAGATTTTAAGAAATCTCTTATTATTAGTTCATAACACATCTTTTTATTATTTTTCTTCTTAGTGTTGTAATATTTATTAATACCTTCCTTCAAAAGTCTTTTAATTTTATCATCTACAACAAATCCACCTCTTTCATGTACTCTTTCCTTCCCCCTCCCTCCGCACTTGTAAGTCTTTGGAATCAAAGATTGCATTATCTTTCCGCTTTTCAAGTAGCTACACCATATTCTCTTGATACTGCTCTCACTTATTCCATAAACTTCAATTGTTCTATCAATAATTGATTTTCTGCTCTTCTTATAATAAATTTCATATTCAGGGCTATTACTAATCAAATAACATATAACTTCATAATTAAAATCACGTTTTTTAGCAATTTCATATTTAATTTCAACATTTTTAATATCTATGAACTTATCAGTTTTTACTTCTACAGCTTCATTTCTTATAAATAACTCTTCTAAATTCTCTTGATTAATTATTTGCGGCCATCTGATTTGATCACATAACTCAATAATGAAAATATTATTTCTAAATGTATCACTTCCTACAATCCTATATTCTTCATTTCCTAACTTGAAAATCATATTCTCCATAAATAGCATTATTTTCTCACCTCAATTTCCTAAAACTTTATCAAAATTGAAATTGTTTCATTCAAATCAATACTTTTTTCCATATCTACTACAATTTCTTTTATTCCTATCAAATATCTAAAGATAAAAAGAGCTGTTCCTTTCTTAGCTCCAACATTATCATCAAATTTACCTAAAACATCACTTAATTTTTCCTGCTTGTTTTCTTGTAAAAAATAATATAAATGTTCTGCTAATTCTCTTTTATTTTCTACATTTTTATCTATCAACGTTTCTCTAACCCACTTGATGTTATCTACAAGTTGCTTATTTATTTCCTTTTCTGTTACAACATAAAATCGAATTCCTTTTGCCCTCCAAAAACGCCTCTCTATCTCAATCTTCTCAATAACAGTTCTTCTTTCAATTTCAGATAAACTTTTAACTGATATTGCAATTTGTTCCTCTACATTATCTCTTTCAGTAGTCACCAGAAAATTTGTATGTAGTTGATATAGCTGTCCTTCATTATCCGAAAATTTATCTAATCTTAAATCTTCTACATTATCAATTATTATCTCTAAATCTTTAATTTCTACATTTTCCTCAATATTTTTAACAATATCATTCCACTCTAATAAAAGGAAAACTCTTAATTGATTATCACTTTGCAAATGATGAATTCTTTTCGTCTTATATCCAAAAATTCTTGTAACTCTACCTTTACTACTGAATGTTGTTACTTTCAAACTCAATTTTTTCACTTCCTTTAACTTAAAATAATATTTCTTCATTTATATAAGAAACACACTAAAGTAAATATATAAAAAGACCATATACTTTAGGCAATGTTGCTAATTTTTTTTATCAGCAATTGCTTTTGTATATGGTCTTAATATTATTTATGTATCTATTGGATTCTCTTCTATTTTTAAATATTATTATCTGTTTGTTTCTATTTCCTTCAATCCTATCTTTATTTCTTTTACCTGATTTTTTAGGAAACTCCCAAATATATTTCATAAATTCAAAATCAAATTTTTCATTACATCCCTCTGTCATATCTGGTCTTACTCTATTGAAATTTGTAATTACTCGCTTAAAATAACTAAACAAACACACTAATCTACTTAATTCAAAGCAAATTACAGTCTCAGCTTTTTCAAGACGAATATCAATAGTTCCTCCATAATTGCCATCAATTATCCATTCATCACCTGCTATCAAACTTTTTTGTCTTTCTAACCATTGCTCTTTTGGAGTTTCAATCCATCCATTATTCCAAAACTCCTTATCAAGATGAATAAGCGGAATTCCCATTATTTCTGAAAGCTTTCTTGAAAATGTACTTTTACCACTACCTGGTGAACCTATAACCATTATTCTTTTTCCTATATTATTCATTTATATCACCTTTCATAGATTTAAATTAACGTATATATCATCCAGTTCTTCTTGCTCAACAGAAATGTAGTGCAACACTTCCTTTGGTGAAGAATGATTTAAAATTCTCATTAGGAATGTAATATCGGTGCCATTTTTCCAACAATGATATGCAAACGTCTTTCTCATGCCATGACTTCCGAAATTTATATGTGCTAACCCACACATATCTAAAGCTTCTGTAAGTATTTGAACAGCTCTTTGTCGTGTTATTGGCTTATTATCACCTTTTCTGCTTATAAAAACATATTCTTCTTTCTCTGGTTTATATGCTCTTATAAAGTCCTTAATAGCTTTTTGTAGATTCGGTGAAGTAGCGAATCTTTTCCTTTTCCCAGTTTTTTTCTCTTTAACATCAATATACTCTTTAGGTTTCTGACCATCGTAAATAGATGAAACCTTTAAGCTTAATATATCACTTATTCGTAATGCTGACGAAATCCCCACTATGAATAAAAGGTAATTTCGTATAGACTTACTCTTTAAATAGAGCTTGACTAAATCTATTTGCTTCTGTTCTTTTAGCGGATATGTCATATTCATTTATATAAACCTCCCTTCAAATGATAAAATGCTTAATTTTACATAACCCCATAAAAGAAAGTATTTTGTAAAATTCAATAGATACTTAAAAATTACATTTTTGAGAAGTAGCTTATTTGCTCATTTCTTACTTTCCTTTCCTCGCTTCTGTAAAATTGAAAAATCCTAATAAATAATGCAGATACTTATTAAAGTTATCTGCATATATTTCAGCTACATATTTAAATTATAACATTTTGAAATTATTATCTTCAATATAAAAGCATACATTTGTCATTGAAGATAGTCAACATAAGAACTCAAATAATAAACTGTATTTAATCCCCTATAATTTATTCACTAAAACCAATAATACTAACTAATCATACATATTTACATCATGGTCACAAACTGTAAAAACGTAACCCATTACGAAATAAAGCCTCTCTTTATTAAATATCCACCACCACCATGTAACTCTATCAGTGTGCAACCTATTAAAATTATTTGTTTTTATATGATATGGAATATTGCTCCCTGCTACTGAATAGTTATTCATCCATCCAACTATATCTTGACTTGTAATTTTTCTATAGTTAGAAATAAATTCAGGGTTCTTTTTAATCACTTCGTTAAAAGGCGATTTTAACAAATTAGCTTCTGTACCATAAACAAATGTATCTGCTAATATTATTATTTTCCCATGAATAGTAGTAACTTTCTGCAATAATTTAAGATGCTGACATAATAGAAAGTCTACTATATCTTTTATATTAAAATCAGATAAATTTCTCTCAAAAATTGCTGAATCTAACTTTATTAAGTTTAGTGAAACCTCACCGTAAAAATAATTTGTAAATAACTGCGTAACAATTAAATCTGATAAAACAACTGAAAATGGCATTCTTTTTTGAATTTCAATTGGCACATCTAAGTCTTGAATTTTTATTGTCAATTTGCTAATGTCCTTGATAACATCCTCTACGGTTTTGTATGTACCATTTTTAGCCTTTTCTAAACATAATTTTAACTCGCTATTAGTATATAATCCTGTTACATCCCATTCAACCAATATTACTTTATCTTTGAGATTATTGGGGATTTTTTTCAAAGCTTCATTAAGAGCTTTACTATCAATATCTACTAATACAATTTCTGAAAATTTATCACATATAAAGTCTATAGGCAAATCATCACAAGCTCCAGCTCCAAATATTATTATATTTTGTTTAGAAAAATTACTGCATTCATTTAATGTTTTTGCAACTAATTGCCATACACTTTGTCTTTGCCTGTCCCAATTTTCATATTTAGTACAATCTTTTATATCTTTTTTATTAAGCTTTAAACTTGGATATTTTTTTATACAACATTCATCAATTGCTAATCCACTTCCACAAATACATTTTTGGTTCATTTATACCATCCCCTTTTAATACATAATTCTATATTTTTCATTAAAATCCTTTTATTTTTAAAGTAATTATTTCAATAATATGTCATATTATTGAATAGTGTAATTCTGTTGCACCTATTTTTTAACATCTACTTTACATGTATTACACTCATATAATAATTTCATTGTAAACTTCCATTCTGGAAGAACATATTTCCATTTATACTTCATTGAACATAGACAACATTAAACCTATATTTATGTATAGAAAAAGCACCCTAAAGGTGCTTTTTTGATTATACTCTATATTAACTTACTTTCTTATATTCTCTACCATTCAACTAATTCATTGCATATACTATATATAGTTATTTCAAGTATAGTGAATATAGGACTACTACAAATAGATAAATAAAACACATACTAAGAGAATAACTCCAAAGCTTTTTCCGATAATGTATTATTAAATGGCTTCTTCTTCTTTGGCTTATAATAAAATTTTATAGTTTCATTATCTACTGCTCCTAATCCAATATTAAATTTTTTAAACATATCAATATTTTTTTTTGCAATATCTGCATATTCCATGTCCAATACAACATATGTTTCATATGAAAAACTTTGATACCTATATGCTTGTTTCATCGCCTGTTTCCAATTTTTAAGTTTATATTCTATTGAAACAACTTTACCATTAAATATAATAACATCAGGAATTCCAAATAAACCTTTCGGTTCTTGAATATAGTCCAGTTTATTATTTTCATTTCTAAACTCTTCTATGATTAATGGTAATGAAAATTTCACTAATTCTGCTTCTGAAACAAACACTATTATTCCCCTTTCAAATATTTATTATACTTATTAATGGCTGTAACCCATTTGTATAAATGTTCTCCATTACTGTTACCATCAAATAGCACTCCTTCATTTTCTATTAACTCATTCGATTTTATAGCTTCTTTTAAATTGTTCAATATAAAATTATACCTTTTTTCATAGTCAAATGGAAGTGCTTTGTATTGATTATACATCGACATCATATAATGCTTATATAATTCTGGATTCTTAAAATGCCAATTCTTTTCATTTGGAACATTAAAACTTACGTATTTGTTATTTTCAAATAATTCAGCAAATACATCCATCCCCTCTATCGCACCTATATAATCAAAATCAATCCATTGAAACAACTTATTACTATAAATTCTTCTATTAGGTCCATTAGGATGACTTCCATCCGTTTTCTCTTTAAAATCTTCCAAATTAAATTTTCTCATATTTTCAAATACGCCTATTGATACAGAATCTATATCTGATAATGAAAATATTATCCCCTCTATATCTATATATGCAAGATGAACATACATATCATTTTCTTTTAAATCCTTTATAAAGGTTAACAAATTAAATATATAATCCATATCTTTTATCCTCTTGCTTACACCTTTACTTGAAGGAACTAAATAAACTCCCTGTATTTCTTCATAGCCAGTTATTAAATTTAATAATTCATTCTTGAATTCTTCATTTGCCAGTTGAGTATCTTTTATAACAACAGATAACAATATCTTTTTCTCTTTTATATTTTGCTTTATGCACTCTTGTAAAAATGGCTCTATATATAAGCTTCTTAAAAGCTCAATATAGTCTTGAGGTGTTTCATCATAAACAATAGTTGGAATTACTATAAACTTATAATCCTGTGATACTTGAAATTCTACACATTTATTTGCTGATTCATAGCATAATTCTTCATAATTAATTGTGCTATATCCTCCTGTAATGACATTTGGAAAAAAATCAATCTTTGAAAACTTCTTAACTGTACTTCTTGGATAATAAAATTGGGGATCAAAAAATGATTTATTTTTTATATCAAGACTTAATTCCTCTATTTTGTCATACTTAGCCATTTTAGGAGCAAATATAAATCCATCGCCTATATTATCTTTATTAAATATATCAAAATTCCAGACATCATTATGACCACATTGATGATAAACTTCTATTTTATTCATATTATATCTCCTCTCTGTTACCTAAAATAAAATTTCATTTATTTTCTCTCTTAATTGCTTTACAGTTTTAACCCTTTGATAAGGTTCTTTTTGTAAAAGCTTGTCTATTAACCTCTTTGCCTTATCTGAAATAATAATATTTTCATATTTAAGTTTATACCTATTATTTAATAAATTTTCAAAGGTACTCATTCCTTGTCCAACAACTTTTGTGGAAAATGGGTGTTCCCCAAGTATCAATTCAGCTATAATTATTGCTAATGAATAAAAATCGCTTCTTATATCTATACTATTTTTTTTATTAGATATTTGCTCTGGGGAAGCATATACGGGCGTACAAGGTCCATTTTGCTGAATTGTTAATGTAAGTGATTTTTCTTCCAACATTCTTGCTATACCTAAATCTATAATTACTGGTCTGCCATCCGATAATATTAGTATGTTATCTGGTTTTAGATCTCTATGAACTATTCTTTTTTTCCAAATTATTTCCAAACCATTTATTATATTAATAAATAGATTAAATACCTTTTCTTCATCACCTTTAAATTTTTCCTTAAATTCTGATAAAGTCTTAGATTTTATATATTCCTCAAAAATTATAAATTCACCTGAACTAAAGTAATTAGCTTGATAGTTCTTAGGAAAATAAGCCGAATCTATTTCTCTTAATATACTTACTTCTCTTTTTATCCTTTCTAATGAAGTATTAGATAAACATTTTCCTTTTTTCATAATACATTCTCCGAACTCAGGATGTATTATTCTAAAAACTTGCCTTTGACCACTTTCTTTATATTTCTCAACAACAGGATAACTAACACAATTATTTTCCAAGTGCATCCCCCACCCTCTACATAAATAAATTTACATTCAAATTACTTTATATATTAGTCAATATTAATTACTATTTTATCACATTTTTGCATTAATTGTCATGTACGTAAAAAAGTAGAAGTCACTATCAACATTTATTATTTCAAATATATTATTATTTTTATAATTAAACAAATTAATTTTCTTGGTTATTTAATAAACATTAATTTCTTATTAAAATAAAAAATACTCTGGATTATTCCAGAGCATAACTCATTATTTATTTTAATCTATTTCAATACCTGATTTACCTTTACCTAACTTAAAATAACTTTCTATTGTCTCCAATTCATCGTTTTTTCTGCAAAGCTTCAAAATGTTATTTTGTATATCTACAGTCTCCTGCAAACATGCTCTGACTTCTGAAACTGATAATTCTGTAGCCCATGCTATATCAGCTATACTAAGCTTATTTGCTAAACTCTTTACCACATCATCAATCCTCTGTTTAACTATTTTCTTTACTCTTCTATCTACCTCTTGATTAATCAATTCTGAAATCTGTTTTGTGAATTCATCCATTAACTCCATCTCTCTCAAATTAATTTTAAGTGATATAGGCTTACTATCTAATTATTCTCTAAAAACCTAACACCATAAATCATATAATTATTTAGATCCTTCAATTTTTCTTGCCCAATATTCTAAGTCTTTAGCTGTTTTAGACTTTAGCTCTATATTTAATGACTTTTTTAGAGGCTTTATTTATTTTTATTTTTTTATAGTAGCCATCCCAATACTTCCCTTTACCTAATAATATATCTGGTAATATCCTCTCATAAACTTCAAAACAAACTCAGTGTTTTTTTCAGCTTCAGATTTCAGAAGCCCTTTGGAGCATGTAGTTTTCTTTCTTGTTCCAGTTGTTCTTACCTTATTCCTAATTTTAGCCACAATTATCATCTCCTTTTTTATACTAAACTTAATTCTTTCAAACTAATGTCGACAACTCACTTGCTATAAAATTTATATCTATTATCACCGCTATTCCTTCTTCTATCTTTTGTTTATTTCGTAGATATAAACTTCATAAGGCTTATGCCTATATTTATCCTTTGCTATCCTAACCAAATTTCTGTTATACCCCTTAAAATATCACTAATCTTAATATGATATTTATGTATAATGTTTACTTGCAAACATCAATAAAAAAGACTGTACTGTAGCTTTTATCTTAGCTAACAATACAGCTCTCATTTATATCTATATTTAATTTATTAAATCCAAGATATACAGTTTCTCCAACATTAAACAATCTATCTCACACCTTTTTATTCCTTTTTAGTCATTTTACCATAGTAAAACTACAAAGTAAATCCATGAACTTTTTTACTCTTTAAATTAAAAGCTTTACTCTAAACATATCGTCCCATTTAGCCCTTAATCGCACCATGCAAGTCTCCTCTGGTGCTACTTAATAATAAAAATTCGCACATAATTTTTATTATATTTAAAAGCTTAGAAATACCACAATTTCTTATAAATCCTTTTCTATATCTCCCGCTATTCTTTCACCTTTATCATCAATATAAAATACAACTTTAAACCCATGTTTTTTATAAAAGTGTTCAAGTCTATCAAAATGGTCTTTATCTATCTCAGACATAGTTCCTATAACTTTTTTAATATTCTCATTTTTATTTGCATATTGAAATAAATATTTCATTAATATAGAGCCATTTCCTATGTTTTTCTCTGCAACTATAATATCGGCTATTTTCAAAATCATTTTATTTTTATCATTGCTGTCATATTCTGTAGAGATATTTAAATACGATTTGTGCTGTATTCTATCAATACTTTTTAAAATTATCATTTTATAATAATCCTTTTCTTTTATAGCACAAACATAAAATTCTTCTCCCTTTTTATTTTTCTCTTTTCCAAGTATAGTATAATAACGCTTTAATTCATTTAAATAATCTAAATGACTCATAATATTGTTTATACTCCTTACTTAAATTATTTTGTTCTTAACACTTTTTAATTATCCACAATAGACTTTATTATTAAGTATTTTATTTATTACAATAATTTATTCTATGCTTAAAAACATATTGTGGATTTGCAAAATTGGATTAGAATAAAAAAACAATAACCTCTCTTTTAAAATGGTATTTCAGTCTCTTCACAATATGTACCATTTGCCTTAGCTACTTTCTTTTCTTCAATAGTTTTAGCTCTCTTAGTTTTTCCATAAAGAATTTTATCCTTCCCTTGCTCTTCTAATTGGATGTTTAGTGCATTAATTCCGTTTTCTTTTTCTATCCTATTATATACATGTGCATATGCCTTATCAGCTATTTTCTTTCCAAGGATTTTATTAATAGTTTCATAATCAATTTCTCCTATCTTAAATCCGCCTTTAACAAGCTTTTTAGCTATCTTCTCAGCCTTATTTAAGGATACGCTATTGTATTGTGGAATACTATAGTAAACACTCTCTACATGTAATTTATCTTGCACAGGAGCAGATATTAAAAGTGACTGTGGCACATTTTTTATTTCTACCATTTCGATTAATCCAAGGACTCTGTAAAGCTGAAATAACCTGCCAATAGTTGAAGTAGATAATGTTTCAATCTTTTCTTTACCTTCTGTTAACTGATTACCTAATTCAGCCATTTCATCTTTAAAGTCTCTTACAGGTGCGAAGAATACTGTTTCTCCTTTGTAGCTTTTCTCTACAGTTAGAGAGTGCATTAAAGATTTTAAATTTAATTCTTTTAGCACAATCAAGTTTTTACCCACTAATTCGCTTAGGCTTGAGTATTTATTTATATTAGCTAATTCTATCATATTATCTGCGAATTTTTCTTTTTGGGCTTGTCTGAATTTTAATTCACCCTTTACTTCTATCTTGAATATCTTGCACAATTCCTCCATTGTTTCGTAATATTTAGTCTTGAATAACATCTTGTACAGATCAATTATATCAAAGCTTAATTCAAACCCCTCAATTTCACCGTCTTCAGTATAGCTTGCTTCTTTTCTTTTTAGGAATACTCTATATCCATTTTTAGTATAGTTAACATAGAGTTCTTTCCAATTCTTTTCCCTATGAGTTAAGAACAAGTCTATAGTAAATACTTCTTTTAACTCAGTCTTTACTCCAAGAACAGCTCTTAAATCTACTTCTTTTAATAATTCTTCAGCTTCTTTAAAGGAGTTAACCTTAGTTTTTATGCTATGCTTTTTAGCAATTTTCTCAATAGCTTCTATTATATAATTAAATGTTTCCCCATTTCTATTCATATCTTGTTCGATCAACGCAAAATGATTTATTTTATCTCTTTGTAGTAACTTCTTAAAAATAGCCTGTGTTCTTCCTTCACTACTTAGGGCATATTCAGTCACTTTAGCAATAAAGTCACTATGCGTCATTTGTCGTCCTTCATATTCTCTCATTCTATTGAATCTCCATCATTTGTTAAAAATTAATTTTACTTGTGTGTAATATATCTCTTTTAATCCCAAATTTTTACAGTTATCATTAACTATATAGAATGGCATACATTAAAATTGCCAATAGTCAATGCTTTACACATATTATAATAACATATTTAAATATGTACGAGAATACTAATACTGCTTAACCTTGTCTTAGTAAAATTCGCTCAAATTTTATAGTATTTCCAGAGAATAAAAAGCCAACAAATCAAGTAATTTCAATGTATAACTAACTTATATAAATGGTGCATACTTAACTTTGTATTTAGAACAACTTACTTAGTTAAATTAGCTATACTTAATTGATTAAGTTAGTTGTTCAATTATTTCTTAATTATTAATACCCTTAGTACAGCTTAATCTATTAACAGTACGCCTTAAAGGCGTATAGAAGTAATAGAACATCTTTTTCTATTAAAAATAGATTAACTATCCTCATTTTTCTTTATATCTAATGAATGAGTAATAACATTTCTGAAAACATCTAACAGCTTTATTTATGAACTATACGCCTTAGAGGCGTACATCAGTAATTGAACCGCTTAGTCTGTTAAACTTAGATAAACGATATAAATTTAATCAATAAAAAAGAAGGCACTTTGAGACCATTGGTTGACTGTTTCTTACCACAAATGCCTTGGAGACATACAGCAACAATAGACCATATCCTTAATTTGATTATATCAAAATAAAGGGAGGTGTATAAATAACATCAGGAGTGTCTTAAACACTCCGTTTACTTCATATTGAATATATACAACAAGAATATACTCATTTTCACTATGGTGTTCGTGATACATTACAGGAAGTTTGGTATAATAAATATATCAACCAACTCCTTTTTAAATAAACAAAAAGTGAGACCCATAAGGTCCCCCTATGTGCGTGTTAATATGTAATTACAATATGTTTTTTAGAAACCGCCATTTCTAAAACATAAAAACTATGTTGATTATAATTGTTATAGCAAATAATACTCTTTTCTGTGGATTTATTTAGTCAAAAATGTTGCGAAGAAGGCAGTCGGTCAAAAAGCTGTCTTTTCCGATTTGATGATTGAAAAATAGATTGTTTTTACAGAAGATTATATTTATTAGATTTCATTTTTAGTCTCTTTAGAGTGAGCTTAGAAAGAAATTTGCGTGGTATAATATTGCACTATAGTTGCTGTAGGAAGGAAATGTGGATTATGAAGGTATGGGCTATAAAAGATTATGAAATTTATGAAGTAGAAGACGCATCGAAAAGTAAACTTTTTTATAAAACAGAAGAAGAAGCTATTAAAGTAGCTTTAGAAATGCTAAATGAGAGAATTTCAGAAAATGTAACATACTTAGAAATATTACAACAGATGTTTGCAGGACAAGAAGAACTGATAAAAGATTATACCATTAAGCGTAATAACTTATTAAAAAAAGCCAAAGAAGATGGTATTACTATAAATTATACCATCTTATAGCATTATACATACAAACTAAAATAGAGGCATAAGAATGCCTCTTCTATACTTTATGAGCTTATCTATATCATAACGGTATCCAACCTTCTTTAGTTCCTTTTCTATAGGCTCTCCATGCTGACGCATTATTCCTTAATCTAAATCTAAATACATCGAATAGGAAGATATCTATGAAATCTTACTTGAATTTTTTCCTTTGTTTTGTTCTGTCATTTCCATATGCCCTAATATGTTTTTGATTATTATATATAGTTTTAGCTAAAAAAGAGGATAGTCAACTGATTATCCCCGTAAATTATATTTGACAGCATTAGCATAATGTATTTAATACACCAACTGCCATTTGTTTTATATTACTTTTTTTATTGGAGGCGGTGTAAGTTTGTATTGTATTGTCTGGAAGTGTTACAACTAATGTTCTATGTGCTGTTCCTTTTGGAGCTACAACCTTTAGAATATGTCTTATGTCTTTAATGTGTACATAAAGATCATATATCATGTCCCCGTCTTCATTCTTGCTATCAAATATCATTCTTAAAACCTTTAATTGCCCCTTGCCACTTGCTACGAAATCGAATATTGTATCATAATACTGTTCCTCGCAGATAGTATAATAAGAATTGTAGTAAGAATTATTTATATCATCTTCTATTTTCTTTATTCTCAATAAGTTCCGTTCAATAAGCTCCTCTGACCATCCACGACTTCTCATTTTTGCTATATTTGCCTCTTTTCCACTCTCGTATATCTCGAAAGGTTTAGTTTTTTCAATCTTTATTTTAGATGTTGTTTCTTCTTTAGCTGAAATAGTATTACCTTTTTCCATTTTCTCTTTAAGAAACGTATATTGGTTATATAAATCATTAAACCAATCTTCTTTACTTTTTTTAACATCTTCATGCTCCTTGATTAAATTTTCTCTATTATATTCATAGAATGGGTCATTTAGTGCCTCTTCTGACACACCATCTAATGGAAAGAAGGCAAACCATTCTTCTTCAAGCAATCCTTCTGCTTTTGCACATTTAGTAGGCTCAATCTTTGGAGACATTTCTTTATAAATTTTATCAAATAACTCAAAGTTTTCCACCGTTATTTTCATTCTTCCTTCTTTAAGTTTCTTGAATCCTTCCCTCATAATTTCCAATGGTTCAAAAGGAATATCATTTATATGTATATCTGTATATTCTCTTTCAAATCTTCCTGCAATATCCCACAATTCAACTCTTTCCAAAGTACAAAATAAAGTCATTCCTACAACTATAAAAGAACTTTCTTCCTCGATTTTTATTATAATTTCTTTGTATTTGTTTATAAAAGCACAAAGTTTCTTAAATGTATCGAATGTCTTAATATGTGTAAAACCCAAAAGACTTCCAATTTCAGAGTATGTTAATCTTGCTAATGCAGGTTCAGCCACACCTATAAGGCCAATAGCATTAACTCCATATTTAGGACTTATATATCCATCAATAATATTCTTTTGCAAGTTTTCATAGCCTTGTAACTTAGTTATAGCAGTCTTTAATTCACTTAATAATGTATATATACGTTCTCCTGTAAATACAACCTGATCTTCAATAGTCTTTCTATTAAGATTTTTAATATTTAAGGCTTTCATTACTATCTTTTCATCGTATTCAAGAATACCCAACTCTTTTATTATTTGTAATTTGATAGTTTGAATTTCAGTATTTTTATTATCTATAAAGACCTTTAATTTTTTTGTAAAAACTTGCCTTCTACTTTTTATATTCATATTTTCCACAAATTTATTTATATCCATCTCAGTTTTATCTCCTCAATTTTATCATCAGTAAATAATTATATTTTCTTCTGTGATTATAGTGTACACTCCTCTTCTATATAATCTATTTTCGAGTACATCTGACTAAGTAGTATATTATACTTCATTTTACCGTAGAATTTCAGCATAAAAAAATAGAGCTACAGTAATTGAGCTATTTATTCTTATAAATTTGTTTTTCCACCCCAAGTTCATCAATCATTATTACCTTAATTATATAATCTTTATAGTATTGTGCTACTATCTGTGCAAAAAGTTCAGCAATTGCAGAGCAATCATATAGTTCTCCTAACACACAAGTTCCGTCCCAATTACTTGCAGTTAGCTAAATATGTCTTTTTAAATATTGCTTTATTTTATCTATAAATTCAATTTCAGGAAATTCATCATTAATATCTATCTCTATCGTCTTTTCATTTATATAATCAATTCCTAACTCATTTTGTAAATAATGCTGTAACTTTTTTCTATCCTTTAAAGGAGATGTACTTGTCAATTTTTTTAATAGCTTCTCATCTCTAAAATCAATTACCTTTTTTACACACTTATGTATTTTAATAATTTCCATGATCTTGCTATGGTCTATGTTATCTGTAATAGTATATATTTTTACAACTCCTTTTAACTTCGGTCTCATTATCATTCCTTCTGAAAAATAGTGAGTTAGTTTTCAAGTCTCACTCACTATTTAGTTGACAACTTATTTAAGTACGATATAAGTAATTTTTTAATTTCTATCGTTCTACTTTTTAAATCTATGTATTGTTGCTCACTTATGTATTTCCTTCTCCAACAAACCTCCAACCAACACTCAATTTCGCCACAACTTCCCAGGGAATTATTGTAAAACGAAAACTCTTTTTTTGTATATAACTGGGATTTTCCCTCCGCCAGATTTCCAATAACACTGGTACTTGCTCTTCTAAGCTGACTTCCCAATTCATATGTCTCAAACTTTGGAAAGTTTGAAGTTATATCATATATCATATCCACCAATTCTAAGCCCTTTTGATAGGCTATAAGTGTATTAAAAGCTTTTACATGTATTTTTTCTTTATTTAATATTTCCTCACTCACTTTATGTTCTCCTTCGTTTTATATCTTAATCATTTGTTTATTTTATTATATATCAAGATTTGACCTATTACTATGTTAAAAACGTTCTACAAGGTTGAACAAAATGGCTATCAAAAATACTCTTGTAAAAGTTGATGCAGAGATTAAAAAAGTGGTGTTAAATACAACCGTCATATATATTTCGTACTGCTATGCTATAAATAGTCCTATCTATTGTAAATTGATTATGTATTTTATTATGCTTCTACCAACTTTCATTAGTAATTCGTATTTTATCGTCACACACTGTAACTTTATATTCATTTTTTCTTTAGCAGGAGTAGAATTTTAATACTTACACTAACAGTAGTTATTTCATAAAAAAACAGCTACATATCCTATACTTATTATGCTATTACTATTTGTAAAGCACTAAAATATTAAGATACATAGCCTCAACTTGCAAATTAAATTATTAAAATACATTGATACTTATTTATCTACCTTTATATTTTTCCACTAAGATATTTGATATTTTCTAAACTTAGCCCTGTAGTCTCTGCTATAACTTCATCACTTAGTAATCCAATTAAATTTGTAGCAATTGCTATCTGCTGGCTTATTTTCCCAAATATTTCTGCGTCTTGCAATTTAGACTGTAGCTGTCCATAACTACCATAACTATTTGTTTCTCTGTCTCTCATATCGTATACTAATTCTTCCACTTATATCATCCCCTATCTTTTTATTATTAAATCCTATTTCCCTTAATCTCTGCACACTTTCTTACATTCACTTAACAACCTGAACTCATTAACCGTCACCCCCGTCTCTTTTTCAATATCTTTAAACAATTCTACAAATTTTATTCCAATATCTATAAGTGATTTTTCCTTGCCAGATTCAAAACCTCTAAGATATGCTTCAACGGCAAAAACATCTGTTGTAAACTTTTTACTTTCTTCATTAAATACTTCATTAATTTTAAGTAAGTCCATATTGATATTCTTTCTTATCTTTTCTCTAATTACAGCTAATTTTTTATTCTCAATATTATCACCCATATTACATCCTCCATTTTAAATTTAAGGAGAATAAGGTATAAGAATATATATTGTTATATAAAATCACCCCTAAATTCCCTATATTATTTCGATTTTTTAATATTATTCTATTAGTTTTTTCAATTAATTTCTACAAAATTGCCTATCTTAAATAAATTCTTAGATTGTTGCATATAGTCAAATACCTAAAGCATACTAAGACGCTCTAAACCTTTTAACTTTCTCTAAATCTTAATATAATTGAATTAAATTAATAAAAAATGAACAGGAGTTACTATAACAATGTTACAAGAATTATTACACACTCTACAATATACCCTAATGCAAAAACTTTTAAATAATAGTGTAGAAAAATTTGATTATATTCAATGTCAGGAATTATTTTCACAAATTTTAAACTCAACTTCTTATTTACTTCCAAACTTTTATTTAACTATTGACGAAGTTACTTACAAACCTGAAGATAATTATATTTTGATAAAATTTAACAGTTCAACTCCCCTATTAAATGAGCAGTTATTAATTCTGCTTAGCATAAATAACTTTATTATTACTGGCCTTGAAGTTTCAATAATATACTAAATAAATTAGTAATGTGAAATATTAAATTGAAGGGCTATAAAAGCCCTTCTCCTGCAAGTAACTTATTCATTATAACCTCCTTAACCCATATTTTTTATATCTTAATTCTACTAAAGCCATAATAAACAATATCATCGGTTGCAATTCTACTTTTTCATTTCTACGCCATTATATATACCTACCTTATCTTTATTAATATGTCTGTGCCTTTACAACTTCCTTTATTTTAAAAATTTTTTCTCTACCAAATCAAGATAAATGAATATAAAAATATTCACCAAAAACATAGAAGCAACAAATATTATAAGTTGAAAATCTTTTTCTTTAACACTAACAAATATTAAATAACAACATAGTACTATAGAAGCATGTAAAAGATATTTAACTAATTTTACAACACCCATTAAAAGCTTTCTTATATACATATCAACTTTCCTTATTCCTAATCTCTTTTATTTTCGGCATATATTTTATACAGCGAAATAATTGTTACAGCTACCAATCCCACAATACATACAATATTTTCCTCCATTTTTTCACCTCCTTACCCATAATGTTTACTTTTCAACTTCAATAAAATTGCATAAGAAATGCCCTGTCATTTGACAGGGCATTTTATTAAAAAATATTAATTTTTTTACATACTCATTATTATAATTTTTCATCATTATCACCAAAATATTATATTTTAAATATACAATACTATTTTTTTATTATAAAAGCAAGTAAATTTATCAATGGATTTATATTTCTAATTATTTTCACTATCTTATAACATCACATCCTTGTCTCACAGTAGCTAAAGAAACATCATTCATATCTACTGACCAGTTTTTAAAGTTAGGACTACCATATACTAAACCATAGGCTTGAATATAGCCAGGGTCTACATTTGCATTTTCATACATCTGTCCATTATTTCTGGTGTTAGAATAATCATGATTTGCAGGTTGAGGTATTACTGAATATACAATAAAATCCTTATATGCTGATAAAAACACCTGATTTGACCTTCCACCAACTCCATCATACCAATATACATGTTGAGGAGCGTTCCAGTTAAAAGAAGCCCTGGTTACTTTTCCTTCTGGTGAAACAGCCTGAGCGGTTAGTTTATCCCCTGCGTCATTATTTTGGTTTGGTAACCCCTGTATAGCATTAACTTTAACAGAAGTTAGTGTTAATGCTACTAAAGTCAAGGAGGCAAGTGCTAAAGCTTTTCCAAACAAAGACTTCTTATTTTTATTTTTTATCATTAGTTTCCCTCCCAATAATTAGGATTGTATTAGGGTCAAGGATATTAATTAGGGTTAAGGTTTGTGTCTTGTAACTAACTTCCTTATTCCTACCTATTACCTTTTTAATATTTTATTATATTGATTTATAAGTTATAATCAACGTCTAAACCCTTTTAGAATATTTAATAACGTTCTTAGACAATGTGAACTCTCTAAATATTTGTATATATTAGAGCTTCTGTAAAGTATAGTATTTAAGTTTCCACATAATTAGGTTAATAATTTAATTAATACTAACTACGCCACCCTTAACTTTACTGGACTATTCACGTAGCCCTTATCCTTTGCTGTTTGTATCAGTTTAGGAATACATTCATCGCTTTGCGTTATTGCTATCGAACTATCTTTATTGTAAAGCCTTAATATATTGAGGCTTCCATTTACATCAGCATTTATCTTAATTCCTGCATTAGTTTTAAATAAGCCCCTATATATACGTCTATTCTTATTATAATAAGTTTTGTTAATAGGCTCTAAGTCTAAAGCACTACAACCAGAGCTATAAGCTTCCTTTTGCATTATAACCTTAATACCTACAAGTTTAGCCTTATATTCAATAAGCTCCTTGAACCTAAGTATTGGTACTTGTACAAAAGCTTTGGCATAATTCAAGTTTTGTTTTATGCCTTCAATATCACCAATAATAATGGTACTACACTTATGCTTTAATGCTAAGTCAATAACTTGTCTACTTGCTTTATGTAGGTAATTATTAATATAATCAGCCCTATATTTTCTTAGCCCTATAATTTGCTTAGTATCTTTAAAATTATCATTTCCAAACATGTACATAGCAATACTTTGAAGGTGTGCTATTTTCTTATTAACAAAGCCATTTATCGCTTTAAGAGGTTTACCATTAATAATATAACTTTCTTCATCATTAATGAAAGTCATAGTAGCTAAGTTAGAAAGTCCTAAGTCAATTGCCATAATATTATTGAAGTCCTCTGGAAGTTGCACTTCTTCTTTAATATGAATAAGAATTAAATACCATTCCTTGGTACTATTATCCCACTTAATTTTTACTTGTTGTAAGCTATTCCAGTTAAATAGGCTTTGAAGTTTTTCAGAAACTTCAAAATTAAGACTTTTTACACCATACTCAACTTGTACAGTTTTAGATAGAGATAACATTAGTGTATTATTCTTAAATCTAATTCCTCTTGAAGTAAAAATAATCTCATTTTTCTTATCATTATGGTTTTTATATTTAGGCTGTCTTGGAACACCTAAATATTTTGAGGGATTTTTCTTATAATCAGCAATCGCTTTAAAATAAGATTTCCAATTTTGTTCAAGGACTCTTAAACAATGCTGATAGCTATGGCTATGAAGATAGTCCCTATGCCAATTAGCATTATAAATTGTGTTCATTTCATAATAAGACTTAAAACCATTTTTTAAATTATCATGGTTAGCAATATTATAAAGCTTAGTTGTATGATAACTAAGTTCTTCAATAATTTTATGTTGTAAATCATTAAGCTTAGGTTTGAATTTAAATACTAACTTCACCCTATTAAACTCCTCCTTCGTTATGGTTTATATATCATAAGCATTTAAGCTCTTAACTATAACGAAAGTAAGGATTTATAAAGTTTTAAAGTAATGAGTAAGAGTTAATAATATTAGAACGAGTTAGAGTTAAGGGATTAGAATTAAGGGTTCTGCCACCTTATTCCTAATATCTAATTCTTAATAATTTCACTTCATTTTAAAGAAGGATGATATAAGTTTAGATGTTCTATGCGGTTCGAGCAGAACCAAGATTAAGGGTGATAGTTTCAAGGAATAAAGTTATCAGATAAACATTAATGATATAAAGTTATAAAGTAAATAAGAATATATTTAAGATAAAGAAAAAGCCCAAGTAATATGGTTTTAAACCCTCTTTACTTGAACTTATCATTTAACTACAATATTCTTTAATTAATTGTCTTATCTCTCCTGCGTCAACATTTGTTATATCAGCTTTTTCATAAACTGTTAGTAAATATATTTCGGAATTATTCTTCACAACATAGTAGATAATTCTGAACCCGTTACTTTTACCTACCTTTGTAGTATTATTTGCCATTCTTACCTTATAGGAAGACTCTTCTTCTGGTAACTTTAAGTCTGGAATTTCATCACCAATAAGATTTCCTTTTTCCAACTCTTCTGCCAAGTTGTCCATATCATCTTTTAATTTATAATAATTCTTTTTTCGTACATAATATTTCATGTCTTTTAAGAATTTTTTCGTAGGTATAACATTGTATTGAGACATTAACAAAACCCCTATTCCTCGTCTTCGTCTTCGTCATCGTCAAAATCTTTCATAGCGTCCCAATATGAACGCTTGTCCATTTTTCCTTCTCTCATAAGCTTCATTTCGATTAATGATTGTTTTAAAGATTCCGCAGGAGTACATGGTCTTACCATTGTATTTTCCATAGTTATCTCCCCTTTTGTAAAGTTTTTAGTTTTTATAAATCTTTTTAGTTTTTTAAAGTCTTTAATTTTTATCTTTTTTAAGTGCTTGTCTACTTTTCTTATATTCATTTTACCACAATTCCTCCATAAAAGTCTATGATTTGTCGAATTTTTATACCGTCTTTCAAAGGTTTTACTTTCTTTAATAATACCATAATTTTACATTTATTACAATTCATACTTCATCCTTTTTTTCTACTCATTATACTTTCACTACAATATTTTTATAATTTAATACCGTTTATTCAGTACTCCTTTCCCTACTCACTTAACTACTGTTATGGACAAAAGAAGTATTTGAACTGTAAAAAAGTCCAAGAAACAAGAGCCTTAACCCTAATTCCTTGAACCTTAACTTCCTTGTACCTTATTTACTTCACTGGTCCAAAATCTACTATAAGACCATAGCTCTCAACTCTTATTGTTATGATTCTACCATCTAATTCAACAGTTTGAGTTTTCAAACCCGCAGTATCTAATATTGAATATAATTTATCTCCTTGTGTTGGAAGTATCATATTTAATATTGTTTTTATCTTCTGGTCTACTTCTGGACTACTTCTAAATATTGATAAAGACATATCTCTATTACCACTACCTACAGTAAATCCTAATTCAGTAAACTTATCATCTCCATTTGCACCATATGGATTTAGTATTAAGCCACTACCATTACTATCATAGTCAACAAAGCCTAAATTACCAGTTAGTATTTGTTGTCTTATGTGATTCCCTGAATGTCCAGGTTCATCAACTATAGGTTCAGTTGGTGTAGTGCTATCTACTATGAAGTCTCCAACTATTAACAAGTCTTTGTCTTTAACTAAGCCCTTAACAGTTTGACTACAATCATTATCTTCAAGCACTAATGGATGGTCTATTTTCTCTGCATATACAGAAGCTACAAGAGCATTGTGGAAGTCTTTTCCTGTAACAATGGTGAACTTATCTAAAGAGCTGTCAAAGTTCTTTACGATCTTCTGAGATGTCTCATATCTGTCTAATCCGCCTAAACGAGTTAGTGATATGCCCATATCTTTAAGTTCATTCTCTATGTTAGCAGAAACAACTCCTGTACCACCAAGGACATAAACATTAGTTATTCCCCAATCTCTTAATGCTTGTTTGCTTTGCTCATTAAGAGTACCTGCGTCTGTAAGTAAAATAGGACTTCCTGTTTGTCCTGCAAATGTAGAGCTTGAAAGAGCGTCTGGGTAGTTGTAAGCATTTGCTATGAAAGCAGTCTTAGCACCAGTTAGTCCTTGAACCTTCTTGCCTACTGCAAGTGCTGTTCCAAATCTGTCTTGTCCCCATAGTCTTTCAACGCTTAATCCTTGACCCTTAATACTATCCTCTACTGCCTGGCTCACTGCACCAGTACCTCCAAGAATATAAACCTTTTTAGCTTTTAATCTAACAATCTCATTTAATGTGTTAGAAGCAATTCCATTTGGGTCAGTGAAAAGTATTGGTGCGTTAAGCTTTATTCCTAAAGCTGTTCCTGATAAAGCGTCTGGGAAGTCTGCTGAACCTGCTAATATTACATTATCAGATGTTGTCCATCCTTTCTGACTTACCTTTATTCCAATATCATAACAGTCAGTTCCAGTTATTCTGGTTACATTACTTTGTTGGGATAAAGTATCCATTATTACTACTTTTTGTTCTACTGCATATACTTTAGAATATAAAATCATGTTTAAAGATGTTAGAATACTAACCATCACTGCTATATATTTCTTTCTCATTTCTTCTCGCCCCTTACTTCATTAAGTTTAAATATTATTGACTAATAAATCACTTTCTCATATATCTTTCGAGACCAATATATAAATTTTTACCTTTGAAAACTAATTTTCCGCTTACTTAAATTCTTCTCTAATAGACTATACTACTTTACTTATTTAATATTTTTTATCTTAACATTTAAAAAGCAGTTGATTTTAACCAATTTATTTGATGCTACTAACTCCTCCCTAAAATAAATTTTTATATTTTACTCTAAAGCAATTCTTTTCTACCCATATTATACCTCCATTTTTAAATTTAGTTAAAAATTAAGTTAGCACTTATATTTTAATCAATTTTTATGCTGTATGCAATTATTTTACATACTTTTAGCTTATTCCTCTATTAACTTATACCCTATAAAGTTAAACTATAGGGGTGATTTCTAATGAATGATACAATAGATAGCAAATCCATAGGCGAGAGAATAAAATTAGAACGTGAAAAATTAAATTTAACAAGAGATGAATTGTCAGAATCTGTATCCATATCCAATATATTTCTTTCGCAGATTGAAAGAGGGGAACGTCAAATGTCGATACCCACCCTTATTAGGGTTGCTAATAAACTCAATCTTTCCTTGGACTATATAATTTGGGGAGAAGATAGTATTGCAGTAGATAGAGATGCTATTATAGAAAAAATTAATATTGCTTCCAAAAGGGAACTACAAGTAATAGATAACGTTCTAAAAGCTATTCTCCCAAACCTAAAAAAATAGACCAGCACTGTTAGCCTGGTCTTTAACTCTTAAATATTATTTTTACATCTCTCTACAGCATGTTTTAAATGATTATTGAAACCTACCAAATAGAATTTTACGTCTCTACAGAACCTTTTTATCATTAGTTCTCTTTCACTGTAAAACCAAGAAATGGGATAATATGTACCTATTTTTGCATATCTATCATCGAATTTTAAAATATAATTGAATTCATTCTGTAAAACATCCTTTTTATCTGAGAGCTTATAGAATATCTCTTTCTTCTTTCCATAAAAACATAATTCTATTAGAACTCTTTTTCTCCTGTCATAAGCCACCTTAAAGATAATATCTTGGAAACCTGAGCCAATTATAAAATTACAGTTTTTAACATCCTTATATTGATAAACATTTGTAGATACATCACTACAATCTTCTCTAAGCCTTTTAGCTATTTTTATAAGAAGTTTTTCTTCCCATGTGTATATATCATCATCTTTAACAACTCTTACCGCTACAGAATTATTAGATATTTTAATACTTTTCTTGTCTAAAAATATATTCTGCACTGTATTTAACCTTTGTAACTCCTTCAATCGGTTAAGTTCATCCAGCTTATTTATCTCAATCAGCAAGTCTAAAGTATCTTTCTTAATCTTTAGAAAAACTAATGATATGTTCTTCTCTGAATAGAATACTACACTTTGCATTAATTCGCTCATAAGTTCTTCCTTAAAATCTAACATTCCATATACAATAATCGTTTTTTCCTGCTTTTCACAAAGACATATTAAATCCTGAATTTGTCTAATATGATCTCTATAACTTCTAAAATCCATCTGCCATTCAATTAATATTCTTTCACCATTTTTACCAATACAATTCATGTCTACTTTTCTTTTTTTAAACCATTTTTCTAAATGTATTTCCTTAATGCCAATTTCAAGTTGCTTTTCTATTATCTCTTTATTTAAGCTCATATATATTGCAAAAAGGAACTCTTTCTTACTATTTCCAATACTCATTTATTTCTCCCCCTTTGAAAAAAGACAGCTCTATGCTGTCTCCTCTAACATTTTTACCCTTATTTCATCAATCACTTCCAATAGAACAATTTCATCATTCCTTTTTACCAAAGATTTTGTTGCATATTCTTCAAGCTTCAAAACCAACTTTCTTATCAACACTCTCAGCTCCAAACTTGCCTCGATATTGGCAAAGTTATAATTTGCATTTAAGATTAACATATCGAGATTTTGAACTTGTTCTCCACTTTGCTTTGTACCGTTATAATAAATCTCCTCTATGGTGTTTAAATCAACACCATAATAGTCAGAGAGTTTTGTCAAAGTATAAAGTGATGGGTTCTCACGCACAGCTTTTTCTATTTTACAGATATAAGAACGACTAATTCCTGTTTTTTCCTCAACTTCCCCAAGAGAAACACCTTTTTGTAATCTTAGATTCTTTAGGAAGTTTCCTATCCCTTTGTTCTGCATACACTATCATCCTCCTGTTTTCACACGCTACTCCTGTTGAGTAGCTCCTTTTGTTTTAATTTATATGTTATATGCAGTTAGACAAAGATTTATAATTCGTACTTAACATCACTAAAAGTAAATGATACTCATAGATTAGCAAAATTTAAATTATATCTTACAGTCCTATAGACAGCAAAAGAGACCTTGTAGCAGGTCCCTTTTACATTAATTTCAAATATTCTCTATATTGGTATTAACATTGACTATTGTATTATTTACATTAAAAATCAAATCTTATATAATAATCCTATAAAATAAACTAAAAGACTAATAGTCTTTATCTATTAAATGTGTGTGATAATATTTCTACCATCATCCTGTCATCTTCCATTTAACTAACAGCTTTTGGTATCATCCATAGCTGTTTTTATTTTAAACAGATTCCTTTGAGAACGTCTCAATTCCTTTTAGAACTTCAAGATTTTCTCCTGTCCTCTCTTCACTTTGGTGTTTATAGCTATTTTCAATCCCCCTGCAATTCCTCATTAATTTCTACTAAAATCCATATTTCTTTTCCACTCCATCTATTGTTTGTGCGAAGGATTTAGTAACAACTATAGTATTTACAGCAAATTCAATAAATTCCTTTGCAATAGTTGCTTCTTCTGTTGTGTTATAATAGAATAAATTAAAAGTCTCACTCCCAATGTTACTTATTACTGTAATTGCAGATATATCCTTACTCCTTGTTTCACCAATAAACATAATAAACTTATCTTTTAATACATTCCATATTCTTTGCAACATTATTTTTTGTTCTTCTGTTAACTCCATTCTCGTCACTCCTAAAACCATATTTATTACTTGCTTTATTCCTCTTGCAGATGTTATTTAACTTAATGGTAATTCCAGTTTAGGAGGTTAAATTAGCTCAATAATGTCTATGACTACCTAAACTGATTTATCTTATATTACTCTCAATTCCTTATTTTTTATATTTTTCTATTTAGTCTTCTAACTTCACATATTTATTAAATAATTTCTCATTTTCTAATATAGCTCTAACCACTGATTTTACCTCGCTATCACTACATAAGCCAATCATTAGAGTAATAAACCTGCATAACTTTAAGTCTTCTATTTCATCAATCCAATTCCATGCTTCCCTTGAAAGTATTAAATTAACTTTATTTAAAAAATCCATCATAATTTCTAAAATTTCTTCTTTTGTTGAAAGGCTATTTATTATTGAAACAACTTTATAATTTTCATCTGTAATTGTTTCTTTCATTTGCATTAATATGCTCTTAATATTATTTTCAATAAAGTCTGCTATTTCAAGACTGTCATCCCATTTAAGCAGAACATCATAATCCATAATGATGTTCTTTTCTATAGTCTCGCTGTATTCAGTCTTTATATCATCAAGCTCTTTCCCATATTTTTTTAATACCTCTACAGCTTCATTATACTTTCCCTGGACTATTTCCTCTAATCCATTAATATATCCAAGCTTATCTCTTAAAATCTTTATACCTTCCTCCATTGTAATATATCTATTGCAATACCTGCCAAGTAACCCACACATATCTAAAAATGCTGTCCCAAATTGATATTCAACATACTGAGGTTTAACTGCCTCCTTTACAAATATACTCATATTCTCTCTATATTCTTTTTCTACAAATACCCAAGTAGAGCCTAAAGCTTTTATAAATTCTTCTCCATTATATTTTGGACCGCCTTCATCAAGACAACAAACATTACTTAATTCTTCCAGACTATATCCCATATTTAAAAACCGAATCATAATTCTTTCTGCTCCAAGCTGAGTCGCTGAATTATATTCTTTTAGCCCACTTTTAAAGTAGTTCATTATTTCTTGTTCACTAAAGTTTTCTCTTATAAACTCACATAATCCGTCTTTATTTTCTGTAATATATAAATCTAAGAAGTTACTTAAATTCTTAATACTTAGCTCTTCCAGCCTTTTAAGTAATTCTCCTTCATCTACCCTAACAGGAAGCTTTATAGGTTCTTTCAAAATATTATTAGCAAAGTTAATAGCTTTCTCTGCTTGTTCCTTAGTAAAATCTCCATATACTATAGCTCTACCTTTTAACCTATCTTCTATTAAGGCCGCAATAGAAAGTATATAAAAATGATATTCTTCACCTTGCGTTTTAGAATCAAATACCGTGCTTAATCCTTCTCTTGCCTTCATTATAACTTGCAGTATATCCTTGTTTATTGCACCATTACCTCTTGAATACTTTTCTAAGTTCTTGTATAAAATAAAGTTTTCACCTATTTGTTTACTTTCAATATCTCCTGAAACACTCCAAAACCTATTCTCTCCGTATCCTTGTTCTCTTGCCTTTTCTAAGACTAATCTCTTACTGCGTCCAATATCTTCTCTAATAATTGAAGCTAATGGATACGCCTTTATCAGTTCCAAACTTTCCAAATATACACTTTCCCACTCTTCCTTATCTATTTTGCTTGGTACAATATCTAAATTAATATATACTCCCATGTTCTTCATCCTTCTTTCAATTAAATTTCACATAAACTTAATAAGTACAAATAATAAGATTTCATCTCCTAATTATCTTTCAGCTTATTTCCTCCACATCTCTTTCAATATAATAATGTTTGCTATATAACATTATTAAAAAAATTAAGCACCCGTCTAAGACGAGTGCTTGTTCTTAAAAAAATTATATTTATTTGAGATTTATAGCAATATTTCATTATAAAATCACTTCCGTTTATTATTTATACTCATAATTGTGATATGAACATATTATACATCATTATACACTTATATTAAATACCCTTAGCTTTATATCTAACTGTCTTGGAAATAATTTTTTTATTGCATTCTCTATCAAATTCGATATAATATAAACATATCAGCAAAAAACTTAATTTAGTAAGCTTTTAATCTTTGCTGAGTGTTTTTAAATAGGGATATTTACGTATTTTTACGAAAAAACGCTTTGGTGTACTGTCCGACACACCAAAGCGTTTCTTCTTAATTATTTTAATCTAAATCTATTCCAAACTCTGCTTGTTGTATCTCTTATTTTATATGCTATAAATAATACAAAAAACTATAAAAAATAAGTATCTATTTCATTTTTCAGCTCTTCATATCCAAAGTGTTTAGTTATGTCCGTTGTATCATCTGCTTCTACCTGTATAAATGAAACATTCATATCATCATATCCATACTGTATAATTCTATCTTGTTTTGGATATATAATTATAACTTCCTCTATAACACCCCTTCTTGTTTTATTCTTGCCTCTCTTTTCTTTGTCGTAATACCCAAAATTATAATAGTCTTTTGCCTGCTCAATAGCTCTGGAAGGTCCGTTTTTGCTTTGAAGGTTTCGGCTCATACAGCATTTTACTTCAACGACAATAGAACTTATTAATTCTCCTGTTTCATTATCAAAGAGACTTAACATAATATCAGGCTTATAGTGTCTTCCATTCATTCTTACAAAATCACTTATATTCTTATCTATGACAGTTGTATTAGCTTCAACTTCTTTTTCATAAAAAAGCTCTACTCTTAAATTATCTTTTATCAAGATAATAGGTTTGTTTGTTACGATCTCACCATTGAATAATTCTTCATCCATATTATCCGCTAACCAACCACTCTGCCACTCAAATTCCTCATTCTTTAATATGTTTATAATTAAGGATACTGAGTAATACTCAAAGAGTTTAGATGTCTTTTTGCTTGGGAAGTAAGGTTTTCTGCTTTGAGGGTCATTTTTCTCTATAGCTAAAATATTTAAGTAAAAATCATAAACTTGGTAGTATCTATTATCTCTTAGCAATTTTTGTGACGGTCTTAATACAGTAGTATCAGTATACATTATTTCATTTAACCAAGTTTCATTGACATATATCAGTAACATGTTTTTTATTTTGTTTAAATTCATTAATATATCAGTTATAAAAACAATATGTTCATGTAATTTATTAATATCATCCTGTAAAAATTTAAGTTCTCTTCTTTTGCCCTCTTTATGTTCTCCGCTAACTACCCTATCATTTTTTAATACATTGTAACTTAATTCATTATCTCTATATATCTCTATTTTATTGTTAATGATAGTTGTAGAATTAGTCTGGATTATTTCGTATCTGTTCTCAATGAAAAGAACCATTTCTAATGTCTTTTCAAGTATCTGTTTTATATAACAATTCTCTAATATATCTGTATTGAGAAAAGAATGCTTTTCAAGCACAATATCTGGGGTGTATATGTTTTTATTTTTACTTAATCCTTTTGTACATAGCCATCTTTGGCTCTTTATATCTTGCTTTCTCATATAATACTGCTCTCGATATCCTTTTTTTATATCTGTAAGCGGATTTTTAATTATACTACTTACACTATTAATAACATTTTCAATATTATTATTAATATAAAAATACATTTTATTTAGAGAGTAATCTTCATCACCATATATATTTTTTTGTCCTGCCATCCTCTGTATATATAGATTTTGTGATAATCCAGTCATAACGATTTCAAGATACTTTCTTAGATTAATTAATCCTTCCCATGTGACTGATTTTGAGTTAACAAAGTACAGCCCCCTATAGGTTTTTGATGTAGTTATCACATTGATGCCATAATAACCAGGAGTAAGCATACTATCATGGTCTTCCGCTTCCGATATAGTGATTACTTCATCACTTGGACGTAACTGTAATGGATATTCTGAGATACTACTATCAATTTCAAGAATAGCATTACTATCATCACTTTCAAATTCTACAGCAATTTTACTATATTCATCAAATATTACAACAGTATCTCCTAAATCTTCTTTTGTACTATCATCTATAATTAAACACTTCGTATTAGTCAGTATCTCATTTCCATAGAAAGCATAAAAAGTTACTTTAGTTTGCATATCCATATACTCCCAATTCCCTTGCTTTTCTAACTATTTCTTTTTTAGTAACTTTAAAATCACTTATTTTTAGAGCTTCCTCAGAATTAAAAAACTCAAATAATTTGCTGTTTGTAGGCTCTTTACTTTCACTATCCTTAATAGTACCTATAAGCTTTCCATACTTTTTCTCTGCACCTTTAATTTTTGTTATTAATCTTTGCTTTATTTGAATGTCAAATGCCTCTCTCTTTAAAATCATTTTAGTTCCATCTAAATTAACAGGAATATTCAACAAATACTCAGCAATTTTCTTAGTTATTCTAAAAGATACGCCCTTTTGATCATCAACTTCATTCAATAACTCATGTAAATCATCCAAAAACTTAATTTCTTCATCAGTATATGCCTCTGACCAATTTCTTTTAACTGTCCATGATTGATATTCCTCTTCACTGGCACAACGAGAAAAGTCCTTATCTTCTATTTTATTAGGCTTTAGCTCCTTAACTTCTTGTTGAAATTTTACTAAGTTTTCTTTCCTAAGATTTATTATATTGGCTCTATCAAGAAGTCTGTCCGAAAAGTCTTTTGTAGTTTCATCTGTGTTCACAGTTCCTATAAATTTAACATTGTCCTTTATTATTATTGAAGATGGATAGGATTGTTTGTTTATACAATGTGTTGCAGGATTATATAAAAATAATCTTCTATCTTCTGGCTTTCTTTCTAATAGTGATATAAAAGGTGAAAACCAATATTCTACTTGTGAAAGATTCATTTCATCAAAAACTACTACGTGCATTGAATTAGGGTTGTCCTTTGCATGTATTAAGAATTCACTAAGTCCTGTCTCAGAAGGAATAAATAATCCCGTTGTATTATTCAAATACCCAAGTAAATCCCCTGGCTCTGTGAATGATGGACTTATTGGTAGAAATAATAGAGTGTTTAATTGTTCAGAACATTTTAACATCTTAGCATAGGCATTAGCTAATTCTGACTTACCTGTTCCAGACATGCCTGCTAATATTGTTAGTGGATTGGTTTTCACACAAGTATGTAAGTTGATTAAATCCTCTTTTGAATAGCATAGATTATTTCTTAATGTAAATTCTTTAAAATCATCTATAAACATGTTTTCTTTAACATTAATTTCACTGCTGTAACTTTCACTACCTTCATTATTTTCATTTAATATAATTTCGTCCATTATTGGGTCAGTCAAATCCTCTACTTTTCCATTCTTCTCCAAATTATAAAGAGCATTTTTTTCTATAAAAACAACCTGAACTCCGCTAACTTCTATTATTTTTCCGTCCATTTCACTATTTTCTATATCTATTTTTACACGTTTTACTCTATTGTCGAATTTTTCACATATCCATCCTGTGCCATCAGTAGATTTTGTCCATTCAGGAAAATTAAAATATATATAATTGTTACACATAATATGTTCTGGTGGATACATTTGCTGAGAATAATCACTTAGCACAATACTACTGCCCTCTACTATCTTCTTTTGAAATTCTGTATTACTCATTTCTACTATAGGTATAGTAATAAACTCTGTATCTTTATCAATTTTAATGTCGGATTCTACGTTTACTACAACTGCATTTTTATATGGTCTATCACTTAATTCTTTATTAGTAAAATTGATTTTTGGTTTAAATACAATTAATTTATCTTTTAATTTATCATATATCATCTGTTTTTTCTGTTCTAAATTTTGTGTTAGTTTATAAGTGTACGGGATAAGCCAACTGCTTTGGGAATTGTCTATACCTATATATAAAGGATTTGTTATATCAGGGTCTATTAATTCATTTACAGGTTCGGGGTCAAGGCTTAATGGTTTTATAAAAAATATAACATTATTTGAGTTCCTTAATGTTGTTACAGCTTTCTGTTCATCACCCGATGGGTAAAATTGTTCATTTTCAGCTAATATTCCTACCATATAACATTGGCTTGATTTTATTAATCTATTTTTATTCTCTTGGGACATCGCCATTTAAATCACCTCATACTTATTTTTAATTACAGATATTGTTTCTATTAACTTCTTTTCGTCATGTATTGAAACTGTATTTATAATCTCTATTCCGTTCTTATTACAATATTTTTTTATGTTTATCAATTCTCTTGTAGATACACCTTCTCTTTGTATAAATAACTTTTTTACATTATTAATTTGCTTTTCCCAATTATCAATATGAATAAACTCTACTTCGCCAAATATAATTTTTGCTACTTCAATGTGCGTACTATGTATCAAACCAAATATTTTTTCATTTATCCCATTGGATTGAAAATTATATTTGTAATACAATTCTGTACTTGTTATTTTATCAGTATAGGTTTTTATTTTTTCTTTACAATCTTTTAATTCATTATTCAACAAATCATTTTTATTTTTCAACTCCTTTACTGACTTAACTAAAAAGTCATTTCTACTACACTGTATGTCCATTTGTTCTTTAAGTTTATTTAATTCTTCTTCGCTCTCCATATTGGCTTTTACTTCATTTTTTAACTTTTGAATTATTTCTTTATTTTCCTTATCTTTATCCTTACTTTTCTTCAATAGTTTTTTATAGGTATCCTGTAGTTTGTTTATTTTATCTTTAAGCTCCCCCAACTCTGCTAAATCTTTTTTGCTTTCATCTGTAAATTGGCTGTCAAACAAATCTAAAAGATGAAACATAATATCTAAATGAATCTTATTCAATATATCTTTTTCTATATTATTATGGGTTCTTATATATTCAAACTTCATAAAGGTATTATTAGGTTCATTATCTTCTTCTAAATTATTATATAAATCCATTACACTCCAATTTTTTATATCATCTATATTTGCTACGGTTGATTTTAATAAGTTGCATTTTAATGCTTTCAGAAAGTATTTTTTTATACTATTTAATATACCATCCCCCGAATTATTCAATAACTTAGAAGAATATTCTACAACTTCCTCCTCGTTATTAAAGCTCATGTTAAAATTAAACATATATTTATCATCTTTTATATTTTCGTTAATCAATTCTATATATTTTTCTTTATCATTAGGATATTTTATTAAAAGATTTGCGAATTTAACATAATCAGGTATTTTATCTGTATCTTTATTAAGTGTTATGAAGAATTCTTTTTCATTTAGATCTTCCCATTCTTCTACTTTGTGTCTCATTAAAATAGCAGTGAATGGGTTCTTAATCCCTTTTGATTGTTTTAAAGTATGATTTGTTCTGACTATTGTTTTTATTTTTGTTTTCTTTAACTCTAAGTTTTTAGTTCTAACATTACAGTTAAAAAACTTTAATATATTATTAATTTCTACATCGTCAGCTAAAGTAATATACATATCAATTTCATTCAATTAAATATCTTCCCTTCTAACCTTATTTATAAGCTCTAATCTTTTCTTTCCACATTTATGAATAATTACAGCTTTAAAGCCCTCACTTGTAAATATTTTTTCTTTATTATTCTTTATAATTGAGTTAACATTTTCAATCATATCTTTTTCATTAATTTCATTCCTCCAATAACTATCAATAATATAATTTAAGGCAATACTTATTTCATTAATATTTTTATAATATGTATTTATTTGAACCCCTCCTTAATAAAATTTATATCAAATTTGTATATAATTTGAATAAATATTGTACTACTATTGTATCATATTTTTGTTTAAATTGTTTAATTTTAGGATATTAAATCACAATTTTATCTACAAAATAAATTTTTATCCAACAGACTCTTTTTATTAATTTAGCAATTTCTTCACATTTGTTGATAATACTACTTTTTCATTTAATCATTCTGATTAAGACATCCATTAAGCTAATTTTAACCTCGTCATATTCCTCAAAGATCCAAACATTTAAATTTATTCAAATAATTTTCCTCCTATTATCTATACACATCTGCTTAATCCCCTTGCACTTTATAGCTTTATGTATAATCATCCCACAAATAGAAAACTCACATATTTATTTAAGGTTTTACCTTAAATTCTCAATATAAATTACTTATTCATATATAAATTACTATATCGCTGAAATACAAAATAATTAATAAATCTGTTTATAATTGCTTATTCCTACTAATAAAGATTTTTTAATAAAATCTTTCATTTCCTATTATTTAATTTTTATAGTTAACTTTGATCCATTCTTAATTCCCAATATTAAAATTAAATATTGCCATGTATTATTCTTTTTACCTTATATCCTTAATATCCTTAACGATTTTTCTCAAAAATCATTCCTACGCCCCTACTATGTACTCGAACCACAAACC